>NZ_JAKRFA010000031.1:0-48440 GCF_022348305.1 Alteromonas sp. MmMcT2-2
AAACGACCTGACAGGTATTACCCCAGAGTAGTGAGGAAAAGACCGACTAAATACCCCACAAAGAAAAATGCCAGTCAGCTTAACTGACTGGCATTACATCTACGATGCGGTTTTTTATGCTTTATCAAAAGTGGAATTTACTATTGATTGGGGGCTAATGCTTGTTTCAGATCATCTTTATATCGCCTGGAAAGCGCTACTGATTGACCGTTATTGAGCATTATTGTTCCATCCCCTGTTTCTTCATAACTTATAGACACAATGGCAGGTATTCGCACTGCGTGCGACCGGTGCACTCGCATAAAGCCTTGATGCGCTCCTTCTTCACAAAACCGGCCAAGGGTATAACGCAAGGGGTAAACGCCCACGTGAGTATGAAGGTTAATGTAATTTCCTGAGGCTTCTACTCGCTGTATGTCAGTGACTTGAACCAAAAACTCCTTATTGAGCTTTTTCACCAATAAATAGTCAGGTAAGGTGCTGGCCACGTTGTCATTCGTTATCTGTGATGTGTCGCGTGTAATAGGTGATGCTTCACCAATTAAGCGTTGATAGCCAAACCGTGCAATATAGTAAAAAGTAATCAGAGTAATATAGCCCCATACATCCTTTCGATATTCGTAGATGAACTCATTGAGCCATATCCCAAAGTCATAATTGCGTTCAGAGAATAAATAGACGAGCTTTCGAAATGCTACCATTAATGATACATGGGCTACCGAAAATAAACTGGCGAAGGCAAAATGCCACCCAAGCCATGTCGCTCCCACTTTTACCTTCTGATCGAGTATACGTATAGCGATAATTAATGGGATGACGAGCAAAGCGGTGCTCAAAGCACTCGAGTATTCCCAAACGTACGGCTCCCAAAGTGCTACGCTGTTATTGTCGCTTCGAGAAAATTCAGTCCAACTAGACGCAGCATTGATTGAATTGTTTATAAACAAATAGGCTGTAAGCAAAACAAATGCAGCGTATTTATGTTTTGATTCAGAATCCCTAAGAAACTGACTCCATTTTTCATCCCAGTTATTCACCGCTTAACCCTTTTTCCCTTAATTCTCGTCACTTAGGCGTTTGCTGTCGGACGTCTATCACATTAGATGCAACACGTTAGTTAAACACTATTGAATAGGAGTGAGGACATTGACGCAAGCATATGTTGGTCAGGAAGCAACGTTTGTTAATAGAACATCAAAGGGGGAGGCGAGAGAGACGGCCGTGGTCGAGAGTCCTGTCACTCAGCGTTATTTCGAGTTGGATGCGCTGCGTGTCATCGCATTTGGTGTACTCATTTTTTATCACATCGGAATGTATTACGTTTTAGAGTGGGGCTGGCATATAAAAAGCGACGTGCAATTTCCACTACTACAAGACGTGATGATATTGACCAACCAATGGCGTATGTCTTTATTATTTTTGATCTCTGCCATGGTATTTACCGTCGTGCTGCGCCGCGCTTATGGCCAAACGACCTCTCGCTGGCGTGTATCCCTTTCACTACTGGGGAAGAGGGCGTTGCGGATATTAATTCCACTTGTATTCGGTATGTTTTTTATCGTCGCGCCACAAGTTTATGTAGAGTGGACAGTAAGCGGAGCACTAGCCATGCCGTTTAGCGAGTTCTACGTTGCTTACATTAATCCAAATACTGACTTGTTTATCGACAAACAATCGGTAATTGGCTTACTGACGTGGAATCACCTTTGGTTTTTACCTTACCTTTTTGTGTATAGCGCTTTCATATTGCTGTTTTTCCCGCTTATCAGATTTGTGGAAGTAAGGGCGTTGAGAGTACTCGATAGTTTGGCGCTGTTTAGCGTGTTAGTGGTTACGATCATGACTGCCATATGGCTGGAGCTACGAGTAGCATATCCCACGTCTCACGACTTGCTTAATGATTGGTATAGTCATGCAAAGTACTTTTTTGTGATGTTGGTAGGTATTGTGATTGTGCTTAGACCCGCATTGTATGCTGCAATTTTGAGGTCCCGTTACGTAAGCTTAACCATTGCGATAGTACTTTACAGCGTCATAATTTTAGACCGTCACGACTTGCTAGGCCCTACAGGGCAGTTAATAGAGTCGTCGCCTGGGTTTCGTGTTTTGGTTGGTGTAATCGTTGTACTTAATCACTGGGCATGGTTGGCAGCAATATTGGGGTTCGGTCGAAAATATTTGTCTAACCCGAGTAAGGTGGTGAGCTATTTGAACAAAGGCGTGTTGCCATACTATATGGTGCATCAAACGATAATTGTGGTGGCGGCGTTCTTTTTGAGCTCCCGTGTATCGTCGACACTCGGAGAATTTATTTTAATAACACTAATAACCGTTGTGGGGTGCGCACTGACATACGAAGTCGCCAAGCGCTTTTTAATACTTAGATTTTTGTTTGGCTTAAAGTTAAACGAAAACTATAAGTGAGAAAAAGAAAAAGAAAAAGAAAAAGAAAAAGAAAAAGAAAAAGAAAAAGGCGCTATGTCACGTCATTCGTGTCATAGCGCCTTTACTGTCTAACTGTGCTTGGTTTATCGGCTCAGTTTATATGCTTACGGGCGATTTATTTAAGCTGCTTTTACTTAAGGTGCTTCTTACTTAAGATGCTTCTTATTTAAGATGCTTAACTAGGCCTTGAACCACCTTCACGCTACCAGCAACAATTTCGCCTTTGTGAAGCGGGTCGTTTCCGCCTTTAAAGTCTGTTACCAATCCGCCAGCTTCACGAACAATAAGCTCACCTGCTGCGATATCCCAAGATTTAATGCCGCGCTCCCAGTAACCGTCGTGGCGGCCAGCTGCAACGTAAGCAAGGTCTAGCGCAGCACTACCTGCGCGGCGAATGTCACCCACTTCGTGGAAAATCTTGTTTAAGCTTAGTGCATACTCGCCAAACTGAGATTTGTTCTTAAACGGTAAGCCAGTAGCAATAATGGTTTCAGAAAGGTCACGAGGCTTAGAAGCACGAATACGATAACCGTTAAGCTGCGCGCCTTGACCACGGCTCGCGGTGAATAGTTCGCTGCGAATTGGGTCGAAAACAACCGCTTGATCTAAGCGACCTTTGTGAAGAAGTGCAATTGAAACGGCAAAGTGAGGAATGCCTTTTACAAAGTTAGTGGTGCCATCTAGTGGATCGATGATCCACTGATAATCAGTTTCTGTGCCCAAAACTTCACCCGATTCTTCACCTAGGAAGCAATGGTTCGGGTAAGACTGCTGAATTTTGGCAATAATTGCTTGTTCTGCTTCTTTATCAACTTGAGTAACGAAGTCGTTTAAGCCTTTTGACTCTGTTGCTACTTCATTATGTTTTTCAAAACCACGAACAATAACTGTTCCAGCCGCACGCGCAGCGCGCACCGCAATATTCAGCATAGGATGCATAGATAAACCACCAATTGTAAAAGACCAATGAAACAAACTAACTGTACAAAAAATAGCTAGTTGTTTTCGAAAACGGGCGGAGTCTACCAGAATCTATGCGCGATGCAAATGAAATCCCAGCACAATAGCGTGAATAGCCATCTATACTGCCGCTGTGTTAAACTTCACGCTATTAAGGTCTGTAAGATAGTACTCCAAAAGCGCGTATTATCGAATTAAAGACGCTATCCAAATAAGTACGTAGGTATTACACGCATGCTCGAGAATATTCGCATTATTTTAGTTAACACGTCTCACACGGGAAACATCGGCTCGACAGCAAGAGCTATGAAAACCATGGGGCTGAGCAGCTTATATCTTGTCGACCCAGTAAATGAGCCAGACGGCCAAGCCAGTGCATTGGCGGCAGGGGCTGGTGATGTGCTTGCTAACGCGAAAATTGTAAGCACGCTGGAAGAGGCAGTTAAAGACTGTGGCTTGGTAGTGGGGACGTCTGCACGCTCTCGCACTCATTCATGGCCTATGTTAGGCCCGCGCGACTGTGGAGAGAAGCTGGTCCAAGAAGTAGAAAAGTATCCGGTAGCCTTGGTCTTTGGGCGTGAGAACAGTGGTTTAACTAATGAAGAGCTGCAGCAGTGTCACTTCCATATGTGTATTCCAGCCAACCCTGAATACAGCTCACTAAACTTAGCAGCAGCAGTGCAAACCCTTTGTTATGAGATTCGCATGGCCTATCTAAATCGCGAAACCTATCCAAGTGTTGAGGAAGAATATCCACTGAATGACGATTTAGAGCGTTTTTATACGCATTTGGAAACCACGCTGGAAGGCACGTCGTTCATTCGCAAAAGTCACCCGGGTGTGGTTATGACTAAGCTGCGTCGCTTGTTTAACCGAGCACGCCCTGAGTCTCAAGAGCTTAATATATTACGCGGTATATTGGCGTCTATCGATAAATCGGTGAAGAATGGTAACTCAGGCGATGCAGACCCTGCACCAGCGATAGAAGAAAAAGAGTAAACACTATGTTCGCCCGTATAAAAGATGATATTCAAGGTGTATTTCATCGCGACCCAGCGGCCAGAAACACCTTTGAAGTGCTCACCAACTATCCTGGCCTCCATGCAGTGTGGCTGCATCGCATTAGTCACAAACTATGGAAGGCTGAATGGAAATGGTTGGCACGCAGTTTATCAACCTTTAGCCGTTGGCTTACGGGGATTGAAATTCACCCTGGTGCCACGTTAGGACGACGGGTATTTATCGACCACGGTATGGGTGTGGTCATTGGTGAAACAGCAGAAATTGGCGATGATGTCACCCTTTACCACGGCGTTACTCTTGGAGGCACTAGCTGGAGAGCAGGCAAGCGCCACCCAACCCTTAAAAAAGGCGCTGTAGTTGGGGCTGGTGCCAAAGTGTTGGGGCCTATTATTATAGGTGAAAACGCTAAAGTAGGGTCTAACTCTGTGGTCGTAAAAGATATTCCTGATGGCGCTACGGCAGTGGGGATCCCGGGTCGTATCATTATCTCGAAGCAAAAAGAGATGAATGCGTCGGTAAACCCCAAGCGAGATAAAATTGCCCAGAAATATGGTTTTGATGCCTATGCTGTCGCGCCAGATAACCCTGATCCTGTGGCCAATGCGATGGGCATAATGCTAGAGCACATGCACCAAATGGACACCAAAGTGGAAGAGATGTGCAAGGTCATTCAGTCACTAGGTGGCGATGTCTGTACCGATAATTTACACAATATTAGCGCTGAAGATTTCGCAGAAACGGGTTTCGACCTAACGGAAACCCAAGAGCGAGAGAAGGCTCATTCTTCTTTCGACCCCGCTATTTAACTCTAATTTCGCATACTATTTTCGGGTGCTAAGGCCGAGAACCTTCACCCTTATATAGTAAAAATTCACAAAGGCTTGTTTTTACAAAACATTAACAAGCACATTGACTCATGCATAACTCCAACATACATTGAGATGGAAGGTTGATTATCACTTTTCAGGGACGTTATGCAAGAAACAGCGCCATTACTCGACGTACTAATTGTTGGAGCCGGAATTTCGGGTATCGGCTGCGCCTACCACATTCAAAAAAAATGTCCTGACCTTTCATATTCTATTATAGAAGCCCGCGGTGATTTGGGCGGCACATGGGATTTATTCAAATACCCGGGAATACGCTCAGATTCTGATTTATTCACCTTTGGCTACGAATTCAAACCTTGGAAAGAGAAAAAGGCCATTGCTGATGGTCGTTCAATAAAGGCTTACGTAGAAGAAACCGCGGCTGAAAACGGTATTAAAGAGCACATACGTTTTTTAACTCGTGTGGTAGATATAGATTGGCAAAGCGATAAACACTATTGGCGGGTTACGTTAAAGTCAGAAGAGAGTGGGCAGCATGAGCACATTGCCGCCAGATGGATATTTAACGCTTCGGGTTATTATCGATACGATAAAGGTTATGCACCACATTTCAAAGGGCAATCACAATTTAACGGCCAGATTGTACATCCTCAGCATTGGCCTGAAGATCTGGAATACAAAAACAAACGCGTCGTGGTAATCGGAAGCGGTGCAACGGCGGTAACGCTGGTTCCCGCACTAGCGAAAAGCGCATCGCACGTGGCTATGCTGCAAAGAACGCCATCCTACGTATTGCCTGTGCCCGTAGATGACCCAATCGCAAAACATTTACGCGCGTGGTTTAGCGAGGATACAGCGTTTAAAGCTGCGCGTTGGTTTAACATAGCGAAACAGCGTTGGGTGTACGCATTTTGTCAGCGCTTTCCGCATCGTGCGCGCAAAATAATACGCAGTCTTAATGCAAAAATGTTACCCGAAGGGTATCCAGTAGATATACACTTTAACCCACCTTACAATCCTTGGGAGCAGCGACTGTGTGCAGTTCCGGGTGGAGATTTATTCGAGTCAATTTCGAAAGGTAAGGCGTCGGTTGCAACAGATACTATAGATACGTTTACTGAAACAGGAATTAAACTTGATTCGGGCCAGCATATTGAAGCAGATATTATAGTAACAGCCACTGGATTAAACCTTCTGCCTTTAGGAGGGATAGTGCCAAAAATTGATGGTGAAGCTATTTCGCTTCCAGAATGTGTTACGTATAAAGGTATGTTACTCAGTGGTGTGCCTAATTTTGCTATTGCGGTGGGCTATACAGCTTCATCGTGGACACTAAAAATTGGCCTTCTATGTGAACATTTCACGCGATTGCTCAATCATATGGAAGAGCACGGCTTTACACAGTGTACACCTGTAGCAGACCCAAATATGGAAACACAACCGTTGCTAAACTTTGGCGCTGGCTACATCCAACGCTCTTTAGAACAGTTGCCACGTCAAGGCATGCAGTTTCCTTGGTCTATGTCGTTCAATTATGCACAAGACGTGAAAATTTTTCGGAAAGGCAGTGTAGACGATCCAGCGCTTAAGTTTGAATAGAAATTTTAATAGACGCACACTTACTTTTATTAAATCACGAGAGCTTTAAATGAGTTTAGCCCAGCATCATGAGCAATACGTAACGCTTAAAAGCGGTGATAGGTTTTGCTATGCCGAACATGGTGTCGGAAATACCGACACCATTGTACTTATTGTGGGTTTAGGTCTTCAGTTGGTTTATTGGCCAAACGCGCTTATTGAGCGTTTAGTTTCTAGTGGATTTCGCGTTATTTGCTTTGACAATCGTGATGCAGGAAGGTCAGTACGCAGCGACACACCGCATCCCAGCCTATTACAGCAGTTAAGAGGAAGGTCGCCGAAAGGTGCATATGGACTTGAACGGATGGCTGAAGATACTGCACAGTTGTTAGAGGCGCTAAATATATCAAGCGCACATATCGCAGGAATGTCTATGGGAGGGATGATTGCACAGACTCTTGCAAGTCTGCATCCTGAAAAAGTGATATCTATGACGTCTATTTTCTCAACGACAGGGAATCGCCGCGTAGGGCAACCCTCTTATTCAACGCTATGGCGAATGGCAAGAGCTAAAGCGCCAATGAACGAAAAAGACGCAGTAAAAAACTATCAGGCAATGATGACGCATATTGGCGATGTAGCTGCAAACGGAGCCGTAAATCAATGGCATCAGTACGCGCGTTTGGCATGGCAGCGAAATGGTGGCAAAAGTGATGCAAAAGCGATGTTCCGGCAAATCGGTGCTATTTTGAAATCCGGGGACCGAACGCCAATGCTTCAAAATGTCAAAGCCCCAACATTAGTGATACACGGAGATGTTGATCACATGGTGCATCCCAGTGGCGGTGTTGCGACAGCCAGGGCTATATCAGGTGCTAAACATCAAATATTGCGCGGGTTGCGCCATCAAATAGATACCGTTCAATCACATCGGATAGCAGACAGTATTCTTGCTCATATTCACTTAAATGCAAACAAATAGCGCTTATGGTCGACGTTATCATTCATTTGCAGAATAAACGATTTCTTAGCATTTAGCGTAGAAGTAACCACGCTAATTCGGCACCTATTAGCGTCTATTAGTGCTTATTTGGATCGGGCTAAAATGAAACGAAAGCCTTGATGTACAAAAGCGATTACTCGAATCAATAATACCTGACTAATTTACTGGGTCTTATACTTGACCATTTTAGTCGGGTATGTGAAAATTCCCGCACTATAAAACGGCGGGAGAATCCAATGAAACTCACTTCGAAAGGGCGCTATGCGGTTACCGCAATGCTTGATGTCGCTTTGCATTCAAAGCGTGGTCCAGTGCCTCTTGCCGACATTTCAGAACGACAAGAAATTTCTTTATCTTACCTTGAACAGCTTTTTTCTCGATTGCGTAAAGAGCAATTAGTAGACAGTGTTCGCGGGCCTGGCGGCGGCTATTTGTTAGGCCGTGAAGCAAGCAAAATTGCGATAGGCGAAGTCATTCGCGCCGTCGACGAGTCCATTGATGCGACACGTTGCCAAGGACAAGCAGACTGTCAAGGCGGCGATCGCTGCCTAACGCACAGCTTGTGGCAAGACCTAAGTGATCGCATTGCGGCGTTTTTGAATTCAATTACGTTGGGCGAATTAATGGCAAAGCGTGATGTGCAAGAGGTAGCCGACCGTCAAGACGGTAATGCATCACTTCGTCATATCACCAAAGATATCGAAGTTAGTATTCAACTTTAAATTGGTATTGAGTAACGCATGGCTTTATCAACACCCATTTATTTAGATTACGCAGCAACAACACCAGTAGACCCGAATGTGGCCGAGGCAATGGCAAAATGCCTAACCCTGGATGGCAACTTTGGTAACCCAGCTTCTCGTAGCTATCGCTTCGGCTGGATGGCAGAAGAAGCGGTTGATGTTGCTAGAAATCAAATCAGCGACGCGCTTAATTGCGACCCTAGAGAAATTGTTTTTACTTCGGGGGCCACTGAATCGAACAATCTTGCTATAAAAGGCGTCGCCCAAGGTTATGCCAATAAAGGCAAACATATCATTACCGTTAATACCGAACACAAAGCGGTTTTAGATACCTGTGAGTACTTACAAAGCCAAGGCTTTGAGGTTACGTATCTTGAAGTACAGCCGAACGGGTTAATTGATTTATATGCGCTTGAAAATGCGTTGCGCGACGACACTATTTTGGTGTCGGTGATGCACGTTAACAATGAACTTGGGGTTATCCAAGACATTCAAGCTATTGGCCAGCTTTGTCGTGACAAAGGCATTCTTTTTCATGTGGATGGTGCGCAAAGTGTGGGCAAAATTGCCATTGATTTAGCTGAGCTTCCTATAGATTTGCTGTCTATATCGGCGCACAAGATATACGGCCCGAAAGGTATGGGGGCACTATATGTGCGTCGCCGTCCCAAAATTAATCTGGTGGCACAAATTCATGGCGGTGGCCACGAGCGCGGCATGCGGTCGGGTACATTAGCCACCCATCAAATTGTTGGAATGGGTGAAGCCATCGCGCTAGCCTCCTCAAAAATGGAAGAGGACAGTGCGCGCATATTAGCGCTGCGTGAATCGCTGTGGCAGGGCCTTCAGCAGCTCGACGATGTCTATTTAAACGGACACGCCACACAGCGAATCCCAGGCATTCTAAATGTGAGTTTTGCGGGTGTAGACGGCGAAAGCTTGATGATGGGCTTAAATGATATTGCCGTATCTTCAGGGTCGGCATGTACGTCAGCGAGTTTAGAGCCTTCGTATGTGTTAAAAGCGATTGGCCGCAGCAATGAATTGGCACATGCAGGAATTAGATTCAGCGTGGGGCGTTTTACGACCCAAGAAGACATCGATTACGTAATACAAAAAGTAGTGGATGTAACAACAAGACTACGCCAAGCGGTTTCAGCATAAACGCCTATACCGTCGTTGAGCGCGGGTTTTTGTAGTAGGCAAAGCGTAGTTAGTGTTAGCGCATTCTTTTTTATTTTAGTGAATGTGGAAGAAAATTAATGCGCGTTTGAAGGAAATTGACCTTTAAGCAGCGTTTAAAACGCGTAAGTGGCCATAAATTAATGGCTGAATATTTGAGTGAAATAGTCGGGTATTATATACTACGGCACCAAAATTTTAGGCTGTCCGCAATGTAACTGGCAGTTTTGGCAACTCTTTTGGGCGTAAACCCAAATAAATGACGTTGTTGAAGTTGAAAGTCGATATAAATTACCAAGACCGTGGGGTGATTTATTTGCCAGTTAAATAGAAAGGTTAGTGGCAGCAAATGCAGGCAAACAAGTGAGATCCCAACATGAGTGAACAGATCGAACAGGCGTTAGAAAGAAAGTACGATGCGGGTTTCTATTCAGAAATCGAATCGGAAACGTTTGAAAGCGGCCTGGACGAGTCGGTTATCCGCCGCATATCAGCAATGAAAAACGAGCCTGAATGGATGCTTGAATGGCGTTTGAAGTCTTATCATGCATGGCTAGAAATGGAAGAGCCTGATTGGGCGCATGTCGACTATCCGAAAATCGATTATCAGGCCATTTCTTATTACTCGGCACCAAAGAGTATGAAAGATAAGCCTAAGTCGCTAGATGAAGTTGACCCTGAGCTACTTCGCACCTATGAAAAGCTGGGCATTCCTCTACATGAGCAGGAAATGCTGGCAGGCGTTGCGGTAGATGCGGTATTCGACTCGGTATCGGTTGTCACTACGTTCCGCGATAAGCTTGAAGAAGCGGGAGTGATCTTTTGCCCAATTTCCGAGGCAGTACAGAAGTACCCAGACCTTGTAAAGAAATACATCGGTTCGGTAGTGCCGCGCACAGATAACTATTTTGCTGCGCTTAATAGCGCTGTATTTACTGACGGTTCATTTGTTTATATTCCAAAAGGCACACGTTGCCCAATGGAGCTTTCTACTTATTTCCGTATTAACGAAATGAACACCGGTCAGTTTGAGCGTACCTTGATTGTTGCTGATGAAGGCAGCTATGTAAGCTACCTTGAAGGTTGTACCGCACCACAGCGCGATGAAAATCAGCTGCATGCGGCAGTGGTTGAGCTAATGGCAATGGACGATGCGCAAATTAAATACTCAACGGTACAGAACTGGTACCCAGGTGACGAGAACGGTAAAGGCGGTATCTACAACTTCGTGACAAAACGTGGTGTAGCGCATACTAATGCCAAAATCTCGTGGACGCAGGTTGAAACCGGCTCTGCGGTTACGTGGAAGTACCCAAGCTGTGTACTTAAAGGCGACAACAGTGTAGGTGAATTCTATTCAGTAGCGCTAACGCGCGGTCGCCAGCAGGCTGATACCGGAACTAAGATGATCCACGTGGGTAAAAATACCAAGTCGACCATTATCTCTAAAGGTATCTCAGCGGGTAACAGTAACAACGCCTATCGCGGGCTGGTTCAAATGGGCCCTCGCGCAGACGGAGCACGTAACTTCACCGAGTGTGACTCGCTACTTATCGGTGACAAATGTGGCGCGCACACATTCCCGTATATCGAAAGCCGCAACCCTTCAGCCATTGTTGAGCACGAAGCAACAACATCGAAGGTGAGCGACGAACAATTATTCCTGTGTCAGCAGCGTGGCTTAGACACAGAAAAGGCCGTTTCTATGATTGTTAACGGTTTCTGTAAAGAAGTATTCAAAGAGCTGCCAATGGAATTTGCCGTAGAAGCCGGCAAGCTGCTCGAAATTAGTCTTGAAGGTTCAGTGGGGTAATCAATGCTTAGTATCAAGAATTTACATGCCAGCGTGGAAGAGAAAAACATCATTAAAGGTCTTAACCTTGAAGTTAAACCTGGTGAAGTACACGCTATCATGGGCCCCAACGGTGCCGGTAAAAGTACGCTAGGCTACGTCCTATCTGGTCGTGACGGCTACGAAGTAAGCGAAGGCGAAGCCACGCTTAACGGTAAAGACCTATTAGAGCTTGAAGTAGAAGAGCGTGCCCGTGAAGGCCTTTTCCTTGCGTTCCAATACCCAGTTGAAATTCCTGGCGTAAGCAATATGGAATTCATGAAAGAGTCAGTTAACGCTATGCGCGAACAGCGCGGCGAAGCGCCATTAACAGCTACTGAGTTTTTAAAGAAAGCAAAAGAAGCGTGCAAGCAGGTACAGCTTCCATTGGATTTCTTGAAGCGCGGTGTAAACGAAGGTTTCTCTGGTGGTGAGAAGAAGCGTAACGAAATCATGCAAATGATTTTGCTAGAGCCAAAGCTTTGTATTCTAGATGAATCAGACTCAGGCCTTGACGTTGATGCACTTCAGGTTGTTGCCGATGGCGTTAACAGCCAGCGCGACGGTGAGCGTAGCTTCATCGTTGTTACCCACTACCAGCGTCTTCTAGATTACATCAAGCCTGACTTTGTTCACATTCTTGCCGACGGCAAAATCGTGAAAAGCGGTGACGCGTCACTAGCGCTAGAAGTAGAGAAGAGCGGATACGCATTCCTAGGTAAAGCGTACGAGGAGGCTGAAGCATGAGTCAATGGCTAGAACAGGTCATTGATGCGGCGCAAATCTCCGATTACTTAGCGCCCGTGCGTCAGCAGGCCTTAGAAAAGTTAAAAGCTGATGGTTGGCCAGCCCGTAGAAACGAAAGCTGGCGCTTTACACCGTTAACGCCACTTGAGAAGCGTGAAGCGAAGCAAGCGGTTCAGGCAGATAGTCTACCGGTACCCGCTATCGATAACCTAGATGCTATCGACCTTGTATTTGTAGACGGTGTCTTGGTCACGCAGGTTAACACGTTAGATGTGCCAGCGGGCATGAGCATCACGTCGCTTAATAATGATGATACTGCCACGCAGCAAGCGATCAGCAGTGTATACGGTCAAGTTAAGCCAACCCGTCATATGTTTGGTCTAGTTAACGACGCGCTGTGCCAACACGGTATATTTATTAATGTTGAAGCGGGCGCGAAAATCGACACGCCAGTGCGCATTGTGAACATGGCGTCGCAAAATGTCGATGCACATACGCGTGTGGTGGTAAAACTAGCTGAAGGCGCAAGCGCCACCGTTATTGAGCAAGGTTTTGGCGATACGGAAAGCTTAACCACAGCGTTTGCTGAATATGACCTGGCTGATGATGCACATCTAGAACACTATCGTTTTGCTATGTTTACTGGCAAAGCTAAGCAATTAGGCGGCAGCCACTTTAAGCTACATAACCGCACCACGCTTAACAGCACCATGGTGGGCTATGGAAGTGAGCTTTCGCGTTTAGATGTAGATATTCATCACGCTGGCGAATTTGCCGATGCGAAAATGAATGCCATTTATCTTCTAGCGGAAGGCGAGCTATTCGACCTTCACTCTACCATTGAGCACGCGATGCCTAATGGTACGACAGAAGAAAACGCGCGTGGGATTGTAGGCGATAAAGCACGTGCCGTGTTCAATGGTCGCATTCATATTCATCGTGACGCGCAAAAAACTTTGGCTGAACTAAATAACCGCAACTTGTTGCTATCTCGCCGTGGTGTAATCAACACCAAGCCTGAGCTTGAAATTTATGCTGATGACGTAAAATGTGCTCACGGTGCAACGGTTGCTGAAATTGAAGAAGAAGCCTTGTATTACATGCTTACCCGCGGCGTTTCTCGCAGTAAAGCACTGGTAATGCTTAACTTTGGCTTCATTCAAGAGCTTATAAATGACGTGCCTAATGCGGCAGTCCGTGAATGGCTAGCACCAATTTTAAGTGAGCGCTTCGCCCAAATGGAGGTGAAATGAGCTTAGACGTTGCAGCACTTCGTGCCCAGTTTCCTATTTTATCTAAAACGGTAGACGGCAAGTCGCTGGTCTACCTAGATAATGCGGCAACAACACAAAAACCTCAGGCCGTTATCGACGCCTTAGTAGATTTTTACACGGTGACGAATGCAAACGTGCACCGCGGTGCGCACCATTTATCGGATGAAGCCACGCGCCGTTACGAAAATGCACGTACCAGCGTTGCAAAGTTCATTAACGCGAAAGCGCGTGAAGAAGTTATCTGGACATCCGGCACTACAGAAGCCATCAATATAGTCGCCAATGGTCTTGGACAGCTACTAAGCGAAGGTGACGAAGTGATGGTGACTGAGCTTGAGCACCACGCAAACTTGGTTACTTGGCAACAAGCGTGTCGCCGTTCTGGTGCAACGCTAAATGTTGTGCCTATTTTTGACAGCGGAGAGTTAGACTTAGACGCTTTCGATAGACTGCTGTCTGAAAACACTAAGCTAGTGGCGTTTCCTCACGTATCGAATGCATTAGGAACGGTTAACCCAATTAAACTGCTGACTGAAAAAGCGAAAGCGGTTGGCGCATGGGTGCTGGTTGATGGTGCACAAGGCATTGCTCATGGCGGTGTTGACGTACAAGACATTGGCTGTGATTTTTATGCATTTTCAGGCCACAAGCTATTCGGTCCAACAGGCATTGGCTGTCTGTGGGGCAAAAAAGAGGTGCTAGAAACCTGGCCTGTTTGGCAGGTAGGCGGCGAGATGATTAAAGACGTGACTTACCATGAAGCCACATGGGGTGCATTGCCAAATCGTTTAGAAGCCGGTACGCCAAACATCGCAGGTGCCATTGGTATGGGCGCTGCAGTAGATTGGTTTAGTACCCTTGATGTCAATGCTTTGCAAGAACATGAACAAAAGCTGCTTGCCTATGCTACCGAGCAGGCCGAAGCGTTTGACGGTATGCGGATAATCGGTACAGCACCTAAAAAGGTAGGCGTGCTGAGCTTTCTACTGGAAGGCGCGCACCCGGCGGACGTAGGCTTTATTCTAGACAGGCAAGGCGTTGCAATTCGTACCGGTGATAACTGTGCACAGCCGCTAATGAAGCGCTTTGGTATTCCGGGTACTGCTCGTGCTTCGTTCTCAATTTACAATACGCTTGAAGAAGTCGACAGCTTATTTGCTGCGCTTAAAAAAGCAAAAATGATGTTGGCCTAAGGAGGCATTATGAGTGTTGAAACTTTCGTACCTAGTACAAAACTCATTTCGCTAACTGACAGTGCCGTTAAGCATTTCGAAAGTAAGCTTAAAGACAAGCCTGGTCAGTTAATTCGTTTATCGACAAAAGTAAGCGGCTGTACAGGTTACGCCTATGTGCTTGATTTCGCAGATAGTGCGCAAGCCGATGACGAAATTGTTGAAATTTCGCCAGTACTTAACGTAGCCGTGGCTGCAGATGCCACCGACCTACTGCGTAATACAGAAATTGATTACGTTACAGAAGGTGTGAACGGCGTCATTAAATACAACAACCCCAACGTGGTTGATGAGTGCGGATGCGGTGAAAGCTTTAACGTAGGCTAAGTGCCACGTTAAAGGCCATCAGTGGTAGAACAAAGAGTACTAAGTAGTTTATGAAGCAAAAAATGGTGACCACCGAGCGCGACTGTAAAGCGCGCTTAGTTCCTGCGGGCAATCCTACCGTGATCCCTGAAGGCGAGTTTGTGAATATCACCCAAGAGCTCGGTGGTAACTATACGGTAACGTGGCGTGGCAACATGTATCGCATCGACGGTACTGATGCAGGTGCTATTGGCCGAAAAGCGATGACATTGAGCTTTGACGCGCCAGAAGATGGCAATATTAGCGAACAGCAAGTGTGGGACGCTTTAGAAACTATCTTTGACCCTGAGATCCCTATCAATCTCGTATCCCTTGGTCTTATCTACAAAGTGGAAATTGATCAAGATACTAGCAGCGTCAATATTGATATGACCCTGACCGCACCAGGCTGTGGCATGGGCCCAGTATTGGTTGGTGATGTTGAATACCGCGTTGCCATGGTTCCCCATGTTAAAAACGTTAACGTAGAGCTTGTATTCGACCCTGCATGGTCCCGTGATATGATGAGTGAAGAAGCACAGCTTGAAGCGGGTCTGTTCTTCTAGTCATTCACGCAGTGAAATTTAATCACACAATTTTTCAAACAAATTAAGCGGAAATAGCAATGCAACTACCTAGCAGTGACGAAATTATTGATGATTTAGCGTTCTTCGACGATTGGGAACAGCGTTATCAGTACATCATTGATTTAGGGAAATCTATTCCGGGCTTGCCTGAAGATGCCAAAACACCTGAGCGTTTGGTCAAAGGATGTCAGAGCAGCGTTTGGCTGGTGGAGTCTTACGACGGCAATAAAATCAACTTTGACGTAGACAGCGATGCAGTTATCGTTCAAGGACTGCTTGCGTTAGTACTTGCCGCTTATAATGACAAAACGCCAAAAGATATTTTGACGTTTGATATCGACGGATATTTTGAAGCACTAGACCTAGAGCGTCATATAACGCCAACCCGCGGTAATGGCTTACGCGCCATCGTGGGTAAAATTCAAGAATTAGCAAAAGCCAACGCTTAACTTTTTAAGCGTTGGTTTCTTTAAGCCGTTTTAGGGTTTCATAGTAAAGGCAGTGGGGCAGGTGAGTCCTCGATAATTAGTTCTGTGCAAAATAATCTGTACGCTGTCATCATATTGTCATCGCCAACAGGCTAACCTTTCTCTACATTTGCGCATAAAAACAGTACTTTATATCTGATTTGATAAAGGCTCTGGTCAAGCTGCTATTTATTGCCTATAATTCGCGGCCAAAATTTTAAAGATACACACACTATTTGTTTGGAGAGAGAACATGGCTCTTGAGCGTACTTTTTCGATTATCAAGCCTGATGCGGTAGCTAAAAACGTAGTCGGTGCAATTTACAACCGTTTCGAATCTGCAGGTCTTCGCATCGTGGCATCTAAGATGATCCACATGAGCAAAGAGCAAGCAGAAGGCTTCTATGCAGAACACAAAGAGCGTCCTTTCTTCGGCGCACTTGTAGACTTCATGACGTCTGGTCCTGTTATGGTTCAAGTACTAGAAGGCGAAAACGCAGTTCTAGCTAACCGTGAAATCATGGGCGCAACTAACCCAGCTGATGCAGCTGCAGGTACACTTCGTTCAGACTACGCTGCGTCAATCGACGAAAACGCAGTTCACGGTTCTGACGCACCTGAGTCAGCAGCACGTGAAATTGCTTACTTCTTCTCTGAAGAAGAAATCTGCCCACGTACTCGCTAAGATTACGTAGGTAGAATTAACGGGGCTATAAGCCCCGTTTTTTGTTTCTGAGCGTCTGAGCACGCTTTATGCTGCTTTGCTCGGCGCTCATTTAGGCAAGCTAAACCACGCTTCTCGCGCATTGCCAAACTTAACGTTTCTCTGCGTTAAATCGGCTTTTTCTCAAATCTCATCTGTGGTAAAATCCGCGCAAATTTTAATCAGCGCTTTTCTTTTTCTTAAATCTCGTTCAAGACATAGTCGAATCGCTGGTTTTTACACCGTATTCAGTAGTAAGAGGGGCATCCCTCGAAGGTAAAAGGGTCATCTTATTCATGGCAAAAACTAACTTATTAAACTTAAATCGCGAAGGCTTGCGCAATTTCTTCAAAGAAATGGGCGAGAAACCGTTTCGTGCCGATCAGGTGATGAAATGGATTTACCAGCACGGTATCAGCGATTTCGAGGAAATGAGTAACCTCAATAAAAACCTTCGCGCGATGCTCATTGAAAATTGCGAAATTAAAGCGCCTGAAATTGCATACTTTCAAGAAGCGAGCGACGGCACTATTAAGTTTGCACTTACCCTTGAAGGTGGTCAGGAAGTTGAATCTGTTTGGATCCCAGAAACTGACCGTGCAACGCTTTGCGTGTCATCACAGGTAGGTTGCGCGCTAGAGTGTACTTTCTGTTCAACGGCGCAGCAGGGGTTTAACCGTAACCTAAGTGTAAGTGAAATTATTGGTCAGGTATGGCGTGTAGCTACTTTCCTTGGTCTTTCAAAAGACTCAAGCAAACGCCCTATCACTAACGTAGTAATGATGGGTATGGGTGAGCCACTGCTTAACCTTAAAAACGTTGTACCAGCCATGGATATTATGCTGGACGATTTCGGTTTCGGCCTGTCTAAACGCCGCGTTACGCTAAGTACATCTGGTGTAGTACCTGCGCTAGATATGTTGGGTGACCAAATAGACGTAGCGTTAGCTATTTCATTACACGCACCCACCGATGAGTTGCGCAACGAGATCGTGCCTATCAATAAGAAGTACAATATCGAAGCCTTCTTAGCAGGCGTACGTCGTTATCTGGCCAAATCTAAAGCGAACCAAGGCCGTGTGACGGTAGAATACGTTATGCTTTCAAACATCAATGACAGCACTGAACAAGCGCACCAGTTGGCAAAGGTATTGAAAGACACACCTAGTAAAATAAACTTAATACCATTTAACCCTTACCCGGGTTCGCCTTATACATGTTCGAGCAATTCGCGTATTGATAGATTCGCAAAAGTGCTTATGGAATATGGGTTTACAACCGTTGTGCGTAAAACACGAGGTGATGATATCGACGCAGCATGCGGTCAATTAGTGGGTGATGTGGTAGACAGAACGAAAAGAATGTTAAAAAAACAGGTGAAGGGCGAAGCAATTTCAGTAAAAATGGCCCAATAATCATTAAGATATTAGGGTAAGACTATGGTTGCGGGATTGCGAACGTCACTTAAAATTGGCTTTTTAAGCGCGATTATTTTCACTTCTGGCTGTGTCAGTAATAGCCAGTCAGGGTTGTATGGCGGTAACTTCGATCACGAAGAAGCCGCCAAAACACGCATGTCCCTTGGTCTTACCTACCTTCAAAATAACAACTACACGCAGGCAAAAAAGAACCTCGACAAAGCGCTTGAGTTTAATCCACGCTCTGCAGACGTTCAGTTCGCTATGGCATATTACTATCAACTGGTGGGCGATAACCTTCGAGCGGAAGAGTACTATGAAACTGCTATCGACCTAGCGCCTAACAATGGCGATATTGCCAACAGTTATGGCGCGTTTAAGTGCCAAAACGGCGAATACGAAAAAGCCAAAGCGTATTTCTTTGATGCGATAAATAACAGGCTTTACGCTAACGCAGCGCAAACCTACGAGAACTTGGCATTGTGCGCGCAAAGTCAAGGTAAGCTAGATGAAGCGATCGGCTATTTTCAAGACGCATTAAAACATCAGCCTGCCAGGGGCAAAAGCCTATTCTTACTCAGTGAACTTTACACGGTTTCAGAGCAATGGGAACTGGCTGAATCTACGTTACGAAAATACGAACGTGTTGCCAAAGTTACGCCAGATTCATTGTGGTTAGCTTATGAAATAGCCAAAGGGAAAGGGGACCTAGAGACTGCAAAGGGTTATGGCGAAATGATGATGTCATTGTTCCCTGAAAGTGAGCTTACTAAACGTTACATAATGCAACGTGAAAGTATGCAAAACAGAGTGGTTAAAACCGTCAAATCTACACAGTTAAACGATTCTGAAACAGAAATAAGCGCAAACCAAACAAATACCGACGGGCTTGCACAAACATCATCAAACGATAAAGAAAATGAAAAGAGCGTCGCCCAAGACAACGACGCTCTGCGTCAATCTCAGAGCAATAACACCGACAACGCTCCTACAGCCACAGCTAACACACCGGAAAAAGCACAAAATACTGAATTATCTGTGCAAAGTGATAAATTCCATGTAGTAAAAGAAGGTGAAAACTTATATCGTATTTCTTTATTGCACAATATCAAAATGGCAACACTGCAAGAGTGGAATAACCTTGAAAATACTGGCGCTATTATTGCTGGTCAGACGCTTTGGTTAGTACCACCGAGTATGCAGGAGGAATAAGGTTTAATGGTGTCGGAAGAAAAAGCGAATCAAGAAGTCACTTCGCAACAACAAGAAAACACGCCAAGTCCAGGGGCAATGCTAAAAGCGCGCCGTGAAACGCTAGGTTTGTCTCAACAAGATATTGCTGATAAATTATTTTTGAAAGCTAAACAAATCAATGATTTAGAAAATGATGTCATTGATGAAAAGTCTTCGGTGACTTTTACAAAAGGATACGTGAGAAATTATGCCAAGCAATTAGGTATGAATTCTCAAGAAGTTATTGAGGCATTCGAACGCTTCCACAATCAAACATCTGTACCGTCTTCAGAGAAATTACAGAGCTTTTCAAAGCGTGTCGCAAAACAGACACACGATGACAGGTGGATGATGGTAACTTATGTTATTTTACTTCTTATCATTGCCGCCGTTGTCGTGTGGTGGTATCAACAGCCTAGTGACGACACGGTAGCTGAACTGCCACTTAGTGAGGCTGTTAAGCGAGAAGCCGCTAATACGCCTGTCCCATCGGCGGGCACAGATACCGACAATGTAACTACTGACGCCTCGTCGTCGCAGGGTGATACGGCTGGAAACAATCAGCTAGACACGGGCGTGAGCAATAGTTCAGACTCAGAAACCAGCGGTGCGTTCAGCGACCAAGATAGCGGTTTTAACCAAGACGGTAGCTTGAATGATGGTGCAATCTCAGCACCCGATACAGAGGTGAATGATAGCAATAACCTAACCGCTCTGGTTGATTCTGCGAATAGTAACGAACCCCAACCCAACCTTAATGTGAATAGTCAGTCTGATGCAGCGCCAATTGCTATGGTTTTCACTTTCGACGATGACTGTTGGGTTAATATAAAAGACGCGTCTGGAGAAGCTATTGCCTATGGGGTAAAGCTAAAAGGACGAGTTATGGAAATTCAAGGCGTTCCTCCTGTTGAAGTTACGCTCGGTGCACCGGATAATGTGCGCATATCAGTTAACGGCGAGTCTGTTGATATTTCTTCATACCAAAACGGTAAAACAGCTCGCTTCGCACTTCCTTTATAGGTAATTAGATGTTTGCAGAAAGCCCTATTAAGCGCAGAAAGTCTACGCGTATTAATGTAGGTAACGTCCCCATTGGTGATGGCGCTCCCATTGCTGTTCAATCTATGACGAATACGCGGACCACTGATGTGGCAGCGACCGTCGATCAAATAAACCGTATTGTTGCAGTGGGTGGGGAGATCGTTCGAGTATCTGTGCCCACGATGGAAGCGGCTGAAGCATTTAAAGAAATTAAAAAGCAGGTGAGTGTGCCACTCGTTGCAGACATTCATTTTGACTACCGTATCGCACTTAAGGTTGCTGAATACGGAGTGGATTGTCTGCGCATTAACCCAGGTAACATAGGTAATATGGAGCGTGTGCGCTCTGTGGTCGATTGTGCAAAAGACAAAAATATTCCTATTCGCATTGGTGTGAACGGTGGCTCGTTAGAAAAAGACTTACAAGAGAAGTACGGTGAGCCAACGCCAGAAGCGCTGGTTGAATCCGCAATGCGTCATGTGGATATTCTCGACAAACTTAACTTTGATCAATTCAAAGTCAGCGTTAAAGCGTCAGATGTTTTCTTAGCTGTTGGCGCCTATCGTTTATTGGCACAAAAAATAGACCAGCCGCTTCACTTAGGTATTACCGAAGCCGGTGGTCAGCGCGCCGGCGCCGTGAAGAGTGCAGTTGGCTTAGGTATGCTATTGGCTGAAGGTATTGGTGATACGTTGCGCGTATCGTTAGCCGCTGATCCGGTGGAAGAAATCAAGGTAGGCTTTGATATTCTGAAGTCACTGCGTATTCGCTCGCGCGGTATAAACTTTATTGCTTGCCCGAGTTGTTCACGACAAGAATTCGATGTAATCGGCACAGTGAATGCTCTTGAGCAGCGATTGGAAGATATTCTTACGCCAATGGATGTCTCTATCATCGGTTGCGTGGTTAACGGCCCAGGCGAAGCAGAAGTATCTGATTTGGGCCTCACTGGCGCACGTAACATGAGCGGCCTATATGAAGACGGTAAGCGCGTTAAAGAACGTCTTCCTAACGACGATCTAGTGGATAAGCTTGAAGCTAAGATTCGCGCCAAAGCATCGCGTATGAGTGAACAAAATAAAATTCAGGTCTCGGTTAAAGACTGAGACATTTTTTGTTCATTGTTGTTTATTCCCAAAGCCCCTATAATGCGGGGCTTTTCACTATTTAGCAGTATGAGAATTTCACGTGGCTAAGACTATTCAGGCAATTCGAGGCATGAATGACTGCCTACCGGAGATTTCCGGTACATGGCAGAAGGTAGAATCTGTACTTCGTCAGGTTGTGGCGAGTTATGGTTACCAGGAAATACGTACTCCCATCGTTGAAAGCACCGACTTGTTCAAGCGCTCTATCGGTGAAGTTACCGATATCGTTGAAAAAGAAATGTATACCTTCGAAGATAGAAATGGCGACAGCTTAACGCTACGTCCAGAAGGTACGGCAAGTTGCGTGCGCGCAGGAAACGAGCACGGCTTATTGTACAACCAGCAGCAACGCCTGTGGTACATGGGGCCAATGTTCCGTCATGAACGTCCACAAAAAGGGCGTTATCGCCAGTTCCATCAGTTCGGTGTAGAGACCTACGGTATGGACGGCCCTGACATCGACTTAGAAGTGATTCTTCTTAGTGCACGCTTTTGGAAAGCTTTTGGTATTGAGCAGCACGTAAAACTTCAAATAAATACGTTAGGTTCAAATGAAGCGCGTGCTGCATATCGCGATACGCTGGTTGATTTCTTAAAACAGCGTGCAGACCAGCTCGACGAAGATTCTCTGCGTCGACTTGAAACGAATCCACTTCGCGTACTCGATTCAAAGAACCCTGATGTTCAAGCTGCTATTGCCGATGCGCCAGCGCTAATCGATCATCTTGATGAAGAATCTAAAGTGCATTTTGAAACCTTGTGTTCGCGCTTAACGCAAGCAGGCATTGAGTTTGAAATAAATCCTCGACTAGTGCGCGGATTAGATTACTACAACCGTACCGTGTTTGAGTGGGTGACAGACAGCCTGGGAGCCCAAGGTACAGTGTGTGCTGGAGGCCGTTACGATGGCTTGGTAGAGCAACTCGGGGGCAAAGCAACGCCTGCAGTTGGTTTTGCTATGGGCATTGAACGTTTGGTACTGTTGCTAACCACGTTAACCGAAGAAGGTCAGGACTCGAGCTTCGCAGATGTTTACGTAACGGCGATGGGCGAAGAGGCACAGTCATACGCTATTGAGGTAGCAGAACATCTTCGAAATACGCTTCCTAATACACGCATAATGATGCACTGTGGCGGCGGCAACTTTAAAAAACAACTAAAGCGTGCAGATAAAACAGGTGCACGTTTAGCGCTGCTTTTAGGCAATGACGAAATGCAGTCTCGCGAAGTAGGTGTTAAACCACTACGCGATGGTCAAGAACAAGTTACAGTCAGCTTCGACACCTTATCTGATAAGGTTGCAGAGATGCTGAGCGCAAAATAAAAAGAGGACATCATGGAACAGTTCGCAACAGAAGAACAACAAGTAGAAGCGATTAAACGTTTTTGGAAAGAGCACGGTACTGCAATTATTGTCGGTGCAGCGCTTGGTCTAGGTGGCCTTTGGGGCTGGAGAGCGTATTCAGAAGCGCAAATTGAAACTAAAGAAGCGGCATCGGTTGCCTATCAAAATGCCGTAGAAACATTCGGTACAGAAGGCAGCGACGCAAAAGTTAAAGCTTTTATCGAAGAGAACAAAGACAGTGGTTATGCGAGCATTGCCAGCCTTCTTGCTGCTAAGCAAGCGGTAGATGCCGGTGATTTAGACGCTGCAGCTTCTCACCTAAATAGCGTAGTAACCTTTGCCGAAAATGATGAATTGAAAGTGCTTGCCTCACTTCGTTTGTCGCGTGTGCAAATTGAAATGAACCAGCTGGACGCGGCGTTGTCTACGCTTAGCAATGTAACAAATGACGCATTTTCAGCAGAAGTTTCTGAATTAAAAGGCGATGTGTATCAAAAACAAGGCAAGTTTGATGATGCTCGCTTAGCTTATTCAAATGCGTTAGAAAAAAATGCCAACAATCCGCTTTTACAAATGAAGTTAGATAACCTATCGGTATCTGCTGCGCAATAAGCGAAAGCTTTAGGGCTGGTATAAATAATAAAGAGGTACGCAATTTGTTTCACAATACGTGTGGCCGTAAAGGTCGATTTGCTCGCACGATAGGTATGGCACTCGCGGTGTCTATCACAATGTCTGGCTGCTCAACTATTTCAGACTGGTTTGCAGATGACGAAGAATTAGAGATTCGTCGTTTAAAGCCTATTGAGGCTAAATTTACACCTAAATTAGTGTGGGATCGCGATATTGGTGATGGCGTTAATCATTACTTCTCTCGTCTTCGCCCTGTTTATGCCTATGACAAGCTTTATGCTGCCGATCGCCATGGCGCCGTTGTCGCGATGGACCCTGAGTCGGGTAAGGTGTTGTGGGAGAAAGATTTCGCACAGTTTCGCTCTGAGGGCATGCTAAGCTCAGTCACTAATTTGTGGCGTAGCGGTGAGACTGCACGTATTGGTGGTATCGCCGTAGCAGACAGACACGTATTCATTGGTACAGAAAACGGCTATGTAGCTGCAATGGATGCAGAAACCGGAGAGTTGGTTTGGGATGCGTCTGTTCCCGGTGAGGTTTTAGCGGCTCCGGCAGCTGATGAAGGTATCTTAGTGGTTAACACGGGTGCTGGTAGCTTATTTGGTTTCAATACCCGCACTGGTGAACAGTTGTGGAGACACGAAGGTGATACTCCTCCGCTAACATTACGTGGTATTTCTGGCCCAATCGCATCTAACGGTGGTGCTATCATCGGCACACCTACAGGTAAAATTCAGGTTAATCTTATCGAAACAGGCGTACTTGCGTGGGAAACGGTAATTGCAACGCCTTCTGGTGCAACAGAGTTAGAGCGTATTGTTGATATCGACACAACACCTGTTTTATTTGGCGGCACGGTTTACACGGTTTCTTACAACGGAACATTAGCTGCTGTAGAGTTACGTTCAGGTCGTGTAATTTGGAAACGTGAATATGCATCGTTTCGCAATTTGAATATCGACGGCAATAAAATTTTTGTTGTAGACAACAACTCTAACGTTTATGCCCTTGATAGACGAAACGGCGTAGAGCTTTGGTCTCAAGGTTCACTTAAGCATCGCTCATTAACGGCTGCTACTCCAGTAGGCGACCATGTGGTTGTTGGTGACAACTGGGGCTTTCTACACTGGATTGAACAAGAAACAGGTGAAGTTGTTGCACGCCTAGATGTGGGGGGCGATGACGAAGATGATTCAATCTATGCTGCGCCGTTGAAGGTTGATGATAAGATTATAGCGGTAACACGTAATGGCGTAATAGCGTCGGTGCAAGTTCCAAAGTAACAGGAACGTTTCGCTAATATTTAAACAGAAAAGGTGCTTGAAGCGCCTTTTTTTATACCCCGCGGTTTTTTCGGGCCTAAACTTGGCCATTATCAATGGGTAGACGGTTTCTCTTCGTGTTATTGAACGCCATTGGTATTAGGTAGTGAACTTGGTATTAGGTAGTGAACAAGGTATAATGCGCCCATTCTCAAAAGCCTCATAGTAATTCACCTCTCGTTAGAGAATACAGCTCCCGAACGTTAGTTGTAATAGATGGTGTATGCGGCTTGTGCTTTTTTAGCTTTCATGACCCCTAGGATCTGATAAATGTTACCCGTTGTTGCTTTGGTTGGCCGCCCTAATGTTGGTAAGTCAACCTTGTTTAATCGCCTTACAAATACCCGTGATGCACTAGTTGCTGACTATCCGGGGCTAACTCGCGACCGTAAATACGGCCAAGCGAAATTTGAAAAGCGCCAGTTCATAGTAGTGGATACCGGCGGTATTACGGGCGATGAAGAGGGCATTGATGCTGAAATGGCACAACAGTCTTTGTTAGCTATAGAAGAGGCTGATGTCGTATTGTTTTTGGTTGACGCCAGAGCAGGTATGCTGCCAGCCGACCAAGGTATTGCTGATCATCTTCGACGCATAAACAAAAAAGTGTTTGTTGTGGCGAACAAGGTTGATGGAATTGACGGCGATAGCGAAAGTGCGGAATTTTACTCCTTAGGCTTAGGTGATATTAAGCAAATTGCTGCGGCGCACGGTCGCGGTGTTAGCCAATTGCTGCAGGACGCCTTAAAGCCACTTGAATCTGATTTCCCGGACATGGAAATTGTCGATGAGGAGCCTGAAGAAGAAGAGGATGCTGAAACGCAGCGTCAACGCCTTCAAGAGTTACCTATCAAACTTGCTATCGTAGGTAAGCCCAACGTGGGTAAGTCGACACTGACAAACCGCATTTTAGGTGAAGAGCGCGTGGTGGTATTCGACATGCCAGGCACCACCCGTGACAGCGTGTACATTCCAATGGAAAGGGATGAGCGTGAATATATCCTAATCGATACCGCGGGCGTGAGAAAGCGTAAGAAAATTAGTGAAGCCGTAGAGAAGTTCTCTATTGTTAAAACTCTTCAGGCAATTGAAGAAGCTAACGTAGTGCTATTGGTTATTGATGCCAGAGAAGGTATTACCGACCAAGATCTTAGCCTATTAGGCTTTGTGCTTAATTCAGGTCGTTCATTAGTAGTTGCCGTGAACAAATGGGACGGATTAAGTACTGACGTGAAAGACGACATAAAGCGCGAGATGGACCGTCGTTTAGGCTTTATCGACTTCGCTCGAATTCATTTTATTTCTGCGCTTCATGGTTCGGGTGTTGGTAATTTATTTGAGTCTGTACAAGAAGCGTATATGAGCGCGACCAAGCGTATTAATACCGCGCTGCTTACACAAATTATGGAAATGGCTCAGGATGACCATCAGCCTCCGCTGGTGCGTGGTCGCCGAGTTAAAATGAAGTATGCTCACGCAGGTGGTTACAACCCACCGGTTATTGTTATTCACGGTAATCAAGTGGATGACTTACCAAGCTCTTATAAGCGTTTCTTGATGAACTATTTCAGAAAAGCGCTAGAAATTATGGGCACGCCTATCAAGATAGAATTCAGAGAAGGCAACAACCCGTTTGAAGGTAAAAAGGCTAATTTGACCTTGGCGCAGCAGCGCAAGCGCCGTCGTATGATGTCTTATTACAAAGATAAAAAGTAGCCTTGTTAAGTACATCGCTGCGCTTATTAG
Organism: Alteromonas sp. MmMcT2-2; assembly: GCF_022348305.1. Classification (NCBI taxonomy): domain Bacteria; kingdom Pseudomonadati; phylum Pseudomonadota; class Gammaproteobacteria; order Alteromonadales; family Alteromonadaceae; genus Alteromonas; species Alteromonas sp. MmMcT2-2. The sequence goes on from NZ_JAKRFA010000031.1 coordinate 26,840, forward strand.
CGTAGTGATGTACAAGTCCGCTATTAAAAAAAGTATTAATGTCTCTTTCTTACCACGCTAGTTTTTGCCGCGTTAACATACCCAAGTATCTATAGCGTTATCAGTGTACTGCATGCATTGCATCAGCCTACCTAAGTTTCAACCCTCCTTTGCTGATTTTACTAAAGCATCAGCCGTGCCAAACTATATTCTGTCGGTCATAATTACAACTAAAGTGTAATATTTTCTATCAGTGAATAATTTTTAGCTTTCATAATATAACCTTAAATTTTGTTAACCCATGCTACATGCGGTATTGCACATAAATTAATCTATGGTTTCTTTCTTGCAGTCACAGGGAGCCCCTTCGACCGTCGGGGTAATTCTAACTATATGAGCAGGATGAATTTATGAATAAGCGAATTATTGCCGCTGCCATCATCGCAGCGACTACAATGCCAATAAAAGCAGCAATTATTACGCAAGAAGTATCCTTTGGTGAACAAGGAAGTCCTTTCGACGTGGCAGAAGTATCGCCGCTATCGGAAAGTGTGTTTATTGACGCATTTGATCAAACACTGGGTACATTGAACGCTGTAAATATAACGGTCTATGGACAGATAGACAGCGAAGGAAGATCCGTTAATGGAAGCTCTGAAGCAGGTCGCACTGACGTAGATATCTTTCTAGCGTCGAACTGGCAAGTATCCAGTAGCGTAGCTGATACGTTTGTATTTGAACAAGCAAATTTCGTTAATCCGCTTGTCTCTGCACAAAGCTCACCAGAGGGGACATTCACAATGATTCCAGGTGAAGATTCTGCCGAATTTGAGTTTGATGTGACAACAGGCGAACGGTCGGGGATGCTAGCAAACGTAGACTTGTCGGCCTTTCTAGCCGGAACTCCAATCGAATTTTTGTTTTCAACGGATGCGAGAACGAACGTATTTAATCAAGTAGACGGGGGAACGGGTAGCTTTACAAATGAATTCTCAACGGGTTCTTGGGGTAAAGTGTTCGTAGAGTTCGATTACGCCCCGACAGCCACTAGTGTTTCTGAGCCAGCGGCATTTAGCTTATTTGGCGCGGGGCTTTTGTTCTTATTATCAAACAGAAGAAAAGTAATCAAAAAATGAGTGTAACGTCTATCGATTATTACAATTTCGACCGTTTATAATCCAGACAAAGGAAGAATGATGTCAGTGGAAAAATTACACTCAGCGAAGCAGCCGCTTCAAAAAGACCAAGTTTACAATTGGTTTGATAGGTATAAACCGAGAGAACAGGCGAAAGTTCACATTTTAAGCAGTGACGTGAAACGTAAGTCAATTAATCCTGTAATGCGGTTTATTGAAAAATAAAAACAGCAACGGTTCGCTCTTACCCATTGGCCAAAGTTTAGCAACTAGTGATACAACTAATCTTTTCTATGGTATCAATTGGCGCTTTCTAAAAGCAGAGAGCGAACCTTTTTCATCATTTCAGACTCTTGCGGAACTTCTACGTTAACAATCAATTGATTAACAATATTGTCTGAAAAGTCAGGAGGAAAAGTCGTAGACACTTTTACGATTTTATCTTGTAGCTTAAAGACATAGGTTGTCGCGTAAATTGTTGGTGATGTTTCAGATGCCGCGCTCAGCCCCAATCTCCATCCTCTTAATGCGCTGTTAACCTCGTAGCGTGAGGCTGGACTGATTTGAGACAATGTTAACTGTTGTAAATCGGCTGTAGCACTAGCTCTTTGCAGATCACTTTCTAGTTGCTTAGGAAGTAGCTCGTTTTCATCTGAAGAAAGCTGATCTAAAAAGGGATATACGGTGACATCAACGAGCGCATCTTCAAACTCAGGGTGTATATAGCGAGTAATTGCACCGTTAAACGGGTCTGGATATAACTGAGTATCTAATTTAGTGAAGTCGCCAATGGCGTTTGGTACCTGTAATCCACCCTTATAGTCGCTAGCTTCTAGCGCATCGAACAAAAACTGGCTGGTAAATAATCCAGAATGTTTGGCATGTTGAATCCAGCGGGCAATCAACGATTGAGCTTCTTCTTCGGCTAAAGCGGTTTCCGTTTTCACATCTGTGTTTTCTAGAGCACTCGCATCAAATGAAGATGAGTCAATTTCTATCCCTCGCCATTGTAAAGTGAATTCTGCAAATTGTTTTGCGTGCTGTCGATGCATGCCAGGCGCTGCGCCAACATTAGCAATCAATAGTTCGTAGTCGTTTCCTTCGCCATAAGGAAACAAATGACTGAACTCTCCTGATTCGCTTAGGAGTTTAATAAAGCTGTCGGGCGAAATAGCATCTTCAAAACACAAATTAGTGGATTGAGAAGCATTAGCTTCGCTTAATGCTCGCTGGGCTCCACAAGCCCTGAGTAACGTCTCGCTCGGGTAGGTAGAAAAAACAGAGACAGGTTGATTGACCATAGAAGCAAAGGTGAAGTCAGGCACTAGTAACAGAACAAAAACGCACAAAGGTGTCAAAATTTTTGGTACAGCGAACCGCTGTGACTTTAGGCTCCAAAATGCACAGGCCCGCTGGTAAATACTGGAAAAGGAAAACGCGTTTACATGAACGGGCATAATACTTAAGGCTACCTATTGCCGTTGAATGTGTGTCACTGTACTGGTTATTTCTCCGTCAGTCACCCGAGATTTTATCTCATCACCTACATTTACTTTATTCACGCTATTAATGGCTGCTTTGTCGGACAAAGTAATGCTGTAACCACGGGCGAGCGTTGAAAGAGGACTTACGGATTGTAAGAGGCTAACTTTACCACCAAGTTCATTTTTTTTGCTTCTAATGAGTGTATTCATGCTTGATAAGAGCTTGGTGCTAGCGTAATTCAGTTTGTCTTTTGCACGCGCCACGTTTGCTGATGGCGATTGTTTGTTTAGCCTGTAATCAAGACCTTGTAATCGCTTCTCTGCTTTTGCCAAGTCGTTTTGCATCTTATGCGCTAAACGAAGTTGTAGTCTGTCTAACGTTTGCCACTGCGACTGAATGCGACTTTGTGGATGCAATGCATTTAGCCGTTGTTTCTTTAAGACAAGCTGCTGTTTACTAGCTTGAAGGTATTGATGTATTGCCCTTGCTAAGCGTTGTTTTTGCTGATGCAACGTTTGATACAGAGCTGTAGAGTCCTGACTTAAGATTTCTGCGGCTGCAGATGGGGTAGGGGCGCGAACATCAGCGACGAAGTCGCTTATTGTGAAATCTACTTCATGACCCACGGCGCTAACTATGGGAAGGGCACTTGCAGCGACTGCTCTTGCTAAGCTTTCATCATTAAAACACCACAAGTCTTCTAATGAACCGCCGCCTCGCGTAAGTAACAGCACATCCACTTCTGCGCGGTGGTTAGCCGTTCTCAACGCATTAATTAACTGTAAAGGTGCGGTTTCACCCTGAACCATCGACGGATAAACAATGATTTCGGTTTGTGGGCTGCGTCGTTTTAATACACTTAATACATCGTGAAGCGCTGCACCGCTTGATGAAGTTATTACGCCGATGCGATTAATACGTTCAGGTAGCGCTCGCTTGTTAGCAGTATCGAACAAGCCTTCATTGTTGAGTTTGAACTTTAGGGCTTCGAACGCTTGCTTAAGTGCACCTTCGCCATCGCTTTCCATGTGTTCGACAACCAGTTGATAGTCGCCGCGTGCTTCGTAAAGGCCAACCGACGCTCGCACTAAAATTTTGTCGCCTTCTTTAGGGCGAATGCGAACATTGCGGTTTGATCCCTTGAACATGGCTGCGCGAACTTGGGCTTTGTTGTCTTTCAGCGTGAAATACCAATGCCCTGATGCGGCTGCCACAAAGTTGGATATTTCGGCAGATAGCCAAATAAGGCCAATTTCGCCTTCCAGTACGGTTCTGGCTAAGCGATTTAGCTTGGTAACTGTTAAAATTTGTCGAGACGTAGATGGCGAATTTGTAAACATAAAAAAAATCACTGGGTTTAATACATTTAGAGTTTACCTGAAAACTAAAAAACACTACAATTGCGCCGCAATTAACCCTCAACTGAATAGGTGTTGTTGCATGCTACGTATCATCCAAGAAGCCCTGACGTTCGACGATGTGTTGCTGGTTCCCGGCCACTCGACCGTCCTCCCTCACACAGCCAACTTACAAACACGCCTTACGCGTGGCGTAACGTTAAATATTCCAATGGTGTCTGCTGCCATGGACACGGTTTCTGAAGCCCGTCTAGCTATTGCGCTAGCCCAAGAGGGTGGTATTGGTTTCATTCATAAAAACATGAAGCCCGAAGAGCAAGCCAAACACGTACGTGAAGTTAAGAAATACGAAAGTGGTGTGGTATCTGACCCGGTAACGGTTGAAGAGAATGCGACCATTGGTGAAGTTATCGCGCTTTCTAAGCGTCTTGGTTACTCTGGCTTCCCGGTGACTGACAAAGATAATAACCTAATTGGTATTGTGACAGGCCGCGATCTTCGCTTTGAAAAGCGTTTGAATTTGCCTATTAGAAACGTAATGACCGGTAAGGATGATCTGGTTACCGTTAAAGAAGGTGCAAGCTCTGATGTGGTGTTAGACCTTATGCACGAACACCGCATTGAGAAAATTCTTGTCGTCGACGACGCGTTTAAGCTTACAGGCCTGATCACTGTTAAAGACTTCCAGAAAGCAGAAAACAAGCCTAATGCATGTAAAGACTCGCTTGGTCGCCTACGTGTTGGTGCTGCGGTAAGCGTTGGACCAGGTACTGACGAACGTATTGCACTGCTTGTAGATGCAGGCGTTGACGTTCTACTTATCGATACCTCTCACGGTCACTCACAAGGCGTTATTGATCGCGTGAAAAAGGTACGTGCAGACTATCCAGATGTACAAATTATTGCGGGTAACGTTGCGACGGGCGATGGCGCGAAAGCACTTGCCGATGCCGGCGTAGATGCTGTTAAAGTGGGTATTGGTCCTGGTTCAATTTGTACTACCCGTATCGTAACCGGTTGCGGTGTGCCTCAAATTACTGCGGTATCAGATGCAGTAGAAGCGCTTAAAGATACTGACATTCCAGTAATCGCTGACGGCGGTATTCGTTTTTCGGGTGACATTGCTAAAGCGTTGGCTGCTGGCGCAAGCTGCGTAATGGTTGGCAGCATGCTAGCAGGTACTGAAGAAGCGCCAGGCGAAGTAGAACTTTTCCAAGGCCGTTATTACAAGTCATATCGCGGTATGGGTTCTCTAGGCGCTATGGATCAAAGCCACGGTTCGTCAGACCGTTACTTCCAAGATTCTGATAACGCTGAGAAATTAGTACCAGAAGGTATTGAAGGCCGCGTAGCGTACAAAGGTCCAATTGCTAATATTATCCATCAGCAAATGGGCGGCTTGCGCTCAGCCATGGGCTTAACGGGCTGTGCAACGATTGAAGAGCTCAATACCAAGGCACAATTTGTGCGCGTAACTTCAGCCGGAATGGGCGAGAGCCACGTTCACGATGTAAGCATTACCAAAGAAGCGCCAAACTACCGTTTAGGTTAAGGCGACCGACGACTGCGAGGCTGGTACTACACCAGCCTTTGTTCTTTTATTTAACGGGTAAAAATAAAACATGACCACAAATATCCACGACCAACGCATACTTATTTTGGATTTTGGCTCGCAATACACGCAGTTGATAGCACGTCGTGTTCGCGAAATAGGCGTTTACTGTGAGCTTTGGGCTTGGGATGTGACCGAAGAGCAAATCCGCGAATTTAATCCTCAAGGGATTATTCTGTCAGGTGGCCCAGAGTCAGTAACCGAAGAAGGCTCACCACGCGCGCCCGAGTACGTATTTGAAGCCGGCGTGCCAGTGCTAGGCGTGTGCTATGGCATGCAAACCATGGCACAACAGCTAGGTGGTGGCGTACTGGGTTCAGACAAGCGTGAATTTGGTTATGCGCAAGTAGAAGTGATTAAGCCAAGCCCGCTGCTGGATAAAATTGAAGATGCCATAGGTGATAACGGCGCGGCGCTGCTTGATGTATGGATGAGCCACGGCGATAAAGTGGCAGCTATTCCCGAAGGTTTTGAAACCATCGCGCAAACCGCTTCATGCCCACATGCTGCAATGTATAACGCAGAAAAGCAATTCTATGGCGTGCAGTTCCACCCTGAAGTGACTCACACTCGCCAAGGCATGCGTCTATTAACTCACTTTGTGATGGACATCTGTAAGTGTGAAAAGCTCTGGACAGCTGGCGCAATTATTGATGATGCCATTGAGCGTATAAAAGAGAAGGTGGGCGATGAAGAAGTTATTCTTGGCCTTTCAGGTGGCGTAGATTCTTCAGTAACAGCCATGCTGCTTCACCGCGCGATAGGTGACAAACTTACTTGTGTGTTTGTAGACAATGGCCTGCTTCGCTTAAATGAAGCTGATCAGGTAATGGAAATGTTTGGTGACCATTTCGGCCTTAACATTATCCGTGTAGACGCTGAAGAGCGTTTCCTTGATCGCCTAAAAGGCATTGAAGATCCTGAGCTTAAACGTAAAGCTATTGGTAATGAGTTCGTTCGTGTATTTGACGAGGAAGCGGGTAAGCGTGAAAACGCGAAGTGGTTAGCGCAAGGTACTATTTACCCAGACGTTATTGAATCAGCGGGTTCTGCAACGGGTAAAGCGCACGTAATTAAATCGCACCACAATGTGGGTGGTCTTCCAGAAGATATGGAGCTAGGTCTTGTTGAGCCACTGCGTGAACTCTTTAAAGACGAAGTACGCAAAATCGGCCTTGAGCTAGGTTTACCGTACGACATGCTTTACCGTCACCCGTTCCCTGGTCCAGGTCTAGGTGTTCGTGTACTTGGTGAAATTAAGAAAGAATATTGCGACTTACTACGTCGTGCTGACGCTATCTTCATTGAAGAGCTATATGCAGCTGACCTATACCAAAAAGTAAGCCAAGCGTTTACCGTATTCCTTCCAGTGCGCTCAGTTGGCGTAATGGGTGATGCGCGTAAATACGACTGGGTAGTAAGCCTTCGTGCAGTAGAAACCATCGATTTCATGACAGCTCACTGGGCACATTTACCCTACGACTTCCTAGGTAAAGTGTCGAATCGCATTATCAATGAAATTGACGGCATTAGTCGCGTAGTATACGACATTTCTGGTAAGCCACCTGCTACGATTGAGTGGGAATAAACGGGTGTAAATTTACCGAAATGAAAAGAGAGCCTTCGGGCTCTTTTTTTGTATCTACTTAAAAAAGAACAAGTTAATAAGCCTGTTACTATAAGGGTGTATATTTTCGCATATATTGGTATGTTGATTCATACCAAATTTGTAACCATACCGTCATAAAAATATCATTTAATGGCGGCGTCCTTCTTTAAATTTATACTAAAGGTTAAGCCGTGTTCAATTACACAAGCATCAGCCGTTTGGTGATGACGCCTGTTCTCGCCAGCTTTTTAATTCTTGTACTATTAAACGGTGCCTCAATTCTAAAGTCTTTCTCGTTACTTAATTCATTCGATGAGTTAGAAAACACCCTTGTTCAGTCAGAACGAGACGTCAATACCACGCTAAGTACTTTCAAAACTCAAGTGCAAGAGTGGAAGAACGTATTGTTGCGTGGCCACAAAAAAGACGACCGAGAAAAATACTGGGAGCGATTCAAGCAGAGAGAGGCCGACATCACTCGCCAGTTTGACCTGATGCTATCAAGTAGTGTGATAAGTGAAAGCGTGAAGTCAGATATCAGGCAATTTCAAAAAGCCCATGCAGTCATGGCCGAGAAATACCGTGAAGGATACGACGCATTTATTAACTCAGGGTTTGATCCAAAGGTTGGAGATAGCTTTGTTCGAGGTATTGATAGAGAGCCTGCTAAACTCCTCTCAGGTATCGCGGCGGAAATTGCAGCCGATTCAGCGAATGCGATTGCTGAACTTAAAGCCAATACGCGCACTATGCTCTGGATAATTCTACTGGCAGCAATTGCGCTTTCTGTGCTTTCTGTTGCTTATGTGATTGCTCGTTTACGCTCTCAGGTTATTAAACCAACGAAGCAAGTTGCGGCGTGTATATCCAACTTGGCTCATAGCCGTTACGACTACGCGTTAACGTATTCCAGCGACCATGAATTGGGCATGCTGGCAGAATCTGCCAGAGCATTACAAAACAAATTAAAAGATTCGGTTGCGCAGCTTCAACAAGCGGAGACCGAAATGGAAAAGGCGTTTGGCACCCTCGGTAACGTCAGCCAATCCATTATGGAAGGCGCCAATGGACAACGGGATGCGTCGCGCTCGCTTGATAGCAGTACGGATAAACTTAAAGAGATTGTGCAAAATTTAGTGGCAATCACCGACCAAGTTGCTGTGGCGACAAATAACTCTGAAAAGAACGTGGCAAGTTGTTATGCCACGTTTGAAAGTGCCAATGCAGGCTTTAAGCAGCTAGCAAAAACGGTAACCGAATCAAGTAATATCGTGTCAGAACTGCAAAGCCGCAGTACCAATATTCTAAAAGTGGTAAATGTTATTAATGAAATTGCCGATCAGACTAACCTGCTGGCTCTAAACGCAGCAATTGAAGCTGCTAGGGCAGGTGAGCATGGCCGTGGTTTTGCTGTGGTAGCCGACGAGGTTCGAGCACTTGCAGCTAAAACACAGCAGTCGACCAAGGAAATTAACGACATTTTAAGTAGTTTTGAAGCTGAAGCAAAAGGGGCCGTTGCGGCGATGTCGTCAGGCAAGCAGCTGTCAGACACAAACGCAGCAGAAGCAGCGACAGCGCTTGAAACACTCAATAACGTGGTGAGAGATATTCAAGAAACGGCCAGCGTAGTTGTGGCGCTTAACGAAGCCGCAGATGAGCAAGAGGCTGTACTTCAGCAGGTGGAAACAATTATCAGTAATGTGGTCACATCATCTGAAAAATATCATCAACTTGCTCAGCGTGATGACATGTCACGCTCAATGAAAAGTATGTCAGAAAATGTTGAAAAGGTGGTGAACAGTTTGACCCGCTAACTTTGCTTTGTCAGTATAAACACGTTGAAAGGGAGTGTTTGAACAATGTTCACGCTCCTTTTCTTTTATCTGTTATAGATGCGCGCGTCCTAAACCAGTATTGATAATAATGACAACACCACTCGTATTTCATCCTATTTATAGCCAGTTAGATCTTCCTGAGCGACACCGATTTCCCATCGAGAAGTACGTAGGTATTCGCGATGAATTGTTAAATCGTGGTGTGGAAGCATCGCGTTTTGTTACTCCATCACCGGTTGATCTTTCTTTTCTCACTGCCTATTACGATCCGGACTATGTTGATGCACTAAGTACTGGCGCATTAGATAGGAAAGCCATGCGCCGCATAGGCTTTCCCTGGTCGCAGCAGCTGATTGAGCGTACCCGTACTGCCGTCGCTGGGACCTGTTTAACAGCCAAGCTAGCGCTAGAGCATGGAAAAGCATTGAATTTAACGGGCGGGTATCATCACGCGTTTGCTCATTTTGGTTCAGGTTTTTGCTTGTTCAACGATTTATATTTGGCAGCGAAAACTATGCAGCAAACCCCGTCCGTTGAAAATGTGCTTATTGTCGATTTAGATGTGCATCAAGGCGATGGCACAGCAAAACTTGCCGAAAACGACCGTGATATTTTTACCTTATCTATTCATGGTGAAAAGAACTTCCCTCACAGAAAGCAGCGTTCCGATATTGATATAGGACTCGATAAGGGCACCGAAGACGATGAGTATCTAACTACGCTAGAACAAGCGCTAACGATGGTAATGAGGCAATTTCAGCCCGATGCCATCATCTATGACGCAGGCGTTGATGTGCATGTAAACGACGACCTTGGTCATTTACATATTTCTACGCAAGGCGTGTACGAGAGAGATACGCAAGTCTTTGCGTTAGCTGAGCGTTTAGGCGTTCCGATTGCTGCGGTAATTGGTGGAGGCTACCAAAGAGATATTGCAGCGCTGGTAGAGGTGCATATTCAGCTTTATCGCGCGGCAGGCGTGATTGATTAGCAAACAGTGATGTCGAAATGAGAAGAGCACGCCATGCAAAAGCGGTTTGGCGTGCCCATCCTGTGTCTACGTGGTTATTTATTACAAAAAGTGCAGCTGAAAACCGATACCAATACGTTCTTGTGAGCGGTTATAGTCGATAAGCGAATCGCCATAGCCATTGAAGTATTGAAGCAAGACTTCATAGCGGTCAGAGATAGGGTAGGTGAAGTCTAGCTGGATGCTGCCTCGGTTCTCATCTACGTCGAGGTTATTTCGTAAAAGCGCCAGTACTTTAAACGCGCCAATTTTCCTTCCATAACCAAGTTCCATTCTACCGTAATAGTCTTGTATATCAGGGTTATCGTCGCCGGTTGGATCAAGCGGGTCTGTTTTCTCGTCTTCAGGAATACGGTACCACGTCTTTAGGTAGTAGATATCGTCATCGTCGCTAAAGACAATAGAGGCAAATATACGGTTCCAGCTTCGAGAGCGCAGCCCGCTTTGACCGTTAGACATATGATTGAAACCAACTTGAAAAGTATTAAATTTGTAGCCAAGCACGGAATAATCGGCTGTTTCTTGCCAAAAGACTTCTGGTTCGTAATTGGTCTCGCGAAACGGCTTCGACGCTTCGCTGTTATAAAGCTGCCAGAAAGAGGTTAGCGTAAAGCCAAAGTAAACACCGTCGAATCCTGTATCTTCCAAATAAAGCGGCAGCTTTGCGCTTACCTGAAATTTTGCTTCTTTATTGTCTATGTTCTCGTTTGTGAGTTCTTCACTTGCCACAGAGCTTGGGTTGGAAACGTAAGTAATTGGAAGTAGATAGTTTTGTCTATGCTGAGTGATAGCAAACACATTATCCAGTGCTTCTTTATCGCCTTCTAATCGGTTATCCAGTGCACTTTCCGTGATGGTGTCACGTTTGATGATATCGATAACTTCAATACCGCTTTCATCCCGTGACGATTGATTTTCTTCATTTTCAACAGTGCGCTCTTGTTCACTATTTTCTGAAGATGACGCTTGTTCGCCTACCACTTCTTGTGATTGTTGAGCGCAAACAGGCGTGCAAGCAGCAAATGCTGCCAAAAATACAAAAGGCTTTAACACAGACACCTTTAATTCTCCGTAACGTGGGGTTGTTGTTATGCTTAACTGAAGTCCAGTGCTTGGCCTTCTGAAGATGCAAATACTTGTAGATTAGACTCTGCCACTGTGACGTATACATTACAATGGTTTACAACATCATCTATATCGTCATCAGTCCGTTCTGGATCATGACTATATAAAGCTAATTTTTTTGCGTTACATGCCATTGCTAGTTTCACCGCTTCTTCCGCGACCGAATGACCCCATCCGTTCTTAGCTGGCATGTCAGACAACATGTACTGTGCATCGTGTATTAGCAGATCGGCATTTTGTGCAAATTTTGCGAAATCGATAAAGTCTGTTTCTTTTTTGTAGGGGGGGTAAAGCTCATTATCTGTTATGTAAGCCACCTTTGCTTCATCGGCTTCAATACAATAAGCACTGCCACGGCCGGGGTGGTTCATGGCTAAGCGAGTTATGGTTGCGCTTCCTACTGAAAATCGGCTTGTAGACTTGGGAATATCGACAATAGAAATGTTAGCTTTCAGCGCACTTCGGGGGACTGGAAATAACGACCCTTCCATTTGCTTTAAAATTTGATCAGGTTCATCAAGGAGGGTTTGACCCGGGTATATGTTGATTTCGCGTGAAGCCTGATAGATAGGCGCAAAAAAAGGGAAGCCTTGAATATGATCCCAATGGTTGTGGCTCAACAGCAGATTAATGGGTGTATTTTTTTGAATAAGGCGCTCGCCGAGCACGCGAATCCCTGTGCCTGAGTCGAGGATGATATCGGTACCATCCTCAAGCTCAATGTGAACGCATGCAGTATTACCACCATAGCGGACGTAAGCTGCTCCCGGGGTAGGGATTGACCCTCTTACGCCATAAAATGTTAACCGCATACGCCCTCTTTTCTAATCTAATCGGCGAGATCAGGCGCTAGAGTGCGGCTACAAAGTCCTTTGCTGCGCTAATATCTAACAACTGCTTTTCACCAGTACGTCTATTCTTATACTCAACCTGTTGATTATCTAGGTTTCTTTCACCAATAACAATGCTGTGAGGTATGCCAATTAATTCCATATCATTGAACATGACACCCGGACGCTCTTTTCTGTCGTCAAACAACACTTCTACGCCAAGGGCAACAAGCTCTTCATAAAGCGCTTCCGCTGCTTCTTTAATGCGATGAGACTTATGCATATTCATTGGTATTAATGCAATTTTAAACGGTGCAATAGGATCTGGCCACTTTATGCCAAATTTATCGTGGTTTTGCTCAATAGCTGCCGCTACAATTCGAGATACGCCTATACCGTAACAACCCATAGTTAAGGTTTGGTGCTTACCTGATTCGCTTAGTACGCCGCAGTTCATGGCCTCTGAATACTTGCTGCCAAGCTGGAAGATATGACCCACTTCGATGCCGCGTTTAATATCTAGCGTGCCTTTCCCGTCAGGAGATGCATCGCCTGCTACAACGTTGCGAATATCAATGCCAGTAATATCTTCAGGCCAGTTTACGTTAATATTTATCTTACCGCCTGCGCCTGCGCCTGTAGTGAAGTCAGCAAGGGCAGCTGCACTGGCGTCAATAAAAGCGGGTACAGGCAGGTTGGTTGCATCAGCAAACAATGGTGAAACGCCAAGAATATCTTTTGCTTGTTCAAATGATGCTTCAACAAGCGGGCTTGCAACGCCGTCTAACTTCTCTGCTTTTACATCATTAAGCTCATGATCAGCACGAAGTACAAGGGCTACCCATTTGTCAGAAACTACTTCTTCGCCTTTACTGTCTACTTCATTAGCGGCTTTCACTACTGCGACTTTGACCGCGTTTGTCACTTCGGCTTCTACGCTTTTTAAGATGGCATTGAAATCTTTGCCTTTGGCATCTTTAGTCTCAACTGCAGCGCCCGATGCGACAGCTTTTTCAGGCGCAACAGCTTCAGCCATTTCAACATTGGCTGCGTAATCACTGTCGCTTGAGAAAGCGATATCGTCTTCACCTGATGCGGCAAGTACGTGGAATTCGTGAGAGTGATTACCACCAATAGAGCCAGAGTCGGCAATAACTGCTCTGAAGTCTAAGCCCATACGCGAGAATATATTGCAGTAAGCGTCGTACATTTTTTGATACGTTTCTTCTAAACAGCTGTCTTCTAAGTGGAAGCTGTACGCATCTTTCATGGTAAATTCACGACCACGCATAATACCGAAACGGGGACGCACTTCGTCGCGGAATTTAGTCTGAATCTGGTATAGATTGAGCGGAAGCTGCTTATAGCTGCTAATTTCATTACGCACAAGCGCGGTAATAACTTCTTCGTGCGTTGGACCTAATACGAAATCTCGCTGGTGGCGGTCTTTAATACGAAGTAACTCTGGGCCGTACTCTTCCCATCGTCCAGATTCTTCCCACAAATCTGCGGGCTGAACAACGGGCATTAGCACTTCAATCGCGCCTGCTTTGTTCATTTCTTCACGAACAATATTGGCTACTTTATTAAGTACACGAAGACCAGATGGCAACCATGTGTATAGACCCGAGGCAAGCTTTCTGATCATACCAGCTCTTAGCATAAGCTGGTGGCTGATAACCTCTGCATCTGCAGGTGTTTCTTTCTGCGTGGCAAGCAAATATTGACTAGTGCGCATGTAAAGCAGGTATCCTGTTATAAATGTATTTATGACGGTTAGTGTGATGCTCTTTCGCAAACGGCAATTCGCAAAACAAAACATTGCGAAATGCTTGAACCGAGATAAGGTTTCACACATTTGGGCGTATTCTAATTAACTGTGAGCTATTTCGCCACAGACTGTTAACACTAATAGTGTAATTATCCTAAATGAACCAGTTCGGTCACCTTAACGGCGGTATCTCTTATTTCAAACCCTACATCAATATCGTATAGCGTCACGCGGTAGGTTTTCTCATCATTTTCAATATGCTGTTTATAGGCTGGGCGAGGGTCTTGGGACAGTACCGCAGTCACCAAGGCAGAAAAACTACGGTGCTTTTTCTCTATTTCAGCAAGCGTGGGCTGGATTGTATCGGCGAATGATACGTCGCGATTGGGTATGGGGTTAATGTCATCAAGATTATCGCTGGCGCTAAGAACACTATCAGCGTACGCGATATAGGGCTTGATATCGACAAGTGGTGTGCCGTCGACTAAATCTACCCCTTCAACCACTAACTGTGTCTGTCCATTACTGCTAACCACACCTTTGTTTTTCACCACAGACATGCCAATCCCATTAGGTCGGTGGGTACTGCGACTTGCCAATACGCCCATAGTTGCATTACCACCTAGACGAGGGGCTTTTACCGTATTTTTCCAACCGCGTTCAATGTTTTGGTGAAAGATAAAAAGCAGCCACAGGTGACTGTAATTCTCTATCCCTTTAAGCAAATTGATATCGTTAAAGCCTTCTTTGAAGGTGATAACACCTTCGGCGTTAGCCAAGTTGGGCTGCCTTGGAATAGCAAACTTTTGCTTGAAAGGCGTAGCGACGGTCGCTATCGCCTCGAGAGAAAATGAATTGTGGGTATTCACGTTTTAGCCCTAACGAAGTCAAAATGTGTAACGTTGTCATATTACTCACATAATTTGCAGGTAAAGTGACGTTTCAAGTGAAAGCTTGAGCCAAATAAACATCCTGCTTGTTATAAGGAGCTGCTTATTTGGGTTCCCTGGAGTAATCCAATACTTTAGGCCTGCTCGCATCACGAGCTTATTCTCTTTTTAGTGCGTGTCTTTTACATTGTACAAAAAAGGTAAGCTTCCCGTGTTTTATCGAGCGGGCTTATCTTTTTTAAGCGTGTCTAACACGCCCTCAAAATAAGGGCACCCAAGCGTCCGTGCTTTTTCAATGTTATGGCTGAATATCTTTTCGGCATCTTCTTCTTTCTTCATGTAGCGTGTGATATCAGCTTCACGAATCAAATGCAAAAGCGGGTAGGGTGAACGATTGGTATAGTTTTCAGCATCGTCTACGTCGCTACCGTCGAATACATAATTGGGGTGGAAGCTGGCAAGTTGGTAAGTGCCGCTGTATCCCCAGTCGTGCAGCATATTATCGCTAATAGCCAATACATCGAGATATTCGTTGAAATCAGCAAGGGTTGAATGCGTGAGTGCAATTAGTGTTGTAGCGGTGGTGTCGTTATCTTCTAAATGCCGCAACTCATCGTATAGCGATTGAACGACATTTCCCGCATCGCCCTCAATTACCACACACCGAATTTGATGAGGTGTTCTTACATAGCGCGCAAAGGGACAAAAGTTGTGTTTTATCACAATGTCGTCAACCCATTTAAGCGTTGCATCAATTACGTGCTGTTCCCATAAAGGAGATGTTGGTTCTGCCATAAAAGGTGTAGGTCAGTTTGAGTCTGTGTTCAACTTGAGGGGGAGTATAAAACCAAAAGGCAGAAATTTGATTTCTGCCTAACATCTAGGTTGAACTAGTTGTGCTTTAAGAATGATATTTTACGTAAGCTTCCAGCGTATTCTCTATTAAACTGGCTACTGTCATCGGCCCAACTCCGCCTGGAACGGGGGTTATCCAGCCTGCGCGCTCTTTCGCTTTTTCGAAATCAACATCGCCAACAAGTGAACCATCATTAACGCGATTAATACCTACATCAATGACAATCGCGCCCTGTTTTACCCAGTCACCAGGAATAAAGTTCGGTTTACCTACTGCGACCACCAGAAGGTCTGCACGTTGAACGTGACTTTTAAGGTCTTGAGTAAACTTGTGACAGGTAGTAACGGTGCAGCCAGCTAGAAGCAGTTCCAGGCTCATAGGGCGCCCCACAATGTTCGACGCACCTACAATGACCGCGTCTAAACCTTTTACAGGGCGCTTGGTTGACTCTATCATGGTCATGATGCCTTTTGGCGTGCAGGGACGTAGTGCAGGAATACGCTGTGCAAGGCGGCCAATATTGTATGGATGAAATCCGTCGACATCTTTATGAGGGTGAATACGTTCAAGTACCTTTTCTGCATTTAACCCTGCAGGTAAAGGAAGCTGTACCAGAATTCCGTCTATCTCTTTATCTTCGTTTAGCTCGTCCACTAAATTTAGCAAGGTCTCTTCTGTGGTATCAGAAGGAAGGTCGAAAGAGCGAGAAACGAACCCCACTTCTTCGCACGCTTTACGTTTATTGGAAACATAAACTTGAGAAGCTGCATCACTGCCAACAAGGACAACGGCTAGGCCTGGTTGTCTTTTACCTGCTTGCGTAAGCGATTCAACATAGGAGGTTACGTGTTGGCGAACTTGTTTGGCAATTAGTTTGCCGTCAATAAGATGGGCGGTCATAGTCTTGTACGATTCTTATATGGTTGGGTGGTCAACAAGTGCCCTATATTGTTTCATAAAATAGGACTAATACTCTAGTAGTTATTACTCTGCAATTATTCACCACAAATGTTCAACGTAAACGACCGTTAAGGGAAAGCCTGATGCTTACCCTTTAAAAGAAGCGCAAACCTAGGCTAAAGACAGGCAAATACAAGGGTAATTGTTCAAAAAAACGTGAGAATGGATGCTTTGTGAGCGGTTGATGATTTTATTTAAAAAAGTGTTTGACGAGGTGGGGGGATGTCAGTAATATTCGCACCCCGTAACGGCACAGAGGCTAACGCTTTAAGGTCGGTACGACAGTCGGTGAGTGGCGCAGCTTGGTAGCGCACTTGTTTTGGGTACAAGGGGTCGCAGGTTCAAATCCTGTCTCACCGACCACTTTTTGCAGCGAAGATTCGCCAAGCGCCCGTAGCTCAGCTGGATAGAGCAACGGCCTTCTAAGCCGTGGGTCGCAGGTTCGAATCCTGCCGGGCGCGCCATGCGAGTCAGGTAGGTCCTGATAGCAAGGCTGAATTTTCGTATTTACACTGCTAAAATAAAGCGTGTAAATCGCAAACACACCCTATGGTGGGCGTAGCTCAGTTGGTAGAGCCCCGGATTGTGATTCCGGTTGTCGTGGGTTCAAGTCCCATCGTCCACCCCACTTTTTCGCGG
The DNA here is from genome assembly GCF_022348305.1 of Alteromonas sp. MmMcT2-2. Classification (NCBI taxonomy): domain Bacteria; kingdom Pseudomonadati; phylum Pseudomonadota; class Gammaproteobacteria; order Alteromonadales; family Alteromonadaceae; genus Alteromonas; species Alteromonas sp. MmMcT2-2. The sequence continues at coordinate 43,955 of NZ_JAKRFA010000031.1, forward strand.
AAGTGGTGGACATTCCAGTCGGTGAGTGGCGCAGCTTGGTAGCGCACTTGTTTTGGGTACAAGGGGTCGCAGGTTCAAATCCTGTCTCACCGACCATTTATGCTTTCTTCGATTCAGTAAATACTTCTAGCCAAGAGTGATAAATCATCTGTGGGCTAGGGTATGAGTCGACTTTAACTACCGAGTAGCTATGTAAGATCCTGACAGCTCGGTAGGCGCTTATGTGTTTATCAATTCACACATAAGACTGAACAGGATTACTGTGGTGGGCGTAGCTCAGTTGGTAGAGCCCCGGATTGTGATTCCGGTTGTCGTGGGTTCAAGTCCCATCGTCCACCCCACTTTTTCGCGGAAGTGGTGGATCTGTCGGTGAGTGGCGCAGCTTGGTAGCGCACTTGTTTTGGGTACAAGGGGTCGCAGGTTCAAATCCTGTCTCACCGACCATTATCTTTCTCTCCTCTTTATTCATTGCTCAATAAATTCGCATAAATTCCGTCTTTTTCGCTATTTAGGCTATTAGTTTCGCTATTTGGTCAAAATGCGTTCAAATGGTTGTTACAAACTTGTGTTTGCCTCTCGACTCTTGTGGTATGCGGCTGTATACTACCGCGTCTTTTTTTAACCAGTACGTTTGTTTCAGGTTGGCTTTTTGACACAATTTCGTGTCCTAACTTTGATTTTATAAACGTCGAATAACGACCTCTACCCCGGAGTGATATGCAACTCTTGCATGACGGGAGAGGGGATTGAGAACAAAACGCCTGTAAAGGCGTATAGTTGAGGTAACATAATGCAAGTTTCAGTCGAGACGACCCAGGGTTTAGAACGCCGTCTTACTATCACCGTTCCAGCTGACACGGTTGATTCAGCAGTTAAGTCACGTCTACAGCAATTGGCGAAAACACAACGCATCAACGGCTTCCGTCCAGGTAAAGTTCCTGTAAACGTAATCAAAAAGCGTTTCGGCCAAGCTGTTCGCCAAGAAGTTGCTGGCGATGTTATGCAGCAAAACTTCTACCAAGCAGTGATTCAAGAAAAAATTCAGCCTGCTGGTATGCCGAAGTTTGAACTGACTAAAGACGAAGACGGTCAGGACCTAGAATTCACAGCATCTTTCGAAGTTTACCCAGAAGTAGAAGTGAAAGGTGTTAGCGATATCGAAATCGAAAAGCCAGTAGTAGAAATTACTGACGAAGATCTAGATAACATGATGGAAACACTTCAGAAGCAGCACGCAACTTGGAAAGAAGTTAAGCGTAAAGCGAAGAAAGACGACAAAGTTATCATCGACTTCGTTGGTTCTATCGACGGTGAAGAGTTTGAAGGTGGTAAAGCAGAAGACTTCGCTCTTGAGCTAGGTAAAGATCGCATGATCCCTGGTTTCGAAAAGCCACTTGTTGGCGCGAAAGCGGGTGAAGAAGTGACTATCGAAGTAACTTTCCCTGAAGACTACCACGCAGAAAACCTAAAAGGTAAAGATGCAGTTTTCCAAACTACCGTTAAGAAAGTAGAAGGCCTAAACCTTCCAAAAGTTGACGAAGAGTTTGCTAAACTATTCGGTGTTGAAGAAGGCGGAGTTGACGCGCTTAAAGCAGAAGTTCGTAAGAACATGCAGCGTGAACTAAATCAAACGCTAAAAGCGCAAGTTAAAGAAGACGTTATTGCTAAGCTAGTTGAAGCTAACGAGATTGATATTCCTCAAGCGCTTATCGATCAAGAAGTGAACGCACTTCGCGAGCAAGCTAAGCAACGTTTCAGCCAGCAAGGCGGTGGTCAGAACCTTCCAGACCTACCAGCTGAATTGTTTACTGACAACGCTAAACGTCGCGTATCTATTGGTCTTCTTCTAGGTGAAGTGATCAAGCAGAACGAACTTAAAGCAGACGAAGCTAAAGTTAACGAGATGATCGAAACTGCTGCTTCAGCGTATGAAGATCCGCAAGAAGTTGTTGATTACTACAACAACAACCAAGAGCTTATGCAACAAATGCAGAACGTTGCACTAGAAGAACAAGCTATTGAGTGGGTTCTTGAGCAAGCAAAAGTTACCGAAGTAACTAAAGCTTTTGACGAGGTTATGAACAAACAGGCGTAATTTTTTACTGTCTGATTGACATTACTTGTCAGCAACTGCTTAAATGCTCGGAGCCTTCCGAGCATTTTTGTTTTTAACGCTAGATAATCAAGGTAGCTATGACTAATACCCCGTTTGACCCAATGAATGCACTTGTTCCTATGGTTGTTGAGCAAACCTCTAAAGGTGAGCGCTCATACGACATTTATTCTCGCCTATTGAAAGAAAACGTAATTTTCTTGGTAGGACAAGTTGAAGATCACATGGCCAACCTCATCGTTGCTCAAATGTTGTTCTTAGAAGCTGAAAACCCAGAGAAAGATATTTTCTTATACATTAACTCACCAGGCGGTTCGGTAACTGCTGGCATGGCAATTTACGATACGATGAAGTTTATCAAGCCAGACGTGAGTACAGTATGTATGGGCCAAGCTGCAAGCATGGGCGCATTTCTACTATCTGCAGGAGCAAAAGGTAAGCGCTACTGTCTACCTAACTCGCGCGTAATGATTCACCAACCGCTTGGTGGCTTCCAAGGTCAGGCATCTGATTTTGAAATACACGCGAAAGAAATTCTGTCTATTAAAGAGAAATTGAATCGCCTTATGGCGGACCATACTGGTCAAGACTATGAAAAAGTCGCGCGTGACACAGACCGTGATAACTTCTTGAGTGCAACTGAGGCAAAAGAATATGGCCTTGTTGACCAAGTTTTAGCAAATCGATCTGACGTAGCCGCAACTAAGTAGTATAGTTATAGTAGACCTGAGCCAGTGCATAGCACGTTTTGGTTTTCGGCTCAGGCAAGGCAGAGGCAAAAGTAATGAGTGATAAGCAAAGCGGTGACGGTGATAATAAGCTACTGTACTGTTCGTTTTGTGGCAAAAGCCAACACGAAGTAAGAAAGTTAATAGCAGGCCCGTCGGTATTCATTTGCGACGAGTGTGTTGAGTTATGTAACGATATCATTCGCGAAGAAATTAAGGAAATCGCGCCTAAGCAAAAGCAGGACGCTTTACCTAAACCAAGTGAAATTCATGCTCACTTAGACGATTACGTTATCGGGCAAGAACATGCAAAGAAGGTATTATCAGTAGCGGTATATAACCACTACAAGCGCTTGCGCAATGGCGACGTTCACGAAGGCGTAGAACTTGGCAAAAGTAATATTTTGCTAATAGGACCTACCGGTAGTGGTAAAACGCTGCTAGCGGAAACCCTAGCGCGCCTGCTTGATGTTCCGTTCACCATGGCTGACGCAACCACGCTAACTGAAGCTGGCTACGTGGGCGAAGACGTTGAGAACATCATCCAGAAGTTACTGCAGAAGTGCGACTACGACGTAGAGAAAGCGCAGCGCGGAATTGTTTACATCGATGAAATCGATAAGATTTCTCGTAAGTCAGACAACCCATCTATCACTCGTGACGTTTCGGGTGAAGGTGTACAGCAGGCGCTTCTAAAGTTGATTGAGGGTACGGTTGCGTCTGTTCCTCCGCAAGGTGGACGTAAGCACCCACAGCAGGAATTCCTGCAAGTTGATACCTCTAAGATATTGTTCATCTGTGGTGGTGCGTTTGCTGGTCTTGATAAAGTTATTGAGCAACGCGCACAAAAAGACACGGGTATTGGATTTGGTGCTACGGTTAAGTCGAAAGACAACAGCAAACAAATCAGTGAACTGTTTAAGCAAGTTGAGCCTGAAGACTTAGTGAAATATGGGTTGATTCCAGAGTTCATTGGACGTCTACCGGTAGTAACAAGCCTTGAAGAGTTGAATGAAGAAGCACTAATTCAAATTCTACGCGAGCCTAAGAATGCAATCACCAAGCAATATGGTGCATTGTTCTCGATGGAAGATGTAGAGCTAGAGTTCCGTGACGATGCACTTAATGCTATTGCTAAAAAGGCAATGGATCGTAAGACAGGCGCACGTGGTCTTCGCTCAATCGTTGAAGCGGTTTTGCTTGATACTATGTACGACCTTCCTTCAATGGAAGACGTGAGCAAAGTGGTTATAGATGAAACCGTTATTCGCGGTGAATCAAAGCCTATTTTGATTTACGACAGCAACGAAAAGAAAGCCGCCTCTGAATAGATGCTGGTTTTGTGAAAAAAGGCCCTTCAGGGCCTTTTTTTGTTTTTAACAGCCAAGGTTTCAGATCTCGCTGTCTAATCTGATCTACGTTTAACCAAAGGGTATACCTTGAAAGTGGGTGATATTTGAGCGGTTAAAACAAATCTCGCTATCCTTTCTACTAGATTTTTGAGTTTAGTATTGCCATTCGAGGCAAAATCGATAATGGTTATACTAAGGTCAACGATGGAATGGTCTCCCCCCTCAAACGGCATCGCAATGTGCCAAACTTGGAATTGAACAATCAAGTTAACAAGGTGAGGAGACCCAAATGG
>NZ_JAKRFA010000032.1:0-42045 GCF_022348305.1 Alteromonas sp. MmMcT2-2
AAACTGTACTAAATAAATCCGGAATCAGTGTTCAAATAATTCCAGAATGAGTGTTCAAGTATTTCCGGAATCGCTGTTCAGATCCGGCCGGAATATGCACCCTGCACCCAGGCCACGTGATTTTGGTGAAACATACAAATCTTCAAGGTAGAGACCATTGCGTCCTTGCCACGTTGAGTAATTAAAGAAATACACAGCGAAACCAATAGGTGCGTCATCGCTTTCACACATTACACAATGCGCGGTTGCGCCTTCTCCGAATAATGTTTTTAATAGCGCTTCTTCATCTGCTTCTACTTCATGCTCTGCTTTTTCATAAATAGCAAGTTCCAGAATGAACTGGCGAATTTGTGAAATATCCTCAGGCGTGGCGGGTCTTATTGAAATGGCGTTGCTCATGGTGACTCCCATCATAAATAATCAAAAAAAATGAGCCAATAAAGGCTCATTTTAAAACAGTTAGGTGTTTGTAGCTTTTCTCAGCGATAAAAGCTAGTCCATCGATGCACTTGGCTGAGGTACATGTGTGTGTGAAGTACTATTGCCGTCGTTATCCTTAGTAGGCTTTTTGCGTACAATCTTGCGCTTAATAAACGTAAACGGACCACGTAAATCAAGCAATATTAAGTACAAGCACGGCACCAATATAAGCGTTACAAGCGTAGCGTAAAGTACTGCAAAGCCGAGTGCTGCAGCCATTGGTACAACAAACGCTGCCTGTAGGCTTGTTTCAAACATAATGGGCAGTACGCCCACAAACGTAGTGATTGAGGTTAACGTAATCGCTCGGAAGCGCGCGGTACCAGCTTCGGTCACCGCTTCTTTAATGCTGTAGCCTTGTGCACGGCGCTGGTTCACAAAGTCAGTCATGACTAGTGAGTCATTGATAACAACCCCCGCAGCAGCGATTAGGCCAAAGTTAGACATCATAGATAAGTCTAAGCCCAGCACAAAGTGGCCGAAGACTGCGCCTGTAAAACTAAACGGGATAACCGACATGATAATAAGTGGTTGCCCATAGCTTTTAAGTGGTACAGCAAGAAGGATATACACCATGATCATGGCAGCTAAGAAAAACAATATCTGCTCATTCTGTTGCGCTTGCTGCTCCTCAATGTCACCACCAAGTTCAGTCATAACCGACGGGAACGACTCTTTTAATTGAGGAAGTAGCTTCTCTCTAATTTCAGTGACCACTTCGTTTGGCTCAATCTTTTCTTCATCGATATTGCCCCAAATGTAAACGCTACGGTATCCACCTTCACGGCGAATGTAGCTTATACCTGGTTTCTCCTCTAAGGCCACAACGTCACCCAGCATAACTTCCTGACCATTAGGCGTGGTGATCAAAGAGTACTTCAAGTCGGCGAAGCGTTCGCGGGTAAGTTCTGGGTAGCGCACCATTACTTTCACTTCTTCACCGTTTCGAATAACACGTTGTGCCTCGCCGCCGTAGAAGCCTGCACCTACTTGAGAAGCGATATTAGATAAAGTAAGACCCAAGTCGTACGCAACTGGAAGCAATGTCATTTGTACTTCTTTGCTTGGAGGGTCGATAGTTGAGCTAACGTCAAACAAGCCCTCTTGCTGCTGCAGCATTTCAATAAACTTAAGACCTGCTGCGTTTAGGGTGTCGATATCAGGGCCAAAGAGTAAATAACCAAATTCGCCGTCATCACCATCACCGTTTACGTCATCAACTACGGTAAATGATTTCATGCCGGTAATTTCAGGAATGGCTTCGCGCCAGCGACGAGCAAGCTCAAACGTGTCAATAGGGCGGTCTTCTTCATTAACTAACGGCGTTAAAATACGGCCTTCAGTTCTGTCATCGTTAAACGCCAGGCGGTCTCTTATCATGCCTTGACCAAACTCATCGATGATTTGTTCTTCAACGTCTAAGATTGTTTGCTCAACAATTTTTAACGCGTTAATGGTTGCTAAATCTGAGACGTTTTCATTCATCTCTATTTTAACGCTTGGGAAGTCATGAGGTACTTTCGGATTGGGGACCATTCTTACGTAATTAGCACCAATAAGCCCCATACTTAGCATTAGCATTGCGACGAACATCATGAGTACAGCCCAGCGCCATTCAATCGCTTTCGCTAGAGAACGCTTGTAAGGACCGTTAACAAAAGCAAAGAATCGCTTGTTAAAACGCGACCGCCAGCTATTTTGTTTAACTGGGGAAAATTTAGTGTGGGCTAAGTGGGCCGGCAGAATGAGCTTAGATTCAACTAGACTGAATGCTAAACACAAGATTACGACAACAGCGATATTATAGAAGAACGCGCCTTCAGGCCCGCTGCTTAGCGTAAACGGAGCAAACACGGCGATAGTGGTTAAAACACCGAATGTGGCGGGCGTAGCTACGCGCTTGGCACCGCGGATTACATTGTCAACACCGCCACCTTTGCTTTCAATTTCGGTGTAAGCACTCTCGCCAATAACGATCGCATCATCAACCACAATACCCAGTACCATGATAAATGCGAACAGCGAAAGGATGTTTATGCTTACACCAAACAAAGGCATTAGCATCATGGCACCAAGGAAACATACCGGTAAACCAACCATAACCCACACGGCAAGCCTAAAGCGCAAGAACAGGGTTAACATTAGCGCCACTAGAATTGAGCCTTGAACCAGGTTCGACAACATCATGTCTAAACGAGCGTTAAGGTAATAGGTCATATCAACCAGAATTTCTAGGCTTACTCCTTGAGGAAGGCTTTCGTTTTTCTGATCAATATAGGCTTTTACGGTTTCGGCTACAGGAATGGTGTTTTGGGTTTTAGTGGCTTTAACGGCAATGTAGATAGCGTTCATGCCGTTGTATTTAAAGTAGCGTTCACCTTCAACAAATCCATCGTTGATATAAGCGACATCGCCCAAGGTTACCTTAGCGCCGCCTGTGCCAATTTTAATAGGGATTTGCTTAAACTCATCGCCGCTGTAGTACTGGTTTTCAACACGTACCGATACGATACCTGAGTTAGTTCTAAGCTGACCTGCGGAAATGTTGGCAGAGTAACTATTAATTGCCTGTGTGACATCGGCAATAGTTAAGCCGTACTTCCTAAGCGTATCAGGTTTAATTTCAATGGCAATTTCATCGTCCGGCGTATTGGCTTCAACCAAAGAGATAGAGCCAAGTTGTAGAAGCTCATCTTCCACCTCTTTTGCCAGCACTTTGAGTTCTGATAAAGGCAAGTCACCGACAATAGGCATTTCAATAACTTGCTGCTGGAACTCTACTTGGGAAACATTAACCGGCTCCATGCCAGCGGGGAAGGTGGCAATACTGTCAACGCGAAGCTTCACCTTATCAAGTACATCTGTTAATTCAGCTTTAGTGTCAATTTCCAGTGTAACTGCACCGCCACCGCGAAATGCACGTGAAACCGTACGCTTAATCTCAGTAATGTCTTTTACTGCTTCCTCAACTTTAATGAAAATACTCTCTTCAATCTCTTGAGGTGAAGCACCAGGGTAGTTGGCTTCAACGGTGATGTAGTTTATTTCGATGTTTGGAAACATCTGACGCTGAATAGTGAAATAGCTCGCTATCCCCATGATGATGATAAAAATCATCAGTAGGTTGGCGGCCACGGAGTTTCTGGCGAACCAAGAAATAATGCCGGTTTGTGTATCGTTGTGGTTTTCCATGACAGCTCCTTAGTTCGCTTTTGCTGTCACAATTTCGGTCGTGGTCTCAATGACCTTAACAGGCATACCGTTTTGAGGATATTCGGGCAAACTCATCACGACTTTTTTGGCATTGAAATCGCCTTGAATAAGGAAGTCGCCATTTTCTTCGCGAACAACTTTAACCTTTTGCGATTTTAATCTGTCTTCGTCATCTAACGTCCACAACAATCGATTGGTTACCAACTCTTGAGGTACGCGGTATACGTCGCTAAGGGTTTTTCCTTCAAATGCGATTGTGCTATACGAACCAAACTTTACGATAGGCTTCGACGAATTGATGGCGTAAGGATCTTCAATACGGGCAACGAAATAGCTCATACGCGTGGTGTTATCTACCACACCCGTATCACGGTGAATGGTACCTTTTACAGTAGCGCCCTGCACATCATCTACTTCGATGGCGATTTCACTACCAATGGTGTTGTCTGCTAGAAAAACACGGTCAAAGCCGGCTACAGGGAAGGTTACTTCAGCGTATTCGATGTTGTTAATGACAGCGACTGGCGTGCCTTGAGTTACATAGTCACCAGTGCTGATATCTCTCGATACTATAAGTGCATCGTATGGTGCTTTTACCTTACAGTTGTCTAAGTCACGCTTTGCGATTTTAAGCTGCGCTTCAGCTGATTTTACGCCAGCTTGCGCACTCATCACTTGAGGTTTGCGAAGGTAAAGGTCAGTAACCCGTGCGTTAGGCATCGTTTTCGCTTCTTTGGCAGCGACATCAGCTTGGGCTTGCTCTTGGATAAGCTGTGCTTGCGCGCTAGCGAGGTTAGCTTCAGCCAGCAACAATGCCGCTTCATATGCGTCAGCTTCTATTTCAAATAAGGTTTCGCCACGTCGAACCAGACCGCCGCTCACAAACTTAGGGTTCCAGCGCTCAACTTCTCCCGATACCTGAGCTGCAAGGTTTGTGGTTTCAAGGGGCGTTATTTCGCCATACGAGGTAAGTTGAACGCGCACGTCTTCTGGCGATAAAGCTTCAATAGTCACCGTTGGGCGGGTATCAACTTCTTCTGTAATAGTATTATCAGAGGCAGAGGCTTCGATTCCTTTCATACCTAAGTAGCCTACTAATAAAACACCAATAGGCAGTGCAACTTTCATCCATTTCATGGCTAAATCTACTTTTATAGCGAATACTTTACATAGTGTAGCGCTAAAGTGTTTCAGGAATACAGCGCAAATGTAACTAAACATGAGTCAATTTTGTGTAAAGTCAGTTATCCGTACTGATTTAAACAGGGAAATTGGTTTAGTTTTCCGAAAAAGAGGGGGAGCTCAACGACGAAAATTCACACACGAAATCTCGACCATTATCTTTGGCATAGTAAAGTGCTTGGTCTGCTCGACGAACGGCGCAGGAAATATCTATATCGGGATTCACTTCGCTCACCCCGAAACTACTCGTTACATGGATCTCGCTACCGTTAATATTAAGCGGTGCGTTGTTCAAAATATCTCGAATATTTTCCAAGGCATTTACAGCACCCGCTTCATCAGTATCGGTAAAGATGAACATGAATTCTTCGCCACCCCACCGTGCGAGAATATCTTGTCCTCGCAGACGAGAACTAAACACTTTTGAAATCTGACGAAGGACCTCGTCACCTTGTTCATGGCCTAAGGTGTCATTAATACTTTTAAAGCGGTCAATATCTGCAATGGCGACTGAAAATTTACGTTTGCTTCTCAGCATTCTTGCGTACTCGCGCTCTAGACACTGCTGCGCACCTCGCCGGTTTAATAACTGAGTTAAGTGGTCATGCTTGGCCTGGCGCTCAAACTGCTCACTTAAATAAAGTGCTGTGTCGTAACTCTTTTGTCTACTGTACTCATAAAACGCCGACAGAAATGAAACGGTTAAAAAAGAATACAGTAAACGAGTTTTAAACGCGTAGGTGTAGTTTGCTACAAATGAAGCGTCATTGAAGGCGAACAGCACGATGGCGCTAACTAGCGTATAGGCAATAAGTGCGATGAGGCCTCTGACAAAGCCTGCAAAAAACATAGTGACTGGCGGCACCAAGTAAATCCAAAGGGGACCGGTATTGTCTTTTCCACCGGTAATCAGCAGCAGGAGAGTCAGTACCATTAAACAGATAATGAGAAGTGTTATAGACCATGTACGAGCTTTGGCTGACGCAAACCGAACTTGTAAGCGCTGTGAAATAGCAAATACTACACTGGCAGTATAGAGCGTAGTTGAAAGAGAATATTCACCGTCAATAAAAGCCCTAGAGCCAAGCAAGAACGTGATAGACATACCCACTGCCGCAAAAAGGTTCACCACCATAATGCGTCTGTTGGTTTCATCCTTGTAGTGACGGCTTACGCCACTAAATACGTATTGCTTGAGAGCGCCGAACATGATTAAACAGATTTTGTCACAGTTTTTCTAATATCTTCTGCGAGTTGTTGGATAGTATTTCTCATTGCTTTGATACTTGGAGAAAATCCATCATCTTCAAGGGGCGTTTTGAATAAAAATGGATAGCTTTGCGTTTGGCCTTCCACGTGAGTAATCACATATTGGCCAGATAGAATAACTTCCCCTTCATAGGTGCTGACAAAATCATTGAGGTGCAACGCCATATGAATGGCTTCTTCACTTGCGTAGTGATCGGGGCGAAGCAATGACACTTGCTTTGATGCTAACGCGCTGGTTAGCGCCTTAGTAAGCCCTTCGTCTACAGGTTCGGCCCATAAGTGACTGGTTGAGATATGCAAGTTGGTGTCACTGGTTTGGTACACAAGCCCACGGTGTTTGAGATATTCCGGTAGGGTTATCTTATCTATTACAACAGCCGTTGATGCTTTGTTTACGGTATATGCACTGTCACCCGTGGTGTGAAGTAAGTAGTATGTCAGCGAACGAGGCGCGCTACTACACGCCGATAATACGCAGGTGAAAAGCGCAAATACACCGATAAACAGTGCTTTACCTGTAGGTTGAGATGGGAAAACCTTAAACTGCTGTATCATTCTATTTATTCCTTCCATCCTTGTTTTTGGATGTTTCGCTATGGCAATACTGTCAATTGACATTCACTGTAGCGTATTACTTTCTTAATATCGGCTAATTATCAAGGATAAAGAGCATTCATTTTTTACGCCATTGTTGCTCGAAAATTAACCGCGTATTTGTTTGACTCTACTGCGCTAATTCTTCGCTTTAGGTTGAATGTCCGCTTCATCATCCTTTGAAAATATTAAACTATTCGGAGACTGGTTTAGCTTTAACAATAAAGGCTGAATGTTGCGCATGGTTTCTTGCAGCGCATCAACGGTCTCTTTTATCTCAGACTGGTTAAAACCACCCTCGCTGTAATTTTTAAGCAGGCCATCAAGGCTAACAAGAACCTGATTAAGATTACTATTTAATGCTTTCGCATCAATATCAGCGATAAGTACATCAAAGTCGCTGCTCGCCGTTTCCACAGACTCAGCAGCTAAACGCATGTCTTCAACGGCTAACTGCACATTTTCCACCATTTCCTTAAGCGGAAGCTGATTGATTTTGTCTAAAATTGCGTCGGCCTTTTGCGTCAATTGCGTGAACTCGTTACTAACAGTAGGAATTACTTCGTAGCCGTTAATCACTTCAATGCCGCCGTTACTGTCGGCATCAGGTACATGCTGTAAATCTACATACAAACCACTTGTTAATACATTACCCATGCGTAGCGATGCGCGAAGATCTCTTTCTAGCCAGTTTCGAATGGTTTGCTTTATTGCACTAAGGCCTTCTTTGGTATCAGGCTGCCTTGCTTTACCGGGGTAAATATTAATAAGCACGGGGATGGGATAATCTCGCTCCAAAATGTTGCCATCTAAAGCAGGGAAGGAGTTGATAGCAGTTACGTTGCCAATTTCAATACCACGGTATTCAACCGGTGCGCCAACGGTTAGACCTCGCACACTTTCATCGATAAGTAGCAAGTATTCAGCGGCGACTTTATAACGTGCATCTGAGGCGGATGTGCTATCCCCATAAATTGTGAAAAAGGCGTTATCTAGCACTTGTTCACCTTTTGGCACGCCGTCAGGGATCCCAAAGGTAATACCGTTTGCTAATAAGGTTTCCAAGCTGCCTGTTTCAATGCTTACACCGTTCGATTCAAGCAACAATTTAACACCGCTGACATCCCAGAAACGTGTCGTGTTGGTTATGAGTTTATGGTAAGGCGCTTCAATAAATGCGTCGTAATACACCACACGTTCTTCAATATTAAAGGTAGCGTCTTCAAACTCGCCAACTTTAAACCCTTTATAAATAACGGGATCGCCAGGTTTGTAGGCAAATTCGTCGTCACTTTTTAACATAACATGAAGCCCTGGAGTGCCAGGAGGCGTAACCGGTGGGCGCTCAAGTGCCGTAAAATGGAGTTGCTCTTTGCCTTTATCACGGGCTGACATGGCAATATAGCTGCCAGACAAGAGGGTGTTAAGCCCTGAAACCTCTGAAAAACTTATACGGGGGGCGACAACCCAAAACTTTGCATTTTCATTGAGTAGATGGGCCGCGCTAGCATCAATTCTGGCCGTGACAAGTACGCCGTTTAAGTCAGGCTTTAGCGTTATCTTTTTTACCTGTCCAATATCTAGGTCCCGCACTTTTATTGGTGTTTTGTTTACCTCAATACCTGTTGCCGAATGCAGCTCTATCGTAATGAGAGGGCCCTGATTCTTCCATTGGTAGTACACCATCCAGCCACCAATAACGATAACAAGAATTGGGATAATCCAAATGCGAGAAATGGACGAGGTCGGTTTGACCTTAGCTTCATTAATGTTCGGATCGTTTGTGGTCATGGTAATTGCTTCCACTGCTGCCAAATTAGCCTCGAATCAAACGTCATCGCGGCTATCATCGTTACAAATACAACGGCACAAAAGGCGAGTGCCGCTTGGCCCGGATAAATAGACATGGTGTTCCCCATCTGAATAAGGGATACCAGCACTGCTACAACAAAAACGTCTATCATCGACCAGCGGCCTATCGCCTCAGTGATGCGGTAGTAACGTATACGTAATTGTTTTGAAGTGGTTTTCTCTCGCTGTACGGAAAAATTGAGCCAAGCAAGAATGATAATTTTTGCCACTGGCACTACCACGCTGGCAACTAAAATAATTATCGCCACTGGATACGAGCCCGATTCCCACAACGATATGACACCACCAATAATCGTATTGGGCGTCTCTTGGCCAAAAAATTCAGTATACATAATTGGTAGTACATTAGCAGGAATATATAAGATACAAGCAGTGATCAACAACGCCCACGTACGCTGAATACTCTCTTGCGCTTGCGCTTCACACAATGGTTTAGGTTGTGGTGGTTGGCCTTGAGACATCCACATGGCGTAGCGTGTGGGATCAAATTGAGATATACAAAGAGCCGTGAACGCTGAAAAGCCAACGAATGCATAAAATGATAGGCCTATGGAAACGTCGGCCAATTCGGTAATTTTGATAAGGCTAACCAAGGTACCAACAAGAAAAATTTCTGCCATGCTCCACGGTAAGAGGGCTTTCACAAGTTTGTAAAGCCGCGGCAAGTAAAAGGGGCGTCGGTTTTGTATTTGAGCTAAAGATAACAATAGCAGGCCGCCGAGTACCATTCCGGGCAGCAATAATGTTGCTAAGCTGGTTATTATCGCTAGTGACAAATAATCGTTTTCAATGAGTACGGTAATACCGGTAGGCAAATCAATACTGTGCTTTTGCCCGCTAGCTTTAAATGTCAGAAAGTTAAAAGGTAACGAAAGTAATAAAAATATCAGAGCACTGAAAGTATAAGCGAGCAACTTTTCGCTTGCGCCATCGCGATGAGATATTAGTGTGTGGTTACATACTGAGCACACGGCCCGTTGCCTGTGTGCTAGGGCGGGAATGTGTACCTGAGTATGGCATTGCTCACAAACTATAGATAACGTATTTGATTCAGCCATATGCTTTTGCACGCCACTTTTTGTATGCTCGTTGTATGATAGATAGCAGCCTAGAGGTATAACCCGTTGATTTTTAGAATCAACAGCATAGCTTATTGCAGGCATGTCGGGAAGTATAGCCAGTCGTATTTAGCAGTATAACAACAATAATTGACGATTAAGTGATGGAAATAGCAAACGAAATTCGTAGTGTATATGGAAAAATTAAGAAGCAGGTAAGTCGTTTATTCCTGAAAAGGCGTGTTGGTTTTTTGCGTTTTTGGATAAGTATTACCTTCGCTCAGCGATGTTATTTTTTAGCAACCAGCATGCTTTTGGGGTGGTATGCTTCTTATTATTTTCTATCTGTTTTTCTTACTGCTATTGAAGCCGTTTGGCGTTGCGCGGTTTTGGCATCCAAAACACTATCGGTTTGCCACCTCTACCACATTGGTAAGGCTAGCATGGACACGGGGCGTGGCGCTGCAGTTAGGAGTTTTAGCTAGGCAGTTGGGCTACTCTCTGAATTTAGTAGTGAAAGTGCTAACCCTTTAATAAGCATAGAAAACGTAACGGAAAATGAGCTTGAAAATGGTGAAGCGCAACTTACTAAGGAACAGGAGGAAGATATTTCTGAGTTAGAAAAGGATTTAACCACGCTACTGACTATAACGGTTCAAGAAGTAAAAAAGCCCGCATGTAGCAATCTACATGCGGGCTTTTAAATCTAGCGAACAACTGCTTAGAAGCTAGCGTTGCCCGGTGTACGTGGGAATGGGATCACGTCACGTACGTTTTGCATGCCGGTTACGTATGCTACAAGACGCTCGAAACCAAGACCGAAACCTGAGTGAGGTACGGTGCCGTAGCGGCGAAGGTCGCGATACCACGCGTAGTCTTCTTTCGATAGGCCCATTTCGTCAAGGCGTGCATCGAAAACGTCTAGGCGTTCTTCACGCTGTGAACCACCGATGATTTCACCGATGCCTGGCGCAAGTACATCCATTGCTGCAACAGTCTTACCGTCATCGTTAATGCGCATGTAGAACGCTTTAATATCTTTCGGGTAGTTCTGCATGATAATTGGCGCACCAACGTGTTCTTCTGCAAGATAGCGCTCGTGCTCAGAAGATAAATCGATACCCCATTCAACAGGGAATTCAAATTCTTTGCCGCAGTTTTGCAGAATTTCGATAGCGTCAGTGTAGTCCATGCGAACAAAGTCAGAGCTTACTAACTTTTCTAAACGCTCAATGGCGTCTTTCTTAATACGCTGAGCAAAGAACGCCATGTCGTCAGGCAGCTCTTCAAGCACGGCCTTACATACATACTTCAGCATGTCTTCAGCAAGCTGTGCTACGTCTTTCAATTCAGCAAACGCCACTTCAGGCTCAATCATCCAAAACTCGGCGAGGTGACGAGACGTGTTTGAGTTCTCTGCACGGAACGTAGGGCCGAAGGTGTACACCTTAGACATAGCTGTGCAATATGTTTCAACGTTAAGCTGACCTGATACCGTTAGGTAGGTTTCCTTGCCGAAGAAATCTTCTGAATAGTCAACATTGCCTTTGTCGTCGCGTGGAAGATTCATCATATCAAGAGTTGATACGCGGAACATTTCACCTGCACCTTCTGTGTCGCTAGCCGTTAGAATTGGCGTAGAGATCCAGAAGTAACCTTTCTCATGGAAAAAGCGGTGAATCGCCTGCGACAAACAGTTGCGAACGCGGGTTACCGCGCCGATAACGTTAGTGCGAGGGCGTAGGTGCGCATATTCGCGAAGGTACTCAATGCTGTGACGTTTAGCGGCCATTGGGTAGGTATCAGGGTTTTCTACCCAACCCAAAACTTCAACGTCAGTCGCGTCAATTTCAACGGCTTGGCCTTGGCCCTGAGACTCTTTCACTGTACCGGTAACCGATAATGAGCAGCCTGCTGTTAAGCGCTGGATATCGGCATAATTTGACAGAGAATTTAGCGCAATAACTTGTACAGGATCGAAGCAACTACCGTCGTGTAGTGCAATAAATGATAACCCCGCTTTAGAGTCGCGGCGTGTTCTTACCCAACCCTTTACGGTTACCGATTCGCCAACGGCGTACTTACCTTTAAGTACGTCAACTACGGGCGCATGCGTCATGTTAATTTCTCCGTCTTACTAATTTTATGTTGTTGCTTACTATTGAGTCATTTTCAACAACACAGTGCATTAAACTGTGAATGAAAAAATGCACTAAAATTTGCTTTATAGTCAATGTTTTTGGATTGCCATGCCGATAACTTACTAGAATCTGTATTAGCTTTTCGCTTTTCAAAAAGGCATTTCGCAATTCGCTTGGTGCCAAGTATAAGCAAAATACAGATCGAAACATGACTTGGTGATGTAAAAATAACCAATGAAATACAATCCAATAGCACGCTAGTATACCCAACATAAAGCGGGATGCCAGAGAACAGAGTGACAAATGGGAAATAAAAATGATTCGAACACGCCAGTGTCTCAGCAAGCACAAGAACCGAGTGCTACGCAAAGTGACGCTGACCGTTCTAGCGATGCCGAAAATGAGAGAAGTTCTATGACTTACGAGCAACTTGCAGAGCGACGTTCAACGCCCCGTTCTAAAACGCCTTTTTATAAGGTGATGCTTGGGTTAAACATCGTTGGCTGGGTTGGCATGGTTGTCGTACTCATACTATTTCACTATGCGCGCCCTGACTTTATCAGTGGCGTGCAGCAGTACTGGGGAATAAAAGGCGATACCAGTTGGTCTGAAAGTCATTTATCGGCCATGACCATCATGCTACAGGTATGTTTGATAGTGAGTTTGGTTAGCATAATTATGCGTGCCAGAAGAAACCGTCGTCAAAGCGATAGTTTTGGCATAAACCTATTCATTTTATTTGCTATTGCGGCGATAAGCCTAATCACACTGGCTACCACACTGGGCCTGTGAATAGAGAAAGCGCTCTACATGCGGTGCACGACAAAAACATAACTCAAGGGCAAAATGACAAAGCTTTGTGAGTAGCGCTTTCGACAAGCGGTTTTTATGTCACTTGATGGGGTTGCTGTGAGCTTCCCATCAAGTGAGCGATGCATAATAAGCGTTATTATTTACAAGGCTTGCGGCAATAACTTAAATAAAAGCTGCTTGGATAAGCCAGTACGTATAGGCCGCGTAGGCCAGCACAAATGCTCCGCCTTCCAGACGGTTTAAACGTCCTTGGCGCTTAATGCCAATACAGAAAATGAATAGGGCAATGGTTGATGCGAACATCACCATAACGTCGCGGTATAAAAACTCAGAACCTACAGCCATTGGCTGAATGGTGCCTGCAATGCCCACTACTGCCAAGGTGTTGAACATGTTAGATCCGATCACGTTACCAATGGCTAAATCGTGTTCGCCTTTCTTCACCGCCATTAGCGATGATGCAAGTTCTGGTAACGATGTACCAATTGCGATAACCGTCAACCCGATAATAGTATCGCTAACACCGAAGAAGGTGGCGACTTCTACCGCGCCCCATACCAGCATACGCGAGCTTGCAACTAGCAATAAAAGCCCCGCAATCAACCACATTACATGGGTTTTTACTGTACCTTCGTTGCTATTAATCTCTTCATCGTATTCGTCGGCGAGGGCGTCTTTGTCGCCTTTCATGCCGTGATAAATACTCCAAGAAAGCAGAAGCACAAACAGTCCTAACAAAGAGAATGCGTCGTCTTTCGAGATATTTAAGTCCCACACCTGCCATGCGGCAAAGAAGGTGATGCCAAGTAAAACAGGCAGCTCTTTCTTAATGATTTCTGATTTAACCGCAATAGGACTAATGATTGCGGTAAGGCCAAGGATTAACAAGATATTGGCGATATTAGAGCCATAGGCGTTACCCAGCGCTATGCCAGAGTTGCCTTGAATAGCTGCAAACACTGAAACGATGATTTCAGGGGCCGATGTACCAAACCCAATAATGAGCATACCGATGAGCAAGGGGGAAACACCGAAATGATTGGCAACCGATGCGGCACCACCTACAAACTTCCCTGCGCTCCAAAGCAAAACCGGTAATCCGATTAAAATAGCCAAGCTGGCTAATAACATACGTACTCCTTAAACCATTCGTATCTTGTTTGCTTACTTCAATGTATAGGCAAACTCAATAAACAAAAGTCGTTTCAATCTATTCAAATGCACATTAGTTTTTGTTGTCTTAACGATGAAAAAAAGCCGTGCTGATAATGCTATGCAAATGATGAGTAAAGCGTAAACTCAGCGCTACTTTAATCGTGTTTGTAAATTGAACAAACACAGCAATAATTGTAACTGACAACACACTATTTAGAAGCGAATTACATGCACAATACACTGATTGTTACTGATGATGTTACTCCTTTTTGTAACACAGCTTTAACCGTGCTGACTTTTCAAGATTATCTTGCTGAATTTCCAAAGTTGAACGAGCCCAAAACACGCGTTATCAATATTTGTGATACCACGCGTTACTTAAGCGAAGGGTACTATTGTTCACTTTTGGCTCAGGCACGTAATCACTCTGTATTGCCTTCTGTAAATACCATTAACGATTTACGCATGGCGGAAGAGAAAAGTATCGATCGCATCGTCTTCTCTTTATCGGTATCTCAAGACAATACGGAAATTACTGACGAGCCTATATTAGTACTTTTCGGCGAAGTGAAAGATCAGCGCTTTAAGCGTTTGGCGCGCCAAGCGTTTGAAAAATACCCGTACCCTGTTTTGGTGTTAAGCCCAACAGTTACCGATACGAAAGTGTCGCCTAAAGCCACGGGTAAAGTACAAATTGAAGGCTTTGCAAGCGTACAGGCAAAAGCGTTTAAGGACTTAAACGCCAAGCAACAAGCGCGTTTCATTGAGCAATTAGAAGCACATACCAAAATACAGTGGAAAGCCGGTAAAACGAGCAAACGTACTCGTTGGGATATGGCCATTTTGGTTAACCCTGAAGAGAGCACGCCGCCTAGTGACGAACGCGCCATTAAAAACTTTGTTAAAGCAGCTGAAAAAGTGGGCTTTCGCGCAGATGTGGTGAGTCGCCTGTCGCAAGAAGAATTGGGTCACTATGATGCATTGTTCATTCGTGAAACGACGGCGATTGACCATCATACTTACCGTTTAGCGCGTGCCGCAGAGCGAGAAGGCATTGTGGTTATGGACGATACGCAGTCAATTCTGCGCTGCTGTAACAAAGTGTACTTGCAAGATGCGTTTGCTTATCAGAAAGTGCCAGCGCCGAAAGCGACGTTTGTATCGAGCGCTACTGATGAAGTATGCGAAAAACTCATAGCTGACTTTGGTTTGCCGCTTGTTTTAAAACTGCCAGAAAGCTCGTTTTCCCGCGGCGTGCATAAAGCTGAAAATAAAGAAGCGTTAAAAACGCGCTTAGAACAAATGCTGGCTGAATCGGCGCTTGTTTTGGTTCAGGAATATATATTCACTGAATTCGACTGGCGAATTGGTGTATTAGGTGGCAAACCTATTTACGCTTGCCAATACTTTATGGTGCGCAACCATTGGCAGATATACAACCATCAGGGAGACCGATTCTCTTCGGGTGGATTTGCCACAATGCCAACATTTGAAGTACCTAAACCGGTGTTACAAGCAGCTATAAAGGCCGCTAAAGCGGTGGGTGACGGCTTGTATGGTGTAGACATCAAGCAAACTGGCAATGCAGTTTATGTTATTGAAGTGAACGATAACCCAAGTATCGACTCGGGTGTTGAAGACAAATATTTAGGCAAAGAACTGTACGAATTAATTATGCAGGAATTTGCTGACAGGTTGGAGCAAAGAGGGCGATGATTACATCGGCTGAGCGAGTAATTGAAGTGAATAATGCAAGTCCACAGGAAAGCGCAAATCGTGCATATGGCCTAGCTGAGGGCGCATCTAATACTAAATCGACAAATGGTGCCAGTGTGCCTTCTACACAGTCGAGTGTAGTGCTACGCGTTGCGACATTACACGATCTTGCTTCGCTTCAGCACATTGAGCAAACTTGTTTCACCACCGACAGGCTAAGTAAAAGCCGTTTCAAATTTTACATTGATGCCCAGCACGCAGAGCTTATTGTGGCCGAGCGTGAGCCGTCGACTTCAAGTTCTAACCTCGACAAAAATAAGCCGAGTGTAAATAGCATTGTTGGCTATGGACTGTTGCTGCTGCGTCGTGGAACGCAGCTCACTAGACTGTATTCTATCGCAGTCTTGCCTGAGGCGAGAGGGCTTGGCGTTGCTGAAAAGCTCATAAATAGCTTGGGGGAGCGGGCGCTTTTGCGGGGAAAGCGATTTATGCGCCTAGAAGTGGCAGTAGGTAATGCCGGCGCCATTGCTCTGTATAAAAAATTAGGGTTTAGTCAGTTTGGTATGTATACCGATTACTACGACGATCACACTGACGCATTACGTATGCAAAAAGTGTTGGTGCCGAGTAAATCAGTTAAGCCAGAGGTTTATCCGTGGTACCAACAGACGACTGATTTTACCTGCGGTCCGTCAGCATTAATGATGGCAATGTGTGCATTGAACAATCGCTATGAGATGACCCAAGAAAAAGAACTATCGTTGTGGCGTACTGCTACCACGATATTTATGATGTCAGGTCATGGCGGTTGCCACCCGGTGGGATTAGCGCTCGCCGCGGTAAACGAAGGTTATGCAGCGAAAGTGGTCATCAATCAGGATGTCCCGCTTTTTGTTGATGGCGTTAGAGATACTAACAAGAAAGCGATAGTCGAAAATGTTGAGTCGCAGTTTATGGCAGAGGCACGTAGAAAAGGCATTTCTGTTGAAATCTCTGACTGGCGAGTCGATGTTATCGACCAAACCCTTAAAGCTGGCGGGGCAGTATTGTGCTTAATCAGCACATACGCGTTCGATAAGAAAAAGGTTCCCCATTGGGTTGCGGTGACTAGCTGCGATTCTCATTGCTATTACCTGCATGATCCAGATGCGAGTGAGGGGCAGCCTGTCGAGTATCAACACATTCCGGTTGCCCGCGAAGACTTTCTAAGGCTTGCCAGCTATGGCACGCGTAAAGTAAGAACATTGGTACTCCTTAAAAAGAAAAAGTAACACGAATTTTTGCTTAGGCCTGAGGCACGGAGAATGCTTGAGGCCTCATACCATTAGTCCGCGTAGATAAATACCCACTCAGCGAAACTTAACATAGCCATAACCTTGGCGTGCTTGCCCAAGTATTAGTGATGTACTTGCGTAACATTAACCTTTTTATTTAGCGTTTTAAGTTGTTTTACTAATTGAGAAAGCTCTTTCACCGAACCTGAATAATCAATGTGCTTATTCATTTCCTGGCCTTTCACAGCACTTCTATAAAGCGCCTCAGTTTCAAAACACGCTGTTTGCTCATTTAACGTGTTCCATTCCGCTTTTAGGTCGCTTGGAATACAGTGACGTTTTGCAATAATTTTGTCTTTTATTTGCAACACTTTCCCGATTAATAATTGTGCATCTGTTGGCATAATAATATCTCCTGTATAGCTTTTTGTGCTTAAGTTGCTGTTTATCAAAGGCATTAAGTGTTTACTTTGATAGACGTAGTGTAAATTCAGCAACATCTCAACACACACTCATAATAAGTGTTGCAGCAAAGATGCCAACTCTTACTAGTAGATGACTTAGAACACGCCAAGTGTGCCTAAATGCGGATCGCGACTGTTGAGGCTCACTAGAGCGAGAAAGAGAGCGAGGAAAAGAGATGAAAAGAAAACGAGGAAAAGCTATACGAAAAAAATTGCTAAGCCGGCTGACGGATAGAGAAAGGTCCGAGTGATTTTAGTGCATGCCGTGTATAACGCCTTGAAATCTCGGGCCATGAAATATCAAAGCCATGCAGCTCATTAAGATCTAATGTGTTGGTTTAGTGGGACCGGTAGAAGTGGCTTTCTAAAAAAATAATAAACCACGTATTAACAAGATAAACCCAAGTGCTATTTATAAGCGTAGCGCTTGGGTTTATTCTTAATATTCTTAACCTGACAATAGCAGAAGTGTGGCGTCCAAATTAACAGATTAAGTAAGATAGCGGTAACAAGGCTGAACACAATTGACGAAGGTGTGAGTGGGACAGAGGGGCTGAAATTTTCTAACACGCGCTTCAGCGTACCATATTGAGAAGGCGAGGCCATAAACACAAGCTTTTCGAAGTAATGACCGTGCTCTAGCTTCCTTATGCCTTGCTCTAAAGTGGTGATCTGGGCGAAGCGTGTGGCTTTCATCGAGGCATTCTCTCGCACAACTGGCTCACTGTTTTTCTGTAAGCTTTCAAGCATGGCTTCAACCGAAGAAAAACCATGCTGCTTGGCGAGCGCTGACGAACTAGAAACTTCATCTCTCAGTGCATCATAATAACCATTGAGGTATTGACGATAATGATCCGCCAAGATGGGGACTTGAAGTGTAATGATAAACAAGACTGCAAATACAACTTTATCTAAAACACGTACTATCATTCAAATCTCGCTATAAACACTCTGCATTAATGATCTAATTAGTGACCCGCTTTAAAGTTGAATGTTCACTCTATAACAAAACTAACATCAACCCTCGGGCCAATTGACGTCAATTGGTGGTTCAAAACTCATATTTCACCCAAGAAGATAGTTAGCGTAACAATCTCACACACTATTTCAAGGCGGTATAAATCGCATGGGTCAGCTTACTTAACTGCTCGGAAGAGATAATGTAAGGAGGCATAATGTATACCAATTTCCCGAATGGCCGTATCCACACGCCATGTTTCACAAAATGGCGTTGAATTTCGGCAACATTGACGGGATTTACCGTCTCGACTACCCCTATAGCACCTAACACCCGTACGTCAGCGACTCGCGGCAAGTCTGCACATTTTGCCAATTCGGTTTGTAATTGTTTCTCAATGATAGGGACTTGTTGCTGCCAATGATTTTCGTTAATGAGCGACAGGCTGGCATTGGCCACCGCGCAGGCTAACGGGTTGCCCATGTAGGTTGGACCGTGCATAAATACGCCCGGCTCCCCTTGGCAAACCCCTAAAGCCACGTCTTCGGTACACAAGGTCGCGGCCAGTGTCATATAACCACCCGTAATCGCTTTACCCAAACACATGATGTCAGGCGAAATACCTGCATGCTCGCAAGCGAAGAGCTTACCTGTACGGCCGAAGCCAGTAGCAATTTCATCGCAAATTAAAAGTACGTCGTAGGTATCGCAAAGCTGTCGGCAGCGCTTTAAGTATTCGGGGTGGTAAATACGCATGCCTCCCGCGCCTTGAACAACAGGTTCTAGGATAAGGGCTGCCATCGTGTGGTGATGCTTTTCAAAAATCTCTTCAAGCGGAAGAATGTCATCTTCGCTAAACGTTTGGCCAAAGCGAGTTTGAGGGGCGGGCGCAAAAATCTGCTTGCTTAGTACACCCTCAAATAAACTATGCATGCCGTTAACGGGATCGCACACGCTCATTGCGGCAAAGGTGTCGCCATGGTAGCCATTGCGCGGCGCGACAATGCGTGACTTCTCTGAGCGCCCTTGACATGCCCAATACTGAATCGCCATCTTTATCGCAACTTCAACAGACACTGAGCCAGAGTCTGCTAAAAATACACGCTCTAACCCTGCCGGCACCATGTTAAGTAACGATTTACACAAATCTACCGCCGGCTGGTGGGTAATACCGCCAAACATAACGTGAGAAAATGCGTCAATTTGCTTGTGCGCAGCATCGTTGAGTACAGGATGGTTGTAACCGTGAATAGCTGCCCACCAGCTAGACATGCCATCTACTAGCACTTCACTTGTGGCCAAGGTAAGTTCAGCGCCTTTTGCACCAACTACTTCATAGCAGGGAAGGGGATTAACCGCCGAGGTATAGGGGTGCCAAATGTGTTGTTTATCAAATTCTATATTGTTCACAAAATAACCATTAGTAAAGGTTTTAAATTGGTCAGAGTTGACAACTCGATATTGGGGCATAGACTAAGCCAGCAATAATAATTAGTAAAGGACAGTCAATGACGCTGGCTAGTGCGCCTTCTGCGCAAACGACAACTATTCGAAACGATTGGACCAAAGCCGAAGTTGAGGCTTTGTTTGCGATGCCATTTAACGATTTACTGTTTAATGCCCAAGTAGTGCATAGACAGCATTTTAATCCGAATGAAGTGCAGGTCAGCACGCTTTTGTCGATTAAAACCGGTGCTTGCCCTGAAGACTGTAAGTACTGCCCGCAAAGTGCTCGGTATGATACGGGCCTTGAAAAAGAACGATTACTGGAAATTGAAAAAGTCATCCAGCGTGCGAAAGAAGCAAAGCAAGTAGGCTCAACCCGTTTTTGTATGGGGGCCGCTTGGCGAAACCCACGCGACAGAGACATGCCTTACATTTTAAAAATGGTTGAAGAGGTGAAAAGCTTAGGGCTGGAAACCTGTATGACGCTGGGTATGTTAACCCGCGATCAAGCTGTGGCCTTAAAGCAAGCGGGCCTTGATTATTATAATCACAACCTGGATACCTCACCGGAATACTACGGTGATATAATCACGACCCGTACTTATCAGGACCGACTGAATACATTAGAGAACGTGCGTGCGGCAGGTATGAACGTTTGCTCTGGGGGAATTGTGGGCATGGGAGAAACGGTGAGCGATCGCGCTAGTATGTTGGTGCAATTAGCTAACCTTCCTGAGCAGCCTCAAAGTGTGCCTATTAACATGTTGGTTAAAGTAAAAGGTACGCCACTCGATAGCGTAGAAGACTTGGACTATTTTGAGTTTATCCGCACTATTGCCGTTGCTCGTATCATGATGCCTAAGTCACATGTGCGCTTGTCGGCAGGCCGCGAAGCCATGAACGAACAAATGCAGGCCCTTTGTTTTATGGCAGGCGCGAATTCTATTTTCTATGGCTGCAAGCTGTTAACCACGTCAAATCCAGATACCCACGAAGACGTAATGTTGTTCAAAAAGCTTGGTATTAACACTGAACGTACTAGGGATTACTCAGACGAAGCACATCAACAAGTGTTAGAAGAAGAAATTGCCCAGCAACAAGAACAAGGCGACGACAGTAACGACTTGTTTATTGATGCAACCAAGCCTAAGGTAGCGCCAAAGAAACAGCATTTAACGGAGGCGTAATGGCCTTTCACTGGTTAGACGATTCGCTGAGCGCGCGTGCCGAGCAGGGCTTGCTGCGCCAGCGCCACTGCCAACAATACGAAAAAGACAGCATTATTTGTATTAACGGTGAGCACTACCTTAATTTTTCAAGCAATGACTACCTAGGCATGCGCCAGCATGAGGGTGTATTGCAAAGTTGGGTTGAGGGGCTAGCGCAATTTGGTGGTGGCAGTGGTGCATCGCCTTTGGTAACTGGGCACACACAGGCTCATTTGGCGCTAGAAGCCTACATTGCCGATGGGTTAAACCGAGAAGCTGCGCTGTTGTTTAACTCTGGCTTTGCCGCCAATCAGGCACTGTGCATGGCACTTTTTCCACACATGTCTCACCCTAATAAAAGCGCGAGTGCGGGTCATATTATTGCCGACAAGCTCATGCACGCTTCGTTTTTAGAGGGGGCACAGTGTGTATCTGACAGCGCTAAGCTTCGCCGTTTCAAGCATAACGATCTAAGTCATTTAGAGAGCGTGCTATCAAACGTTTGTCACAGCCAGTTATCCGATGCGGTTGGTAATTCTGATGCAAACCAGCAAGACATTCTGATTGCCAGTGAAGGTGTGTTTAGTATGGACGGTGACGTAGCGCCTTGCGAAGGCATCGCTGAACTGGCCGCTAAATATAATGCATGGTTCATGTTAGACGATGCACACGGTATGGGTGTATTGGGTGAAAACGGCTTCGGCACAGCAGAAGCACTAAACTTAAGCCAGCAACGAGCGCCTATTGTTATGGGAACATTTGGCAAAGCAGTGGGCACGGCCGGCGCCTTTATTGCGGGAAGCCAAACCCTAATTGATTATCTGGTGAATTTTTCTAAACATTATGTGTATTCCACTGCCATGCCACCAGCACAAGCGGTCGCGACGTTGTACTCTCTTACACATATCGCCAGTGATACTGCCCGCCGCGAAACGCTGCATAACAATATCGCCTATTTCAGAGAGTCGTTTCAAAAACGCTTTGGACAGACACTCAATTCAACCGAGAAAGACAAAGCACCAATTGAAATCACTTTGGGGCAATCGCAAAGCGCGATTCAGCCTATTATTGTTGGTAGCCCAGAACGTGCAATTGCACTAAGTGACGGGCTAAAACAGCGCGGCATTTGGGCAACGGCTATCAGGCAGCCTACTGTACCGAAAAACCAAGACAGGCTGCGTATAACGCTTACGTCAAATCATACATCTCAAGACATTGACGTATTGTTTGATGCCCTAGAACTTTCACTTAATAACTTGGTGTTGAGTGAGACTTCAGAAAAAAGAGGATCAGACAGCGCTATCCGTGCTTCTGGCTCTGTAAGTAAACAAGAGATGTAACCATGTCACTAAGTCCCGCTGTAAAAGCGTTCCCAACGCCAGAGCAGGTAAGCATGTTCGAAGATAAATTGTCACCTGATGTAGCTCAGCGTGCTTTTAAGGCTGAGGGGACTTTTTCTACCGAGACATCTCTTGAATCTGAGAAAGCGACTAACGCTAAAGGGACTCTCGTAGCTAAAAATACTCACCATCCCGAATGCTCGTTCAAAGCTGAGGCTTATGTGAATGCTGAGAAAAACGCTAAGACTGAGGGCTATGTTACAGCTGAAGACTATGTTCCAGCTGAGGGCTCTAAAACAGCTAAAGGCGCTGCAAAAGCTGAACGCGATGATACTGCTTCAACAATTAACGAGCAGGACGTGGCACATCGCTTTTCAAAAGCGGCTGTGCAGTACAACAGTATTGCGGGTATTCAGCGCATTATTGCCAAGCAGGCATTAGCGAACTTACCGATAGACCTACAGGGGACGGCTCTTGATATTGGCTGTGGTACCGGCATTCATACCCAAACGCTTGCAAATAAAGGTGCAGCTGCAACTGGCGTAGACATTGCCGAGGGCATGTTGGCTCAGGCCAGAAAAATGTACTCTGACCCCATTTTTATTCAGGGTAGTGCTGTTGATTTGCCTTTCTCTGATAGCCAATTTTCAACCGTATTTTCATCTATGGCGCTTCAGTGGGTTAGCGATACTCGTCTTGTCGCTAATGAGATAGCGCGAGTGCTTGAAAAGAGTGGTATTGCCGAGCTGGCGATTATGGTGGCGGGTTCATTTAATGAACTTAAAACGGCGCGCAAAGTAGCGCAGCTTCCGCAAGCCGAAACCTATATGCCGACAACCTCACAATGGGTAAATGGCTTTAAGCAGTCGGGCCTTTCTTTGCAACGGGTGATTACTAAGGACTATGTCGATACTCACTGCGATATTATGTCGCTATTGCGCTCTGTGAAAGGGGTGGGGGCAGGTGAGACCGGCCGAAAACAATCGCCGCTCACCCGTCGAGATATTAAAAAATTAGCTATGGCTTACAGCAATATGAGCGGTGTAGAAAGTAAGTTACCGCTTACCTACCGCGTGAGTCATTTTAGATTGGAAAAACGATGAAGCAGTATTTCATTACCGGTACCGACACCGAAGTAGGTAAAACCTATGTTACCTGCCAACTACTACAAGCTGCGCAAAAATCCTCGTTAAGCGCCATCGGCTACAAGCCTATTGCAGCCGGATGCGAACAGATAAACGGCGAGTGGGTTAACGAAGATGCGCTAAATATTCAGAAAGCGTGCTCCAAAATACGCGCAAATAAAGCCATTAAAATTACAGACAATAACGAGCTAAAAAGCGTAAATGAAAACAACGAAGAAAGTGGACAGACACTTCCTTTGCATCAAATAAACCCAATTGCACTAAAGCCGGCTATTGCACCACATATTGCTGCCCTTGAAGAAGGTGTTGCGTTAACGTTTGACGAGATTGCAAAAGGGCTTGACGAACTGCACGCCTATCAACCAGATCTTTTGTTAATGGAAGGTGCAGGTGGGTGGCGTTTACCGCTAACGGTAGGTGATGAGTATACGCCCACTTACTATCTTTCTGATGTCGTGAAAACACTCAAAATGGATGTGATTTTAGTTGTAGGCATGCGACTAGGTTGCTTGAATCATGCGCTATTAACCGCAGAAGCAATTCGCGCCGATGGACTTACCATTAAAGGATGGGTTGCGAACGACATCACGGGTAACATGACGCGATACCAAGAAAATCTGCACTCTCTTAAAGCCATGTTACCCGAACCGCTACTGGCAGAAATTCCTTACCAGGTAGCGCCCAACGATGAGGCGTTATTCGTCGCTATCAAGCAAATAAGTTAAATCATCACCTGAATGAATTGGCGTTTTTTCTTCACCTAGAAAGATAAAGCCGTCTTTTTCACCCACTAGGGTAAGTTGATTATGAGTAAGGCGCAGCGCTGTGCCTTCGCGAATAGCAACTACTGGCGTGGTTGGATTAAGCGTGGTGAACTCTGCCAAACGTTGGTCGCGGGTTTCGCCATTGTGACCCGGCGGCTGATAATCGGTGTAATGCGGGTTTAACTGAAACGGCACGATATCTAGTGCATCAAAACTCGGCGGCTCGATAATGGGCATGTCGTTAGTGGTTCTAATTGATTGACCACAAATATTCGAACCTGCACTCCAGCCAATATAAGGAGTGCAATCGGCGATGGCGTGCTTTATTGGCACAATAAGCGCGTTTGCATAAAGGGTAGAAAGCAGGTGAAAGGTGTTTCCACCGCCTACAACAATGGCTTGGCCGTTTTTCTTTGCGTTATTTACCGCGGCAACCGGATCTTCAACGGAATGTAGCCCAGTAACCTTGCACTCTGGCAGGGCGGTAGCAACGGCGTCTACATAGCTATCGTACGTTTGAGTGACGGCGGCATAAGGAACAAATAGAAGGTCGCGAATTTCGCCTAAGTGTGCAAAAATAAGCGCTCTAGCGTGCTCTAAGTAAGCCTCGTCGCCTTGACGCGAGCTACTTAGCATAAGTACATGTGCGGTCATACTAACTCCACAATTTTTCTGACGGCGTATCATACGTGAAACTAGGCATAAAGTTTAGTCGCGCTCCGTCACTGCGTTGAAATAGGATTTTGAATGAAACAATCTACATCGGTGTTGTTCGTGTGTTTGGGTAATATTTGTCGTTCTCCAACCGCAGAAGCCGTGTTCAAACACAAGGCTGCACAAGCCGGATTAAATATTGAAATTGACTCAGCGGGAACCCACGGCTATCACATTGGTAACCCGCCCGATAAGCGTTCGCAAGCCGCAGGCGTAGAACGAGGCTACAGTTTCAAAGGGCTAAAATGCCGACGTGTGGATGAAAACGACTTTGAGCGATTTGATTTCATTCTTGCCATGGATAACAGCAACCTTGCTAATTTGCACGGTATGTCGCCTAGCCAGTACCACGATAAAATTAAGCTGTTTCTTGATTTTGCAAATGCAGACGATAAAGAAGTACCTGATCCATATTATGGCGGCAAGCGCGGCTTTGAGCTGGTGTTGGATCTTATCGAAGAAGCGTCGGACGGTTTGATTGCGCATATTAAACAAACCCAACAACAATAAACGCAAATCATATTGATAAACCATCTCGAAAGCCCACGTTGAGAACCCGTATTGACAATGACAGGAACTAAACGCACCGCCGTCACTTTGGTTGTAATAACAGTACTTTTGTCACTCGTCATAGGTGTGGTAGGGATTGTTGGCGTGACAGGGCTGTCTGATACGGCGGCTGAACTAAAACAGCATATTATTGTTCAGCTTCAAATACCGCTTATTCTCACTGCGTGTTTAGTAGGGGCGGCACTGTCTACAAGTGGCGCTACCTTGCAAGTAGTACTGCGAAATCCCCTGGCAGATCCGGGAATTATTGGCATTACGAGTGGCGCAAGCTTGGTTGCTGCGCTTTTGCTACTGCTAACCCCACAATGGGCTACAGCGTACCTACACTATTTGCTGCCTTTGGGATGTTTTATTGGTGCGTTGTTATCTACATTTATTATCTACCGCTTAGCAAGAAAACTGTTGGGCTCCTCTACGGCTGTTATTCTAGCGGGTATTGCCATCTCTACTCTTAGCGGCGCTATTATCGCTTGGCTTTACATGTTCAGCGACGCTAATGCCCTGCGCAATCTTACTTTCTGGTTAATGGGTAGTTTGTACCAAACTAACTGGTTAATTTTGTCAGTGGGTGGCCCGTTAATCGCTGTTGCTGTCGCATTACAGCTTTATTTCGCCGGCGATTTAAACAAGCTCTATGCTGGTGAACTTGCAGCAAAAAGCAGTGGTGTGGATGTGGAGAAACTCACTGAGCGCGCACTCATTGTCTGCGCTATTGCTGTAGGCACTGCGGTGTCTATGGCAGGCTCTATTGCTTTTGTTGGCTTATTAGTACCGCATATCTTACGTTTGATCATCGGGCATAATAATCGCTATTTGTTGCCGTTAAGTGCATTAAGTGGTGCAAGTCTGCTGATGCTGGTTGCGTTAAGCTCTGAAATGACCCGTGCCATTACGCTTCCGGTGTCTATGGTAACAGCTACGTTAGGCGGTCCATTATTAATTTGGGCATTAGCTAAAGGTCAAATAAAAGGGTAGTGGAGGGGAAATGAAATGACGACAAACAATTTTAGACCCCAGCAACGCCCTGATTCTGGCAGCAATGAACGAATAAATGCTAGTGAGCAAGACACCATAATTACTAACCCTAAGGAAAACGTTAGCGTTAAAGATGACGTTGCTGATTGCAATAGCCCAGCGAATAGCCATAACCTAGCAGATAGTCGTACCGTTTTAAGCTTACAGAATGTAAAAGTGGCATCGCGACTTTCGGTGGAAGGTTTACGTGCAAAAAAAGGCGAGTGCGTTCACATTATAGGACCAAATGGGGCAGGGAAATCAACACTGTTGCTTATTCTTGCGGGCCTTATTGACGCTGATGAGGGCACCGTCATGCTGCTAGGCAAACCAATGAACGATTGGTCGCTGGCAACACTTGCGAGTGTGCGCACCTTATTAGCGCAACAAAGCGAAAGTGGTTTTCACTTGTCGGTAAAAGAATACCTAAGCTTTTATGCAACAGCACAGCAAGATGAACTAATTCCTCCGGTTTTAGAAAAAGCACTCGAAATATCGGGTTTCTTGAACCAAATTGTCACCCAGCTTTCTGGCGGCGAGCGTCAGCGAGTTGAGATTTGTCGTTCGCTTTTGCAAATTTGGCCGCAGCTAGAGCGCGGAGAGGGGGTAGTGCTTTTAGACGAGCCATTGCAAGGACTTGATATAAGGCATCAATATGCACTGGCTAGTTTGGTAAAATTCCTTTGCGATAAAGGGAATACCCTACTTATGACGTCTCACGATATCGCGCTTAGTGCCAACTATTGCGATAGTTTATGGCTTATGCAAAAAGGTCGCATGGTAGCGTTCGGTAAGCCACAAGAGGTGGCCACGCAAACAAACTTAGAAAGTGTGTTTGAATGCCATTTTGCTATAAGCAAGCACGATAACTTTCTAGAAATTCAAGTTTGCGCACCTATTTCCCTAGAATAAATGTGGTAAAGTGCCCCCAGCATTTTTTTAGATTCACATTTTCACATTAGGCTGATTAGAAAAAAGCGCTACAGACGCACTGTTAAGCGCGTTACAGTCTTTTTATTCGAAGCATCTAGCTTCAATAAATATTTTCAGTAAAACGTTTGCCCTACGTTTTTTATTCAGGAGAACACCGTTGAGTAATTGGCAAGTAGACAGTTGGAGAAATAAACCTATTCTTCAGCAACCAGAGTACGACGACAAAGTACGTTTAAAAGAAGTAGAGCAAACATTAAGTTCTTATCCACCGCTTGTATTTGCTGCTGAAGCCCGTGAGCTTAGACGCCAGCTAGGTGAAGTCAGCTTGGGTAAAGGCTTTCTTTTACAAGGCGGCGACTGTGCTGAGTCGTTTGACGAATTTAATGCGCCTAAAATTCGCGATACCTTTAAAGTTATTCTTCAAATGGCCATTGTGCTTACCTTTGCTGGTCGTTGTCCGGTAACTAAGGTTGCCCGTATGGCAGGCCAGTACGCCAAGCCGCGCTCATCAGATTTCGAAACCCGCGATGGCGTGACCTTGCCAAGCTATCGTGGTGATATCATCAACAACTTCGAATTTACCGAAGCGGCCCGTCGACCAGATCCTGACCGTTTGTTGGAAGCCTACCATCGCAGTGCGTCAACCCTGAATTTACTTCGCGCGTTCGCACAAGGTGGTTTGGCCGACCTTCATGAAGTTAACCGCTGGAACATGGCGTTCGTTGAAAACAATCCGCTTAAAGAGCGTTATTCTGATATGGCCAACCGTATTCAAGACACCCTTGAGTTTATGGATGTTATTGGTATTAACGCACAAACCAGTTCTACGCTGCACGAGACTTCACTGTTCACGTCGCATGAAGCATTGCTGTTGAACTATGAGCAGGCGCTAACACGCATCGATACCCTTACCGGTAAGCCTTACGATTGTTCGGCTCACATGGTGTGGATTGGCGAGCGTACCCGTCAACTTGACCATGCGCACGTTGAGTTTTTCCGTGGCATTCACAACCCAATTGGTGTGAAAGTGGGGCCAAGCATGCAAGAAGACGAGCTTATTCGTTTGATTGATGCGCTTAACCCGCTAAACGATCCAGGTCGTTTAACGCTAATTACGCGTATGGGCGCCGATAATTTAGCCGACAATTTGCCACGCTTATTGCGTAAAGTGAAAGCTGAAGGCAGACACGTTGTGTGGAGTTCTGACCCGATGCACGGCAATACGTTCTCGGCATCGAGCGGCTATAAAACCCGTAACTTCGATGCAATTTTGAAAGAAATTAAGCAGTTCTTCCAAGCTCACGAAGCAGAAGGTACTCACGCAGGTGGTATTCACCTTGAAATGACCGGTCAGCACGTAACGGAGTGTACAGGCGGTGCTTATGAAATTAGCGATGAAGACTTAGCGCAAGCCTACAAAACGCAATGCGACCCGCGCTTAAATGCAGACCAAGTACTTGAAATGGCATTCTTGGTGGCTGATCATTTGCGTAATGCTTAAAGTGACCAACATCGCATTGGCAAGTTGAAGAAACGGCATCATTGAGATGCCGTTTTTTTTACCTAAATTTTACGCGTATATTTGAGGTTAGGTTGATATGCTCATTGTGTTGAAGTAAACACGATTGACCTATGACCCAATTTAAACACGGTTTCTATACACTCTTTATTATGGCTGTGGCTATTTTAGGGTGTTTAGCACTTAGTAACTGGTTACTGCCGCTTGGCGGTATTCTGCTCATTCTACAGCTCGCGTGTGCCATTGTGGCGTTAACGACCTCAAGGTTTTACGGCTTGCTTGCAGGGGTAGCCGGAGCACTGAGCTTTAATTACTTTTTCACCGAGCCTTTGCACTCATTTCAAATTGCAGAAGTTGAAGACAGCATAAATTTTGTCGTTTTCATCATTGTAGCCATCCTCATTAGCGAGCTTGCTGTCTACGTCAATTCTCAACAACATGCACTACAGGTTGTTAAAACACAATCTAGTGTCCTTCGATCTGTGTCCCACGATTTGCGTACGCCGCTCTCTACCATTATCGGTTCTGTTGAAACCTATATGACATATCAAGACAAGCTTGATGACATTGAGAGACAGGCACTGTTAAAAGGGGTTCACGATGAAGGTAAACGCCTTTATGTTTACGTTGAGAACCTGCTTCAAGCCACACGAATTGAGCATAACGCGTTAGCGCTAAATTTAACCCATGTAAACCTGACTGCCTTTTTAGCTAACCTTGAAAGTCGTATTAACAGTGGTCGACTAAAAGTGATCAACAACAGTGACAGTCGCGGTATAACTGTGTCTGAATCACTGTTTGAACAAGCTTTATTTAACGTAATTGATAATGCCCTTAAATTCAGCGATGACAGTGTA
The DNA here is from genome assembly GCF_022348305.1 of Alteromonas sp. MmMcT2-2. Lineage (NCBI taxonomy): Bacteria > Pseudomonadati > Pseudomonadota > Gammaproteobacteria > Alteromonadales > Alteromonadaceae > Alteromonas > Alteromonas sp. MmMcT2-2. Next base: position 29,700 of record NZ_JAKRFA010000032.1, read on the forward strand.
TTGCTGATGGTTAGCCACTCTGATGGAGAGTTTAAGTTTCAAATAGCCGATAAAGGCGAAGGGATCAGCGATGAACAGCTACAAGCGCCAATACAGCTTTTTCAAACCAGTCGTCGCAGCGATAGTGGAAAAGGCGGCATTGGCTTAGGACTAAGCGTAGCAGCAGGCATAGTTCACGCCCATAGTGGTGCTATCAAGCTGTCGAATACCACACCAGGCCTTCTCGTCAGTATTACAATTCCAAAAAGGGATTAGCGCAATGAGCCACACCATTCTACTTGTTGAAGATGATGCGAATATTCGTCAGATGCTGAGCATTGCGCTAGGTGCAGAAGGCTACCTTTGTGTAGAAGCTGCTTCGGTTCGAGAAGCTTTGTCATTGTTTAATCAGCACCGTCCTGACCTTGTCATACTCGATTTAGGGTTACCTGATGGTGAGGGGAGTGAAGTACTTAAACGCATAAGAGAATCTAGTCGCCTGCCAGTGCTCGTGTTGTCTGCAAGAGATCAGGAGTTAGACAAGGTCGACCTGTTGTCCCGGGGGGCCAATGATTATGTTAGCAAGCCTTTTGGGATCAGAGAGCTTGTCACCCGGGTGAAAGTACTGCTTAGAGACTTCAATCCTGTGGTTGAGCCCACAACGCCCACACGACAGATTGGCAAGATAGCATTGGATATTACCGAGCGACGGCTGCTCGTTGAAGGCGAAGTTATCGCGCTCGCCCCAAAAGAAGTTCAGCTTCTTGACGAGCTTACAAAACAGCCTGGGGCGTTTGTTAGTCAGCAAGAATTGTTAAGAAGAATATGGGGTCTGCATCACAGTGAAGATACCCACTACATCCGCGTTCTTGTAAGACAGCTAAGAAAGAAGATAGATCCGTTCGAGAAAGATTTAATAGAGACAATGCCTAAACAAGGCTACCGAATAGCGGTTGATAAACCGGAGGCTAATTAATGTCGCACTTTAGTGTAATTGGGCTTGGCAAGTTTGGCTTAACGGCCAGTTTAGAGTTAATTCATATGGGACACACCGTTACAGGAATTGACCAAAGTGAAAAGCTGGTTGAACAGTATGCAGGTGAGTTTACACAGTGCGTTGTGTGTGATGCCAGTGATGAGCGTGCACTCAAGGAATTAAACTTGTGTCAGAGCGAAGCCGTGCTTGTTGCTATTGGCGAGGATATGCAAGCTAGCTTACTGTGTACGTTGGCACTAAAAAACTTGGGCGTAGCCAATATTTGGGTGAAAGCTAATAGCTCTGCTCACCACGCTATTTTATCCAAGCTGGGTGTGTCGAAAATTATTCATCCTGAAGAAGAGATGGGAGCAAGGGTGGCGCAAGCGCTTAACTACCCAATGGTGAATGACTACTTGGGTATAGGGCACGGCGTTTATATCGTTGATGTCATTTTGTCTGATCACTTTTCTTCACAGCGCTTAAAAGACGTGCTGTCCGTCGGTAAGGGGCAAGTCTCTTGTTTGTTAGTTAAGCGAGGTCACCAGCTACATCATAATCCATCGTTAGACTTTGAAGTTACTTCGAAAGATACCGTTATCCTCTGCGGCCATAGAGAGAACCTTGTTAAAATAGCGCCTAGGCTAGCACAATGAACAGATGGGATCCTAGCTACAGACCGATAGAGCGCTCGCCTAAAGGTATTAATAAAATTCAGGTAGGGCCGCCTCTTATTCTCTCTCTAAGCTTTGTGGCGGTGATTTTCTTAGGCACCGTTATCCTAAAATTACCAATGATGACTCATGAGCCCATCTCGTGGATCCAAAGCCTATTTACTTCCACATCGGCGGTGACAGTAACGGGTCTTGTGGTAGTCGATACCGGATCTGTTTTTACAACTGCTGGACAAGCGGTGATTGCGGTTTTAATTCAGCTGGGGGGCCTAGGGCTGATGACGTTTGCCATCGTCACGCTCATTGCCTTAGGAAGTAAAATCAGTTTCTTGCAGCAATCGGCAGTGAAGGAGGCGTTTAATCAAACAGATTTATCAACGCTTGTGTCTACAGCAAAGTCGGTACTGATTTTTGCCTTCTTCGTTGAGTTAGCGGGTTTTTGTATTCTGTCGGCCTACTGGATGCAGGAAAAAGGAGTAAGTGAAGCGTTATTTCACGCGTTTTTTTACACCATCTCTGCATTCAACAACGCAGGATTTGCATTAAGTGGGGATAGTCTTTCCGCCTATGTGGGAGACCCGATTATCAACATCACTATTTCTGCATTATTTATTATTGGTGGTCTCGGGTTCTCCGTTTGGATAGAGCTTCATAAAAAGCGCAGATGGCAACGCATCTCTGTGTATGCCAAGACAATGATATTGGGTACGCTAATTGTCAATGTAACCGCCTTTTTGCTTATCTTTGTTATTGAAAGTGATAATCCTGCAACCTTGGCGAACCTCGATACTCAAAGCGCATTATGGGCATCATGGTTTCAAGCTGTTACTCCAAGAACTGCCGGATTTAATACGCTGGATATAGCGTCGTTAGAAGATCCAACGACAGCATTAATGTTGTTGCTAATGTTTATCGGCGGGGGCTCAATGAGTACCGCAAGCGGTATAAAACTGATGACTTTCATCGTTTTGATCATTGCCGCATACAACTATATTCAGCGGGGAGCTGCGCCACGACTCTTTGGCAGAACAATTTCAAATGACACTATTAGCAAAGCGCTAGCGCTTACGATGATTTCCATAGGTATTACGTGGATAGCTATTTTTCTTTTATTAATGTCAGAAAAAGCTGACTTTTTGGATATCGTGTTCGAAGCGGTTTCTGCTCTTGGGACCGTGGGTCTTTCCAGAGGGCTAACTGGCGAGCTGTCAAACAGTGGTGAGTGGATCATTATCTTACTGATGTACGCGGGTAGATTAGGGCCTTTGACATTGGCTTATTTTATTGCCAGCCCTCGAATAAGCCGCATTAAATACCCAGAAGCTAAACTAGCAATTGGTTAACCTGCAAAAATAGCGGCTCGTTCATCTTCACTTAAAATACCGACGAAGATGGTTTCTCTTCTTAAGTTGGCTGTGCGCTCGTCGTCAGCCAAAAGAAGCGCCTTAAATACGTCTGGTTGATGGCGAGCCTCAATTATTCCTTTCCAAAGAAGGTAGCTTCCATAGCGCATCATTTTGTTGTGATAACGGGTTTCTAATGTTTTTTCGACTTCTTCAAATAGTTCTGGTTGCAACATCAGTTTGTCGGCAATGGCATTATGTATTTTTTTGATGCGTTCGTTTACGTCACTTCGACGTTGCTTTCTGGGTCTTGCTAACATAAATCATGGTATGGTTAGAGTTTACTCATTTTGCCATTAGGGGGCGCTGAGTCCCCTTGTGATTGCTAGTCGTCATTTAATAACGGTTCTACAACAGACTCTAAGCCGTTTAGCTTAATTTCATACATTAAAGCGAGCTGTTCACCAAGCTTGTTTTCTGGAAAGCCTTGCTTGTGAAACCAGACCAAATAGGGTTCAGGTAGATGAAATAGGCGTCTTCCAGCGTATTTGCCAAAGGGCATCACTTGGTTAATAGCGGCTTTAATAAGCGTTGGGTCCATTTACTGATTACCTTTTGTCTTGGGATTTTCGTTGAGGTCTTCATCTTCACGTTGTTGTGCTTGCCATAGTGCTGCGTATTCACCACCTTGCTCAAGCAAATAAGTGTGTGTCCCTTCCTCTACAATGGTACCGTTTTTAAGTACAAGGATCTTGTCGGCATCAACAATTGTGGACAGTCTATGAGCGATGACTAGGCTGGTGTGTCCTTTAGCAGCGTCGCGAAGGGCCGCTAATATCGCACGTTCTGACGTGCTGTCTAACGAGCTGGTGGCTTCATCAAAAATCATGATTGGCGCGCCTTTAAGTAAGGCCCTTGCGATAGAAACGCGCTGCTTTTCGCCACCAGAAAGTTTTAGGCCTCGCTCACCTACCGTTGTGTCTAGCTTTTCAGGTAGGCTTTCTACAAATGCTTCAAGATGCGCGAGTTTGATAACTTGTTTAATGTCTTCATCGCTGGCGTCAGGGTTACCGTAGCGAATGTTCTCCAGCAAGGTAGTGTTAAACAGCACCGTATCCTGAGGGACAATGCCGATATGTGAACGCAGACTTTGTTGCGTAACCGATGCGATGTCTTTTCCATTTATCGTGATGTCGCCCTGTTGAGGCTCATAAAACCGAAAGAGTAGTTTCATCAGCGTTGATTTTCCCGCGCCGCTTTCACCCACTACCGCTACTTTTGAGCCTGGCGGTACATCAAAGCTTAAGCCGTTAAGTATCTGTCGATTATCAGTGTATGCAAAATGAACATTGTTAAATCGCAGTGCGGGGTTCGCACAGGTTAATTCTGTAGCGTCGTGGGCATCTTTTATGGCCGGAGTTTGGGTGAGAAGATCAAACAACTTATCGATATTAGCAAGGCTCCCTCGAATTTCACGGTACACAAACCCCAAGTAATTTAAGGGCATAAAAATTTGCATAGTGAACGCGTTTATCAAAACAAAGTCACCTATTGTCATTTCGTCATTCATGACGCCAAAGGCGGCGTTTGCCATCATAGATGTCATGGCGATAGCGATAATGGCAGCTTGGCCGCCATTCAATGCAAATAGCGACAAGCGGTTTTTTCTTCGTGCCTTTTCCCATGCAGCTAAATCCGTGTCGTAGCGATTGGCTTCAAAGGATTCGTTGTTAAAGTATTTAACGGTTTCAAAATTTAGCAGGCTGTCTACCGCACGGGAATTGGTGGTCGAGTCTGCTTCATTCATCTGAGTAACAAAGCGAGTGCGCCAATCCGTGGCTTTCATCGAAAAGCCAATGTAAGACACTACGCTAACTACAATAATTAACGCGAAAGATACGCCAAACTGAAACAAGAGTAAGCCTACAACAAGAGTGATCTCTAATAGGGTAGGAACAATATTAAACACCATAAAACGCATGAGGAAACTTACGCCGTTGGTACCGCGCTCTATATCTCGTGACAATCCGCCTGTGCGTCGATTTAAATGAAAGCCCAAGTCTAAGTTGTGCAAATGTTTGAAGACTTTTAGTCCAAGGCGGCGCATGGCACGCTCTGTAACCCGACCAAATAGCGTGTCGCGTACTTCGCCGAGCAAAACATTCAGTAAACGCAGTGTTCCGTAGGCAACGATAAGGCTGATAGGTACCGCTAATGCAAGCGTGGTTAGGTCGCCATTTAAGCTATCGACGGTGTATTTCAATACATAGGGTAGGCCGATGCTGGCAAGCTTTGCTGCTACTAGGCAGAGTAGAGCAAGAAATACACGGTGCTTGAACTCTAGGAGATAAGGCCAAAGCTGTGAGAGAACGTGCCATTTAACAGGTTCGTCGACATTGGTAGGAAAACGGTTTTTTCTCATTTTATAGTGTGCTTTATTATTGTGTTTACAGTGTTAGGAACGCGCTGATTCAAAAAATCGCTTTTCGTAAACGTTGTAATAGATATTGAGCTAACCTGCTCGTGTAGGGCGATTTTCGCTTTTTGAAGTACGTTTTGAAATAGGCTAGAGATTAAATTGGTCTTATTTATAGCGATGAATGTGTTTAATTTTGGTTTCACCGCGCGTACACTAGAGGTAGTTTAATTTAGTTACCTTGTTATTTACTCAATGTTTTACTGGCTTTTGTTAGATTGAGAAAGCCGTGAATTGAATGACTAAGCAGCACAGGATTAAGGAGTTAGTTTGTTAGAAGATAGTTTCGGTAGACAGTTTCATTATTTACGTTTGTCAGTGACCGAAGCGTGCAACTTTCGTTGTCAGTACTGTTTGCCAGACGGATATGAAGGCCCGACGAGCGATCAGTTTATGACGCTAAACGAAATTGATACCTTGCTCAAAGCGTTCGCTAAGCTGGGTACGTCGAAAGTGCGCCTAACAGGCGGCGAACCAACGCTGCGACGAGACTTTCTTGATATTTTACAGCTAACAAGTAATACGCCTGGTATCGAACGTGTAGCGATGACAACACATGGAGCGCGAATGGAAAAGTTTGCGCATCAGTGGAAAAAAGCAGGGTTACACCAAGTAAATGTAAGTATTGACAGTTTAGATCCCCGTCAGTTCGCCGCTATAACAGGACAAGACAAGCTTAAAGCTGTACTTCGAGGGTTAGACGCAGCGATTGATGCCGGCTTAGACGTGAAAGTGAACTCTGTCTTACTCAACGATTTTTCCGATAGCCGTCTCCATAGGTTTCTTGCTTGGCTAAAAGATATGCCAGTAACGCTCCGGTTTATAGAGCTAATGGAGACAGGCGACTTAAATCAGTTTTTCAATAAGCAACATCAAAGTGGTACGCCGCTAAAAAGTACGTTGTTAGACATGGGCTGGCAGCCTTTGTTGCGTAGAAAAGATGCGGGGCCAGCGCAAGAGTTTTACCACCCTGACTATGCCGGTAAAATTGGCTTAATCATGCCTTACAGCAAAGATTTTTGTAAAACTTGTAATCGACTACGTGTTTCTGCCCCAGGAAAGCTACACCTATGCTTGTTTAGTGAAAATGGGATAGATATGAGACATCTTCTTGCCACTGGCAATGTGGATGAAGTGGTCGCTTTTTTACAAGATGTGCTCGGTCAAAAACACGAAACACACTATTTGCATGAAGGTAAAACGGGGGCAACCAAGCACCTTGCCATGCTGGGAGGCTAGTTAATTGGCTCTACGTTAAAGGAAAATGTAGGGCAAAAAAATACATCGAATAAGTTTGGTTTGTTGTAAAAATGAGCTATATTCAGCGGTGTAAGTATATTAAAAATAATAACGATAAAGGAAGTATATGCATATCAAGGACAGTGCGCGTCTTTCCTACCATTATATTACCGAACAAGACGCAGACTTTTTATGGGAGCTCGATCAAGATGAGCTTGTCATGAAATATATCAACGGTGGCAAGAAGTCTTCTAAGGAAGATATTCGGGAAATCTTTGTTCCTCGTTTCCAAGCCTATTCCAATCCAGCTCTAGGGTGGGGACTGTGGCGCGTGGAAACGCTAGTCGAAAAGGAAAGCATTGGTTGGATTTTAGTTCGACCCTTTGGCTTTTTTACTCAACACCCCGAAAGTGACAATATGGAACTAGGATGGCGTTTTAAGCGCCATACGTGGGGCAAGGGCTACGCAACAGAGGCTGCGGAGTCTGTTAAAGAAGCGCTGTATGATATAGGTGTTGAAAAATTCTCTGCTATTGCTAACCCGCAAAATAGTGCGTCTATCAATATTATGAAAAAGCTAGGGATGACGTTTAGTCACGAGCTTGAGTATAAAGACAAACTCTATCACGAGACAGTAGTCGTCTACTCTAATTAAGTAATCGTATTGGTATAAGAAGGGCGAGGGGAATGACTGACGTTATCATTCGCTCTTTAGAATGCTTTTTACGTTCTCGTAGCGAGAATACTGATCTTCTGACAAAGCTGCCGACTCGAGTGTTTCTCTACATTTTTTGATGGCCGAAAGGGTGTCGGGAAGCATAGGCGCGTTAGCTTTTCGGGCCCTTACTATTGCTTGAAGGTAGTTAAGCGCAATAGAGGGATTTTTAGGCATGACGCGGAACGCTTGAGCAAATGTTGTGTAAGACTGCTCTAAATTACCCCGTTTATACTGTGCAACGGCGGTGTTGTTAAGTATTTTAGGGCTTAGCGTAATCGCTTCTTTTTCTTCTTTCTCTTGTTTTAAATAGGTGGCCATGAGGTTTAATTCATCGTTCTCCTCATCCTGCCTTGAGGAAATGGCGTCTAAAATCGCAAGGGACTCTTTCTTCATTCCTACTTCATGAAGGGCTTTGGCTCTATCAAGCAAGGCTTCTGTGGAGTGGTGTTGGGCATGATCAGTGTGAAAATCTGACAACAGCATTTGTGCTTTCACTGTGTCGTCTTTCAAATAATGAAGACGCGCGTCAATCACCGTCAGCTCATCGTTTAAGGCTGCTTTCGGGTGAGCCTTTTTCAACTGTCGCAAATACTCATTAGTTTGTTTAACTATGCTGTTTACGTGTTCGGGCTCAGATGTCATAGCAAAATCAACACCCGCTCTTGCCGCAGTTAAATAAATATCTGGCTTGTCATGGATAGAGTCTTTCGCGTAGCGCACCACCTTTTTAGCGCTGTTAAACTGACTTTCGTAATCATGGGTGATCCGCGCCAAATTTATCGCTAACTTATGTCTAGCAATGTTTTGAGGTGAGATATTGCACGCCAGCGATGTACACTCCAGCGCGTCGTCAAAAGCTGACTGCTTAATTTGCAGTTTGGCGAGTAAGTCATAGGCCTCAAGCGCAGAGTCAGGTCGCATTGCTAACTGGATAACTTCTCTTTCGGCATCGTCCAATTCATTGAGTGCCAACAGACTCTTCGCGATCCCCATTTTTGCCCAACTAAAATCTTGAACGTTAATTATCGATTCAAAGAAGGCTACGGCTTCTTGAAACCTTTCTGTGATAATCAACAAATCGCCTTTAATCTTCATCGCTAGCGGAAAGTGTTCGGCTTGCTCAGGCTGCAATAGAAAGAACTCAACCTCGGCCAGGGCTTTTTCGTAGTCCTTTTTATCCATGAATGAATAGATGTTCTTTAGCGCTTTTTTCCTTGATAAAACTCTGGAAAGTCGCCTGTCTAACTCGTTAACCGAAAAAGGCTTAGCGATAAACTCATCCGGCTGTAACTCTATGATAGCGTGGACGACTTCTGCTGAGGTATCTGCACTGGTGAAGATGAATGCGCTGGTAAGGGGGAGTGATTGAGTTTCGTTTAGTTGCTCAAGTAAAAAATAACCGCCTTGTTCAGAGCGCAAATTATAAGAGCAGATAATGGCGTCATAATCATGTTCTTGCAGTGCCGAAAGGGCATGAGAGGGCCTATCAACATAGTTCATGTTCTTGAAACCTAACTGCTCAAGTGCATAGTGCATATGGCTTTTCGCCAGCACCTGGTCTTCAGCAATTAACAACTTAGTATTTCTAGCTAAGTGTAGTTTCATCAATTAGTAGCCTCTGAAACATGAGAACCCTTATTTTTCTTACCATATCACGGTAAGTACACCTTAAGTATAGTTCTTTATGGAGACTATCGCATAATGGAAGCTGCTCGTAGCTGAATTTCAGTACTGGTTATTGATAATGATTGCTGGATTTGGTGTAGGAGTAGCCAAAATGCTTTAACGTGACAACGACTAAACATAGTTAGATTGTTGTGTTTCTAAAGATTGAGATATATTGAGAGGGATGGTGGACGCTACTGGGCTTGAACCAGTGACCCTCGCCTTGTAAGGGCGATGCTCTCCCAACTGAGCTAAGCGTCCGTATTTTTGATTTCACTATTTAACCACGGTGAGGAAGTGGTGGACGCTACTGGGCTTGAACCAGTGACCCTCGCCTTGTAAGGGCGATGCTCTCCCAACTGAGCTAAGCGTCCGTATTTTAGATTTCACTGTTTAACCACGGTGAGGAAGTGGTGGACGCTACTGGGCTTGAACCAGTGACCCTCGCCTTGTAAGGGCGATGCTCTCCCAACTGAGCTAAGCGTCCATATTTTTTGATTTCACTGTTTAACCACGGTGAAGAAGTGGTGGACGCTACTGGGCTTGAACCAGTGACCCTCGCCTTGTAAGGGCGATGCTCTCCCAACTGAGCTAAGCGTCCATATTTCTTTAAAGCTTGCCTAAGCAAGTGGGGCGGTATTATAGAGTCGGTTCCGTTAGTGTCAACAATAAAATTAAAGAAAAATGACTGTGTGCCCGAATTTTAGACACTCTGGCTGCATCTTAACTAAATTGATGAAAAGAACAGCGTTTTTAATCGCGTTTTGAATCCATCGATAGACAAAAACTGCAGCGTGGGTTTACACGAGCCAGTTGGAGTTTGGGGGGGGACAGACACTTGCTTCTTACTAAGAGTTGAAATAGAGGTTGGGTGGAATTGAAGTGGACAGTCACTTATTTACCACAAACATATAATTAAATTGGCCTCGCACAATGGGGCTTCGCACAATGGACACACACTCATTTTTTAAAAGAAGAAGTGGCAAACAAGGACAAAGTGCAAGCGCAAAGTGGACACCCACTTATTTTTTCGTAGCTTAACGCTAGTAAACCTAACCAAATAAAAGTGGTGCTTACTTTATTCTTGAAATATCAATTGAATTACCAAGTGAATTACCAAGTGGACAATCACTTAAAAAACACGCAACGAAAAAACAAAGGAGAGAAGGAGAAAGGACAGACACTCACGTAAACCTGATAAAGTGCGTGCAGTATCTTTTTATTCAAAGTACCTGGTCTTTTCGGACACCCACTTACGTTTTTGAAGCTATTATCGGTTCTGTCACTCTCTGATCGTTGGACTTTTTTGAGTGTGTGTCCACTTCAGTAAGAAATGAATTTTGAAAAAGTGGGCTTCAACAATAAGTGTCTGTCCACTTTATAACTCACTTTCTTCGTACCATCTAAACTACTTCAAGAGATTTCTTTTTCCTTCTATTCTTATCTTACTTTTGAAGTCGCGCGGACACTGGTAGAATGCGCCCAACTTTAGAAATACATTAACAATAGAGAGTGACCATGTCGGTTGTTACACGATTTGCACCCAGCCCAACAGGCTATCTTCACGTTGGCGGCGCACGAACTGCGCTTTATTCTTGGCTTCTTGCTAAAAGCAAAGGCGGCGAGTTTGTTCTTCGTATTGAAGATACAGATATCGAGCGTTCAACTGAAGAAGCAAAGCAGGCCATTCTAGACGGAATGCAATGGTTAGGTTTAACGTGGGATACGGGTCCAATCTATCAGACTGAGCGGTTCGATAGATATAAAGAACTTATTCAGCAGCTTTTGGATGAAGGTAAAGCGTATAAATGCTTTATGAGCTCTGAAGAGTTAGATGCGATTCGTGAAGCGCAAAAAGAACGTGGTGAGAAGCCTCGCTACCCAGGTACGTGGAGAGACAGAACTGATCATCCAGAAGGTCAGCCTTTTGTTATCCGCTTCAAAAACCCTCTAGAAGGTAAAGTGGTGATTAATGATCACGTGCGTGGAAAAATCGAGATTAGCAATACTGAGCTAGACGATCTTATTGTTCAGCGCTCTGACGGTACCCCTACATATAACTTCTGTGTAGTTGTTGATGATTGGGACATGGGTATTACTCACGTAGTTCGTGGTGAAGACCATATTAATAACACGCCACGTCAAATCAATATTCTTGAAGCGCTTGGTGCACCTGTTCCAGAATATGCTCACGTTTCTATGATTTTGGGTGATGACGGCAAGAAGTTATCTAAGCGTCATGGCGCTGTAAGCGTGATGCAATATCGCGATGATGGTTTCCTACCGCAAGCTGTGCTTAATTACCTTGTTAGGTTGGGGTGGTCTCACGGCGACCAAGAAATTTTCTCAGTTGATGAAATGATTGAGAAATTCAGTTTAGATGCCATTGGGCAATCTGCATCGGCATTTAACACAGAAAAGCTAATCTGGTTGAATCAACACTACATTAAGACATTACCAGCAAGTGAAGTTGCGTCACACGCTAAATGGCACTTTGAAGAGTTGAATGTTGATTTAACGACAGGCCCAGCGCTTGAATCTATAATTGCTATTCAGGCCGATAGAGTAAAAACGCTAAAAGAGTTAGCTGAGATTTCTACGTACTTTTATCAAGACTATGAAGATTTTGATGCGAACGCAGCAAAAAAACACCTTCGCCCAGTAGCTCGCGGCCCATTAGAGCTTGCTAAAGATAAATTAATGGCAATTGAAGAGTGGAACCCAGAAAATATTCAGGCTGCTATAAATAGTACAGCCGAAGAATTGGAAGTGGGCATGGGGAAAGTAGGTATGCCGCTACGTGTAGCTGTGACAGGTGGTGGTAATTCACCGTCGTTAGATATCACGTTGAATCTTATCTCAAAAGAGAAAATTGGCGAGAGAATCGACAAAGCGCTTACTTTTATAGCAAACAGAGAAAATTCATAAAAAAAGCGTTGACATGACAGGGGGGGATGCCTAGAATGCGCCCCGCTGTCACGGAACAGTCACACAAAATGACTGGTACCATGATGGGGCCATAGCTCAGCTGGGAGAGCGCCTGCATGGCATGCAGGAGGTCGGCGGTTCGATCCCGCCTGGCTCCACCAAGTCACATTGAGATGTGGTTTGATATAGGCTGAAGTTGTTAATGCAGCTTCGGACTGAAAATTCGAAAACTTAGTTTCGAAGAAGGAATTCAGTCCCCTTCGTCTAGAGGCCTAGGACACCGCCCTTTCACGGCGGTAACAGGGGTTCGAATCCCCTAGGGGACGCCATTTTATCGCGTCACAGTCG
>NZ_JAKRFA010000033.1:0-40653 GCF_022348305.1 Alteromonas sp. MmMcT2-2
TTAGCATTAGATATGGAAACGCCTAACGCAGTGCATAATAGAAAAGGCCAGCTTCGAGAGCTGGCCTAATAACTGTCAACCTATATTAGGACGACACATGTATTTTACGCTTAAATTAGCCCCAAATGTCCTGCATGGAACTCCAGGTGTTCTTCAATAAATGATGCAATAAAGAAGTAACTATGATCGTAACCTTCATGCATGTTAAGCGTAAGTTGCGTATCTGACTGTTGCGCAGCATGAACAAGTGACTGAGGTTTCAGCTGCTCGTGCAAGAACTCATCTTTTGTCCCTTGCTCTACTAGCATAGGTACGCTGTGTGTTTTGCTTGCTAATAGCAACGAGGCGTCGTAATCCTGCCATGCTGCCTTGTCATCGCCTAAGTATCGACCTAAGGCTTTCTCGCCCCACGGACAATCTGAAGGGTTTGAGATAGGGCTAAAGGCCGATACCGATACAAACTTATTAGGATTACGCATGCCAATAACTAAAGCACCGTGTCCGCCCATAGAGTGACCGCTAATAGCGCGCTCTTTGCTTACAGGGAACTCGCTTTCAATAAGCGCAGGTAGCTCGTTCACAATATAGCTATACATTTTGTAATGCTTATCCCACGGCGCCTGCGTAGCGTCAACGTAGAAGCCTGCCCCAAGGCCAAAGTCATAAGATCCTTCTTCGTCGTCTGGAACGTTCTCGCCACGGGGGGATGTATCGGGCGCTACAATAGCCATACCTAGCTCCGCCGCTAGCTTCATTGCACCGGCTTTTTGCATAAAGTTCTGGTCGGTACATGTTAGCCCTGACAGCCAGTAAAGCACGGGCACTGGCTTTTCTTTCGAGGCGAAAGGGGGAAGAAAAATTGCGAAGGTCATATCGCATTGTGTTGTTTCAGCTTTATGGGTATAGCGTAAATGCCGTCCCCCGAATGCTCTATTTTCGCCAATAAGCTCCATTTCAGCTCCTTAAATACGTAAATTTGCACCTTTATTGTGGAATCAGTAAAGGCTCTATCGGATTTTAGATCAAGTTCGTTTACACTAAGCGCCTAATTTTTGAGGTAAGTACAATGGTAAAAGCACTGTTGCATCATATTGTTGGCACTATTTCGGTCATCTGCTATTTCGTCAATACGGTAGTGTGGTCAACGCCTATTTTTATATTGGCTATTTTTAAACTTATACCTATTGCGCCGTGGCGACGATTCATTTCTTATTTACTCGACGCATGCGCGACTGCGTGGATCGGCGTTAATAACCTGAATCAGCGCATCAGCGGACGCACCAAATGGCAAGTAAACGGACTAGAAAAACTCACTCGAGATGATTGGTATCTCGTTGTTGCTAACCATCAATCTTGGGTCGATATCTTAGTTCTTCAACGTGTATTTAACCGAAGAATCCCATTTTTGAAATTTTTCCTCAAAAAAGAGCTTATCTATGTTCCCATTTTAGGTCTGGCTTGGTGGGCACTCGATTTTCCATTTATGCGCCGGTATTCCAAATCATTTTTGGCTAAAAACCCGCATTTGAAAGGAAAGGATATGGAAACCACGCGCCAAGCGTGTGAGAAATTTAGAAATAAGCCTGTAAGTATTATGAATTTTGTTGAAGGCACGCGCTTTACGCAAGCCAAGCACGACAAGCAGGCCTCGCCTTTCACTCATTTACTTAAGCCTAAAGCAGGCGGCATAGCATTCGTTTTGTCTGCGATGGGCGATCATTTGCATAAACTTATTGATGTCACAATTGATTACCCGAACGGCGTACCGTCTTTCTGGGACTTCGTTAGTGGTAAGGTTCGTGATATTCGTGTGAATATCAACGTAATGCCCATCAAAGACATTATGGAAAACGGCATTTTCAACGACAATTATTTTGATGATCCGCAAGTTCGAGCCCGTTTTCAGACGTGGTTGAATGAGCGCTGGCATGCCAAAGATCAACTTTTAGATTCACTAAACGCAACACAGAAACCATTATGATTCGCGCAGTACTCGCTCCTTTTATTTTCGTAATACACACTTCACTACAAATTCTCAATCTTGCGTTGTGGGGAGGCCTAATTATCTTACTGGGCTTGGTAAAACTTATTATGCCTAACGGAAAGATAAGAACGGCATGGAATAAAGTGATGCACGGGCTAATGTTTAGCTTCGGTCGGGTCAGCGTTCTCATGATACGCTTGTTTAACCGCGTCGATATTGAGTGTTCGGTACACGGCGAGCTGTCAAAAGACCGTTGGTATCTGATTATTGCCAATCATTTAAGCTACCTCGACATTATTCTGCTCATTGAATTCGCAACGAACCGCATTCCTGCACCCAAATTTTTCCTTAAGAAAGAGCTTATTTGGCTGCCATTTGTCGGACTGGGTGCCTGGGCACTTGATATGCCGTTTATGCACAGATACACCCGTGCGTATTTAGAAAAGCACCCAGAGAAAAAAGGAAAGGATCTCGAAACCACCAAAGCGTATTGTGAGAAGTTTAGAACGGTGCCCACAACGGTCATTAACTTTGTAGAGGGAACTCGATTTACTTCATTGAAGCATCTGTCAAAGCAAAGTCCCTATGAAAACCTCCTGCCCCCCAAAGCCGGCGGCGTTTCCTTTACGCTCTCAGCTATGGGTGAATTATTTACCAACGTGTTAGATATCTCGCTGCTCTACCCGGAAAATAAGCGTCACCCTATGATGGCAATGCTTAGCGGTCAGATGACAAAAATCGTGATCGATGTGAACGTTACGCCGGTACCTGAATTACAACAGCATTCAGAACGCACTGAGTCTGAGTTTCGTCTTTATTTCCAAAACTGGTTGAACGGTCTATGGGAAAATAAAGACAACCGTATAAAGAAAATGTTGGAGTCGTAATTAATGGAAGTCAGTGCTTCAGTACGCGATAACTTTATTCACATAGTTAATGATATTTTCCCGAATCTTACTACTGAAGATCCGCTGTATAACGTCATCGCACTAAGTAGTATTTTAGTGGTGTCGGCGGTAATCTATATTATCGCAAGGCTATTGGTGCGCCCCCAGATAGCCAGTTGGGTATACAAATCCAATAACCTCTGGGACAACGCCTTGCAGCAGCACGGATTTTTCCGTCGCTTAATGCACCTGTTTCCTGCCCTGTTTATTTACTTAACCACACCGGTACTTATTAGCGATGAAGCCGTGATGCACGGTATGGTGATAAAGAGCGCTCAGCTATACATGCTATATAGCGGCCTTCTTGCCTTATATGCCATGTTGAGCACAGTGGAAGACGTTTATAACGCCTCAGCGCTTGCTAAACGCGCACCTATCACTGGCTTTATTCAAGTTACCAAATTGGCATTTGCTATTGTCACCATACTATTAAGTATTTCATTAATTGTAGACAGAAGCCCGCTACTTATTGTGTCTGGCTTAACCGCCATTGCCGCTGTTTTACTATTGATATTCAGAGACACCATTCTGGGCTTTGTTGCCGGCATTCAAATAGCCGCTAACCGCATGTTTAATACGGGCGACTGGATTGCCATGCCTAAGTATGAAGTAGATGGTGAAATACTCGAGATAGGCCTTACCAACGTCAAAGTACAAAACTGGGATAAAACCATTTCTACGCTGCCGACTTACAGCCTTACTACAGAAGCAGTTAAGAACTGGCGCGGTATGCAAGAGTCTGGCGGACGCAGAATTAAGCGCGCCATTTATATTGATGTGCACTCTATTAAGCTCTGTGACAACGATATGCTAGAGCGCTTTTCGAAAATTCGCTATATCAACGAATATATCGATAAGAAGAAAAATGAGCTCCGCGCTTATCACCGAGATTACTCCATTGATGAGTCGGATCTGCTAAACAGCCGTCGCCTTACCAACATCGGCACTTTTAGAGCTTATTTAGAGGCATACTTGCGCAAGCACCCGGATGTAAACCAAGAACTGACCCTAATGGTTAGGCAGCTACCGCCTAATGAGCTTGGTTTACCTTTAGAAATTTACTGCTTCAGTGCACAAAAGGAATGGGTGAGGTACGAAAAAGTACAGGCGGATATTTTCGACCACGTTATGGCTATGCTGGATTTGTTCGATTTACGCGCTTATCAACGTGATGGACATTTGTCGCTGCTTGCCCATCGCGAACAAAGCGCTTATAGAAATAGTCCCGAAAGCGACAATGCGCCTGAGGATGCTCAGGAGAAGAGCGAAACTAATCGATAAGGCAGTGATGAATAAAGACTTGTTCAAGACGAAAAAAAACCGGCTGAGATAGCCGGTTTTTTTAATGCTTATCGCTTAAGCCAATGCGTAGGCCATCAGTAAGCAAAGTACTAAACCAGTAACGCCAAAAAAACCGTACTCGATTTTTTCCTGCATACCTTCAGCACCTGCTTTAGCAGTCATAAAGCCCATAACGATGCTGCTTAGCCCTAGCGTAAAGGCAATTAGCGCAACACCAAACATAATTGCATTAATCCAATCAGCCATTGTGATAACCCCTTAAAAATATTGGCGGTATTATGCACCAATAAATAAGATTTAACCATGCTTGGATTGGCTTAAATGTACCGCTATCGGTATTAATTGATCTTAGTCAAAACTACTAATTAGTTGGTAATCTCACTAAATAGTGTATTTAGCAGAGCATAAAGAAATCATCAAATATCACTAACCATTTGAAAGATATAGACTTTAAATATTGGCAAGGCCATTGCTCTACCTTAGGTATAACAGCGAGTATCGTTAGCGTCTATTTGACAGTGACACTACAACGCATTGCAGTTTGCTTCGAGCACTTTCGTTAACGCGTCACACGTAAATTAAGGAATGAACAATGTCTAAGAAACTATTACTTTCAGTTGCCCTTACCAGTACTTTAATGAGCGGCCACGCATTGGCGCATGACAGCAGCTTTCAAAACAACAGTTGTGACATGGAGCTTGATGGTCATATTCAATATTACCAAGGTGATCTAACGGTACAGATGGACAATGGCTCAGTGATGACGATTGACTCCCATCACAATATGACCATTAACGGCGAACCAGTATCGCTTGACAGCGAACAACAGCGCTGGGTAAGTGAATATTACAACAACATTGATATCGCCATCCCTATGACCTTGAATATCGCCAGTGAAGGGCTGCAAATTGCCAACGTGGCAGTAACTGAAGTCTTTACTGAACTGTTAGGCGGCGATCAAATGGGTGACGATTTTCGTGAACTGTTCGACTCACTTGAAACCAAACTAAACACTTCATTCTATGATGACGCAGGGAATATTCGCGTTGATTCAACTAAATTCGATGAGCCAGGTTGGTTTGACGAAAGCTGGGAGCAAGAATTCGAAGCGCAAATTGAGTCTTTAATCAGTGAGTCTATGGGTAGAATACTTATTGCCGTAGGAACACAAATGTTGTGGGAAGGCGGTGATATGTCTGAGTTTGAGCAAAAGATGGAGCGCTGGGGTGAAGATTTAGAATATCGCTTAGAAAGCCAAGCGGCTGCGCTGGAAGAAAAAGGCGATGCATTGTGTAAGGTACTGAAGAAAGCGGATTATGCCGAAGGCAAGATGCAGGCATCCATATCGGGGCTAGATGACTTGAACCTGCTAGATATTGATCAAGACAACCACCATGACCACAACGACGAAATGAAAATGTAGTTGGAACATTTAGCGAACTAAACGCGCAAAGCGAAACGACTTGCAACGCTAACCACTCACCTTTGAAAAACCGACTGTAACCCAGTCGGTTTTTCATTTTTACAGTTAACGACAACCGCCCTCCAATTAATGTACTCTTAAGCCCTAAACAAAGGGGTATTTAATCGATGACTCAAAATGTAGTAATTAGTGGCTACGGCTGGTTAGCCAGCTATGTGGGCAACGCACTTTCAGGAAAGGTCAATATTGTTGGCACCACTCGAAGCCAACAGAAACGTCTCGCGTTACAAGACCAAGGTATCACCGCAATTGAATATGCCCTGGGCGAAGATACATCAGCGCTTTGTAACCATTTGCCAAACGCTACCTTGTTGCTAAATATTCCCCCTGGCAGGAGAAACACAGATCTCGCGTCATACACCAACAATATGCTGCAGTTGATAGACGCAGCCATCAGCGTAAAGGTGGCGCATATCGTGTTTATCAGCACCACGTCGGTTTACGGCGATGCAACAAATGAGGTAGTGTCCGAAGTCAGCACTACACAGCCGCAAACAGCCTCGGCCAAAGCCCACGTGACTATTGAAGACTATTTATTGTCTAAACGAGGTCAGGTTGATATCAGTATTGTTCGCCTAGCCGGTTTAGTAGGCCCAGACCGTCACCCCGCCCGCTCGTTAAGTGGAAAACAGTTAGATGCAGGAAATAAGCGAATAAACCTTGTACATGTGTACGACATTGTATCTGCGCTGACGACCATCATTTGTGGCAAGCCGCTTAACGATGTTATTCACCTTTGCAGCTTGTCTCATCCTAAGCGCGGTATTTATTACGTGGATGCAGCGAAGGCGATGGATATTGATGCTCCTCGCTTTTCTGATACTGAAGCGGAACCTGCTGGCAAAGTGATTGACGCCGCACAAAGCTGGGCAAGGCTAAATATTACACCAGAGCATAGCGACCCCTATCGCATGTTTTAGGCTTTCACTTAGTGAAAATACATACTCTGACACAAACAAAAACGGCAAGCTTTAGGCTTGCCGTTTTTAAGTTGAGCTCACTGCTAGCTCACGTCATTTCTTATAAAACCTGACTATCCGAATAGGCTCAACCCGAAGTATTTTACCGCTACCGTGTTTACAAAAATCACGAGTAAAATAAGCGGAATAAAGGTTTTAAGCGAAATATCCACGTACTTTTCAAACCAGCTGCCTTTGTAACCACTGCTGCCCTCTTCCAAAGACGCATTGAAGTTTGCACTCTTCCAACGATAAATAACAAACAAACAAATTAGCAAGCCGTTTAAAGGCAAAATCGTGTCGTAGAACACATCGTAAATGACATCAAATAGTGATTTATCTGCGCCAGCGTAGTGCATAAACGACGTAAGCATATCAACTTTACCGAATGACAACGCACTTAGGATGGCTAGCAAAATCATAATGCTTCCTAGCGACCCAAGCGCCCATTTACGGCTTACACCTTTTTCATCCATAAGCGCCGCAACAGGTACTTCAAAAATAGACACTAGCGACGTAATTGCCGCAAAGAACACTAGTAAGAAGAACAAGCTAGCGACAATCGATGCGCCCATATATCCAATCGAGTCTTGTAACGCTAGAAAGATACTAGGCAGGTAAGTAAAAATCATGCCCACTGACGATTCACTTAAATCATCAGGGTTAATGTCTGGGTTAAAAGAGAAGATGGCAGGAAGGATCATCAAACCCGCAGTGAACGCCACGGCCGTGTCTGTTAACGCCACCAGCTTGGCAGCGCTCGGTACATCTGCACGCTTATCAATGTAGCTACCATAGGTAATAAGAATACCCATACCCAACGATAGAGAGAAAAAGGCCTGCGATAGCGCACCATTCACCACTTCAGCAGTGATTTTTGAAAACTCAGGAACGATGTAGAACTCAACGCCAGCCATCGCATTTTCGCGGGTTAATACGAAGATAACGAGACCGATAAGCATCACGAAAAGCGCAGGCATGAGCAGCTTTGCCGCTTTTTCTATCCCTTCTTTTACACCGCCTTGAAGGATGAGGTAGACCACACCAACAACGGCCGCCATATATAAAAAGATGGCTTCTGAATTAATAAACAGCCCAAAGGTTTCTGGGTTAGCTAACTTGTCTAGATTTCCGCTTACTGCTTCGAACAAATAGCCGAAAAGCCACACAGTAATAACCATGTAGAAAACGGCAATCATGAACGGCGTAGCAATAGCTAGCCACCCCGCGACTTTCCATTTCTTTTCATTACCGCTTATATCACTGTATGCACCAAGCGGGTCTTTTTTAGCATGGCGACCAACTGACATTTCCGCCAGCATTACCGGTAAACAAATGGCAAAAACGAAAATAGCGTACATTAAAAGAAATGCACCACCGCCATTTTTAGCTGCACCGACAGGAAACCCTACCAAATTACCTATGCCTACCGCAGAACCTGCAGCAGCCAAAATAAAACCTATGCGCGATCCGAACTGTTCTCTGGCCCCGCTCATATCCCTTCCTCTTGTTGAGTTATTGTTATAGCAGTTCGCCGTATCACGCCTTGTGATGCACAAACACGTCGTGAGCTCACAATTTATGCTGGTTGTCGGTACTTACTATTCGTAAGAATCAAGCCGAGCGAACTGGTATTATTTATTATCAGGATGGCGTTTGTTGTTATGACTCACGTGTGGCGTCAACGCGTTGTATTGCTACCTCTATGGGCTTATCAATACGCTGCACCATTCCCAAAAATAGCATGGTAACAGCAGTGAAATAAAAAGTCTTGATGTTGGACTTGCTGAAATGATGTTAGACCGTATCACCAAGTTACCACTTCGCCATTCCAGTCGATAAAATGACAAGCTTGGTCTCGATTAAGCGCCGAAAGGTGATGAATAAGCTGTTTAGCGGTAAACTCAGGCGTGAACAGTTTCTTGGCGGCAACGTTCTTTTGAAAAGGCTTAGAAAGCCCCGTATCAACCGTCCCAGGGTGATAACAAACAAGCATCACGTCTTTCAATCTGCGCTTGTATTCTACCGACGCCGTTTTAACCAACATGTTGAGCGCTGCTTTCGACGCGCGGTAGCCGTACCACCCGCCAAGTCCATTATCTGAAATACTCCCTACTCTCGCGCTTAAGCAAACAAGGGTTGAGCCTTCTTTACTCATAATATTCACCAAATGCTTGAGCCACATTGCGGGAATAATGCTGTTAGTCGAAAAATAAGCCGCTAAGGCCTGCTCGCTGACATCTTCCAAACGTTTCTCAGGATGAATGCCATCGCTTTCGCGGTGTAGAAAACCTGTTGTGATAACTACCGTAGTTAACACAACCTGCCGTTCAGCCAGCTGTTCAACAAATTCGCTTATGTGCCTATCGTCCTGTTCGGCCAGCTGATGATAGGTAACATCCCCAGAATGATTGGTGTCAGATATAGGGGCGCGACTAACCGCGAACACCCTAGCACCTTCACTGCTATATTGCTCAATAAGCGCAGACGCAATACCGCCCGACGCGCCCACTATAAGGACGTTATTTTTCACTGGCTTCTCCTGGTATGCAGCGATCGCACTGGCGTTTTTTACCTGTTAACAGGTATGAAATGGTGTATCTATGCTTTGCGAATACATTGTAGAAAGCATCGGCTACATGACGAATAACAGGCCAGCGAAGCGGTGCATATAGCCAACCCATGCCCACGGCTTTCCATGCTTCATGAGTGACATCAAGGCCAGTTATCAACGTCCCGTCTTCACGAAGTCCGTGAATTCTTGCATTGAGTGCATGCCAATCCATGGTTGGATAACGGTTCGAAAAATCGGGGGCCTGAATATCTACCAATGTTAATTTGTTGTGCTTGTCTCTTTTTCTTAAATGACGCATTTCAGCGATACACAACGGACAATACCCGTCATAGAAAATAATCACGACTGAATACCTCTGCCAAATTTTGAACACGTTTATACGCATTCTTACCAGTTGCAAACTGCTTGAAAGAAAGCAGCTAGCCTCACATGTTAAAACCTTTCACTCAGCTCGCACATTATTCTTATTTAATATTCGTTTATACGATAAAAAAACACGCTTGGATGACTTGTGTTGTGACCTACCCGCACCCACACTACAGACAAAGATTAAGAGAGGTTTTTACTATGGCAAATTTACAAGTCGCCACGTTGGCAGGCGGATGCTTTTGGTGTATCGAATCAGCGTTTAATAGCGTTGAAGGCGTGGAAAAAGCAATTTCTGGCTATGCTGGAGGCGAAAAGGCCGATCCAACCTATGAAGAGGTATGCAAAGGAAATACTGGCCATGCTGAAGTGGTACAAGTGACGTTTGATGCCGACAGCATTAGCTACCGAGAGATACTAGAAATTTTCTTTGCGCTGCACAACCCTACACAGCTTAACAGACAGGGCAATGATGTAGGCACACAGTATCGCAGCGCGGTTTTCTATCACGACGATACACAAAAAGCTGAAGCAGAAAAAATTATCGCAGAAATCACAGAAGAAGAGATTTGGCCCGATCCCGTAGTGACTGAAATAGTAGCAGTAAATAACTACTACGACGCCGAAGACTACCACCAAGATTACTTCAAAAATAATCCACAAAACCAATATTGCTCTATGGTGGTGGCGCCTAAACTTGCGAAGTTCAAAAAAACCTTCGCTTCTCGACTTCGCAGCGACGCATAAATAAAACAGCGATATTAAGCGCGCTATCAATAGCGTTAGCCAACAATAAAAAGGGTTGCTTAAAAGCAACCCTTTTGTTTTTCAATCTATTCGTTTTCTTATTATTCAAACCAAACGCTGTTAATTTCTAATGGAAACAATAAAGGCGCTAAGTCTTCATAACGCTTCTTATGAGCTTCGCACGTCGCGTTTTTAAGGTAGTTTTTCTCCCAAGGATCGTTAATGATCCACAAGGTATTTTCAATGGTCACTAGTCCTTCCATCGACGAATTATCCATTGTGTATTGTTCGCAACTCTGATCGCCGGCAACGTCGAAAGTAATAGGGATACGCTTTGTTGGCTTACTGCCACTCACATCAATTACCCACAGTTCATTGTCGTTTCTTGCTGCGCCAAACAAATAGGATGCGCCCGCTGAATGAGTATATAACGCCAGTCCATTGATAGGATGATTACCTGAAGTAAACGAAGGAAGTTGAAGGTTAGGCTCGCTCACTGTGGCAAAATCATTCGACGAGAAAAAGTCTTCATCAACAGCCAATGTAAAAATTCTTGGCTGTCCTGCTTTATCTTTCTCTAGCGCCAGATATAACGTGCCGTCTTCAGCCATCGTCAACCCTTCAATGCCGTCGTTAGGAAAATTACCTACTTCAAAATCGTTGGGAAACTGAAGAGGTCGCACATCCGACATTTCAACCGAGCCATTATCTTTTCGTGTCAATTTTACCAACAAGGTAGGGTAATCTGTTGACCCTGTTTCCTCGTATTTGGTTTCACAGCGAGGGCTTAACGCGCCGGTACGGGTAGCATCTTCGGTAACCGTATAAATTACGTTAGTGTCTCTGGGGTCTACGGCTAGCGCTTCTAAATCAGGTTGCTCGCTCAAATAGCTATAAAAGCAGCTTCGGCGCACGGTATTGGAAAATGAAAAGCGTTCGCTCGATGCGCTCAGCGTTGCGGTATCTGGTGAAATGCTATGAAGTTTCAACTGTTGAGTGGTATCAGCGCTAGCATCTGCGATAGTGACAAGTTGACCGTCTAGCACCACTAACCCTGAGGTTTGAGGATCAAACATAACGTTGCCTTTTTCATCAAGGATCCATTTACCCACAGTGACTTCTGTTAAGTCTTGAGGTTCAGGAGTGATAACAACGTCTTTCGGCTCGCTACAGGCGCTTATCAGTAAAGTGGTTAGCACAGCACTGGTTAAATATTTTAGCATAGTGTGAAGTCCTCTCTCCGTTTATTAAGACGAGAGCAAAAGGTAAAACTGAAAAAATTGTAAGGGAGTATATCGAGCATACCGTTTATTCACAAAAAAGAGTAAGGTTATGCGATAGACATCAGGTTTGCTGAGTACATATATGATTTGGCAACGTTAAATAGTCGTGCTGTCATCATGTTTTCGATTAATGTGCAGCATATTTAGTTAACACGCTTACGTGTATTAATATTGACGAAAATTAAAGGAGAGCGTCATTTCTACGCAGCACTTGCCCCAAGTTATTGCAGGTCCGATAGTAAGAAAGGTGACATCTACAGAATGTCATATTTGGGTAGTAACCAGTAACGCCGATTCACCTACGCTAAATCTATCTGCAAATGAAGTCGTCGTCAGCGGCAATTGTCAACGCGAAACCATACGCGTAGGTAAGTACGCATTTATACACTTGCTCTCTTTCACTTCGTCAGAGCCCTTCGAAGATACTGCGCGGATAGGTTACTCGCTATCTTTTAGCGACGATGCTCAGCAGGCTTCATGGGAAAATGAACAACGCGGGCTTCTTTACGATGGGCAGTCTTCCTTATGTTTCCACTACACCGAGACTCCCGAGACCATATTGCACGGCTCATGCCGTAAGCCTCACTTTCACAGTGATGATGCCCTAGCACAAGTAGATGTACTCCATAAAAATGCGTTCAAAAAGCAAAATGATTTTCCCGATCTCCTGTTGATGACGGGCGATCAAATTTACGCTGATGATGTCGCAGGTCCTATGCTTAAAGCCATACACAGCGTGATTGACCGTTTAGGTCTTTATCATGAAGCACTGGAAGGGGCAGTAGTAACCAACACTAATGAACTTGCCACACATGAACATGGGTATTACGAACGAGAGCAGCTTCTGCCACAAATTGCGACCAATACGGTACTGTCTTCAATATTCTTTGGTGCTAAGAAAAAACCGGTATTCACATCAGTAAACGCGCAAAACCATTTGATTGGCAGTGCGGAGATCATCGCTATGTATTTACTGGTGTGGTCCGACACGCTTTGGGCTGATATCAATATAGATAAAGATGGGATCCCCCCAAAATACCACGCTATTTTCGACAAAGAACACGAATCGCTTAACGGCTTTGTAAAACAGCTACCGCAGGTACGTAGGGCCCTGGCACACATTCCTACCTATATGATCTTTGACGATCACGATGTTACCGACGATTGGAACTTAACCCGGGGCTGGGAACAAGAAGTCTATGGAAACCCTCTATCAAAACGCATGATCGGCAATGCGCTTATCGGCTACTTGCTTTGCCAAGGCTGGGGAAATGCACCAAAAAAAGTAGCGCCATTAATTGCTAAAGTACAAGAATCAATGGGAGAAAGCGGTTTAAACTCGCACGATGAAATCATTGATGAGCTGTTGGATTTTGATCAGTGGCATTACCGTTTAGATACCACACCACCTATTGAGGTTTTAGACACCCGCACGCAGCGTTGGCGCAGTGAATCTAATATGAATAAGCCCTCGGGGCTAATGGACTGGGAAGCACTGTGTGATTTTCAACATTCCATAATCGGCAAAGAATCTGTCATCGTTGTCTCTGCCGCTCCCATTTATGGCGTAAAGGTTATCGAAGCCATTCAAAAGGTGTTTACGTTTTTTGGCAAGGCGCTTACTGTTGATGCTGAGAACTGGATGGCCCACAAAGGCACCGCGAACGTTATATTAAACATATTCAGGCATTACAAAACGCCCCCCGATTTCATCATTCTATCTGGCGATGTGCACTATTCCTTTGTATACGATGTACGCCTGCGCTTTAGGCGCAACAGCCCTCACATCACCCAGTTCACCTGCAGTGGATTAAAAAACGCCTTTCCGGATGGATTGATCAAATGGCTAGATAGATTAAACCGCGTGCTTTATCGCTCTAAATCGCCTCTAAACCTTTTCACAAGACGTCGAAATATGTCAGTAAAAGCGAGAGAGCCAAGTTTGGGCTATGGCGAATTATTCAACGGTTGCGCCATTGGTGTATTAAAAATTTCACAGAAAAACACCGATGTTCAGTGCAAAGCTTTGTTGAGCAACGGTAAAGAGGTAGAATTCCCAGCTTCTAAAGACGATTAGTTCAAAAGAGGTATCTAATGAGTGATAGCGCACTGTCCATCGGATTATTTTACGGCTCAACAACCTGCTATACCGAAATGGCAGCAGAAAAAATCCAAGCGCAGCTCAATAGCCTTTTCGACGAAGATATTGTTGACCTTCACAACATTAAAGACGTTAACCTAACGCGCACGGCCGAATACGACATTATCATTTTTGGTATTTCAACGTGGGACTTTGGCGAGCTCCAGGAAGATTGGGAGTCTCATTGGGAAGAAGTGCACGGTTTGGATTTATCAGGGAAAACCATCGCCTTATTCGGACTTGGCGACCAACTTGGTTACGGTGAATGGTTTCAAGATGCATTAGGCATGCTTCACGATGCAATATTGCCATCAGGCTGTAAGATCGTGGGTTATTGGCCAAACGAAGGCTACGAATTTACCGCCTCAAAAGCGTTAACCGAAGACAAAACTCAGTTTGTTGGCCTGTCTCTTGACGATGAAAACCAATACGACAAAACAGACGCGCGCATCGAAGCATGGTGCGAACAGTTATTGGTCTCGATGGCTTAACGCCTATAAATTTCGGATGTCAGTGTTGGAAAGTAAAGGCCGTATTCATCAGCAGTTTTATCGCAACGGCCCAAGCCACAGGGACGGCGCTGATGTTTCATTTCAAGATATTCGCAAACTGTTTAATTTCGCTACGATCACTGTGGGTAGATGGGTAACAGCAGAAGAACAACAGATCGCTGCCAACCTCTTTTTCGATGCGCTTTACGATCTGGTCGCGATCTTAAATATCAATGAACAGGTGTTATCGTTAAACGGATCCCTGTCACTGGCTTTTGGCAGTGGCGGTCAAAAACACAGCAGTGCCCACTACAACAGTGCGAAAAGACAGCTTGCGCTAGCAAAAAATGCAGGAGCCGGAGCGCTAGCCCACGAATGGTTTCACGCTTTCGATCATTATATTGCGCCGCGCATGTTCGACGGTATTGCCGCCGGCAGCTTTGCTACACAGGCCTGGCTCGACAATGCCCCGATGAATCCTCATCCGTTGAATCAAAAATTGAGCGATTGTTTCTCGCTATTGTTCCTAAATGATCAAAAAAGACCAAATGAGTACTTTGTGCGATCCGTAGAAGCTGATCGCGCGTTAAAAATGTATTATTATGCTATGCCTCAGGAGATGGCTGCCCGCGCATTTGAAGCCTGTATTCAAGATCACGAGATCAAAAACGCATTTTTGGTGCAGGGGACAAAAAAATCAACGGAAGCTAGACTTGGCATTTATCCTCATGGTAACTTGCGTACATCACTCAATCAGGCATTGATGTTGTATTTTTACCAATTAGGTGTCGCTATTTCACATAAACAAACCTAGTTTGTTGTTTTATTACTGTGAAACTGAGTATTTTTTCAACAACAAGTGTTAATGAGCACGCTGTTTTTGTACAAAACCCTGTATATTTTTGTAACAAGCAGTATACTAAAGCGCTCGAACGTAACAGAAGAAAGAAGACGAGATGAAAAGAAAGAAGCATACCTCGGCTGAAGACGAGGCTCAGATTGATATGACCCCCATGTTGGACATCGTGTTCATCATGTTGATTTTCTTCATCGTAACGACCTCGTTCGTGAAAGAGAAAGGTTTGGACGTAAACCGTCCTGAAGATAATCAAGCGAAAAACGATAAGCCTTCAAAAGCGCTTTCTATCCGTATTGATGCTGATGGCACAATTATGATGGGCGGCCGCGAAGTTGATATTCGTCGTGTGGTTGCAAACGCGCAAACATACCTAGCGGAAAACAACACGGATTCAGCTGCTATCCAGGCTCACGAAGACAGTGAGCACGGTACTGTGGTAGAAGTTATGAACCAAGTTAAAATTGCAGGTATTGATAAAGTATCTGTTTTGGTTAAAAAGAGCAGCTAAAACGCCTTTCTGACCACGCAAAATAAAGAAAGCCACCTTCGGGTGGCTTTTTTCGTATAAGACCTTATACCAAAGTATCTCTTGTGCTATCGCATGAATTTTGTTCAGATCGTACCATTCGGTGTGTCTGGAAAATCCATGTTGAAACTCGGTTCCAGACTCTGATGTCACTGGAGCCATTATGCACAAAAAAATACTCTACACTGCTGTACTTGCAGCGGTTATGTCAGCACCACAAGTGTCTGCCGCCAAAATTGAATTGAGTGAAGCGTTTGAATACAACGCATTCATCTTCGATAGCTTTACTGGCCAATCTTCCGATGTTGAAGGAAGACTAGCTGTCGGTGGCGAAATGAACGTAACCGATTTCAATGTTGGCTTACTGTTATCGCCAGATATGTCTGAGTCTGCTCTTGCCGTAGGCGGTAACCTTCATTTCACGCGCGGTGATGTTCACGGTGGTTCAACTACCGTGTCAGGTATGGTGTTTGGATCTGAACTCACATTCGATAAAGCGGTTAACGCTCAGCAGACTGTAAATCTCATTAATTCTACGGTGAAGTCTGGCGGTATCTCATCCAAAGGTGATGTCAAACTAGGTAACTCAAATGTTGTATCAGGTGATGTGCACGCCAATACTGTGAAACTTGGTGGGCCTAATAGTGTTTACGACAGTGTGAGCAACCCTGCTTTATATGGCTCCCAAGTTGAAAACGGAAACGTATTTGCTGAGTCTAGCGTTGAACTTGATAGCAGCGAAGTTAACGGTACCGTAACGCTTAACGACGTTAACAATTACACCGCTATCAATGGTTCGACAGCAACATCTGTTGAACAGGGCAGCGTGAGTAAGGCTAACGTTAACAATATCGACTTTAATGCTATTGCTGCCGAAGTAACAGCGCAGTCTCAGGAGTTTGCGTCAATGTCGGTGAATGGCACAACAACATTGTCGTGCACTGACGCTAACGATTCGGATCAAGCGGTTGCTTGTACCGACGCTAGCAAGGATGTATTAAATACCATTACCTTCTCTGGCTCTGATGATATCAATATCTACAATATTGACGCTAGTTGGTTCAGCGCTGCTGATAAAGGCATTGTTTACGATTTCTCAACCACCAGCTACAACATCATCAATGTCTACGGTGAATCAGTTGAGTTATTTAACACTGGCTTCTTTAATACGGCCTTTACGCAGGAAAATGAATATTTCAGAGAAAATGGCCAGTACAGAGACAATGACAACAATGTAGGTCAGCGTCATGATGGCCTTTATACCAACAACATCTTGTTTAACTTTGTTGATGCTGATTTTCTTACACTACATAGTGTGGGTGTTAAAGGTAGTGTACTGGCGCCATATGCAGAGCTAAGTTTCTACAATGGCCATGTAGACGGTAATGTCATTGCTAATAGTTTGGTCACTCCGTTGGTGCAACTGATTAATGACGACGGCGAAACCTACAATGCGCCGACAGGCCAAGTAAATAACTATCAGTTCGGCGCTATCAACGTAAGTGAACCTGCATCAATCGCCCTTTTATTTGGCGCTGGATGTTTCATGCTAGCTAGACGTAGAAAAGCGAATTAACGCTTTAAAAAGAGAGTGAATCTTCAGGCAAAAGCGGCTTTATAGTGCAAAGCCGCTTAATCTTGGCGAAGACAGCAAAAGCTCATCGCTTGTTACACCAGCACCTCGCCCTTCTCGCCACCTTATCTGAATACCCGCTTCAAATGCTTGGTACTCAACCGCAAATGCTTTTCCTATATACCCAGCCACAATCCAGTTGTGATTGATTCGATACTGACCTTCAGCCATAAAATTTCCGCTTAAACCCGTATCTGAGCTTTCACCAAGGGTCGCGTTCTCGTCTGCCGTAGGAAATGCACCTCCAATCGGAAAGCGCAGATCATCGTCTTGTTCAACACGTGAAAGCGCAAGTGAACTTCGAAGTTTAACTTGCCAGTTTAGCGCCTCAAGCGTTAACAGCTCTGAATAGCCCCCGATGCTGACAAACTGACTGGGGCTAAAGTAGCCACCATTGCCGACCGTAAAGCCGCTTAAATTTTTATCGTAGCTTGTATAGCTCAAGAATGGCCCTACGCGCCAATAATCAAGCATGGGAGATATCATGGTAGCAATATCGTAACTCACATCACCCCGTAGAGAGAGTGCGCTATTGTCGTCAACCTGCTCGCCTTCTAAGCGACTAACCTGAGCAGTACCTGCAACAGACCAGTTGTCGGCCACTGCATGCGCTACTAACCCTCTTATGCCACTTTCTATCACGTAGCCCCAAGGTTTCGCGTGATCAGCATTGAAGGTTCCGGTTTGGCTTAATAAGCTGTCTTCTTTTGCCTTTCTAAATAAGGTTGCAGCTACCGTTGTACTGGTAAGAAATTTGGTTGCAGATATCTGCCCCGTTACTTTAGCGCCGACGGGTTGATCGAACATGGCATATTCAAGGTTAGCGTAAAAATTGAAATCAGGTGCCTGATAATGCGCTTCGGCGCGAAGCCCCTTATCTTCAAAGCCGCTTATTCCCGAAAATGCTCCACTCAATTGGTCGTTACCAAACCAGTCACCAACTTGAGGACTACCGCTGTAGAATTGCTTATAGTCGAGTGATACTTGCCACAGCCAGTTTTCATAACCGCTGCCAATACCAATATATTGCGACAGAACATCGAAATTACCGAGTCCCTCGCTCCCGCTTCGACTGCGAGTATTAATACCGTAGACTGCACTTAGGCCATCTTTAGTTTGTGCTGTAACTCCCCGCGCATCGCGATTTTGATAGGCTAGCCAAAACTGTTTTCTGGGCCAGGCGTTACGTGTGGTGCGTTCTTGCAATATGCTTTTTACCGCACTGTATCTCAGCGACAATCGGTTCAGTGTGGCTTCGTCGTCTTGATTAATTGTAACCAATTCATTGGCAATTACCGCATCGGTTGGCGTCTTCGCGAGCACTCGCTCGAACGCCGCGGTGGCGGTTGTGGTGTCTTGTATCTCTTTAGCAGCCCACCCAATTAGTGCTTGCTCATCTACACTTAACGATCTCAAACGGGCGAGTGCTTCGCCTGACTCAATACTTTGCTTGTAGCGCCGTGTATCGTAAAACTGAGCCTGTCGGCTAGCCAGACCATCAGCACAGCGTCGAATGAAAACCTCAGTATTGACACTACATGCTAGGTCGAACGCGCTTTGCTTGGCCGTGTCGCTGCTTTGCGCGCTAAGTGACAAATACCTGCCTTCATTACCGTTCACCAAACTAAATAGCGCGTCGGCAAAGTCGTAATTTTTCAAGTCGTATTGTTGCCATGCCGCACCCTGCAGCACTTCTTTCACGTAGCCGCTGTTATCAGATTTGAGAAATTGCTCCAGCGTTGTCGTATCGCGCAAAGACAATGCCTGCTGTAGCTTAATACCAGTGACACTGTTAAGGCCTTGTTGAGCGGATTGTTTATCGATATCACGAACTGCCGATTGTTGGGCCTGAGAGAACTGCTGCGTTGCCATTTCTAACATGCCTTTATCAATGGCCGTCCACCCCATAAGCAAGTAAAAATCAGTTCGCTTAATTTGATTGCTCAATGCAATAAGCGTTTCTACTTTTTGCTTCGACGTATTTGCTCTGGCTTTCGGCGTTAACTGAGCAAATTGTTCGAGCGGGAGGGCTTTAGAAGCGGGCTTATCTGGCTGCTTTTTTAAAGCCTGAAACGATTCTCTTGGCTCTGAAACTACAGGCTTGTTAGTACCTTTTAAGCGGCCGTTTATTCTGTTTAGTTCGGTTTCGACTTCTTGTGGCACCTGCCACGTAGGGTAACGAGCTTTTAAACGCGTAAACTCTTCATTGGCTTGCTGAATCTGTCGCTCATTAATATGGTACCAAAGCCCTGTTAAATCCGGCTGATCTTGTTGTGCAGGTAATATACCCAGATCTTTTTCTTTGTACGTTGTTTTAGCTTGTCCGTATGCCTGCACCGACACAAGTGACGTGGCCAAAGCGCCTAGTGCCAGATACAAAGAGGTGCGAGTAAACCGAGTTTTCACGATGCGTTATCCAAAACTGCTAGCATAGAAAGCAGCGTTAAACTTGCCGAGTAATAATCCATGTTTCGATTGATCTCAGGCCACTCTGGCCTTTGCTTTTCTTCTGATTTCATCAAGCTGTTTACGGCCATCTGCACTGAACGCATTCCCTTAGACATTTCGTACTCAGCGGTTTCCTCGTTTAACAGGTTGATGGTAGCTGGCGTAGGCGTTATCGCCCACCATGCATTGTAGGGGGAAAGTAGCTTCTCAGTTAACCTAGCGTTTTGGCGAAAACGTGGGGACCATGCAAGCTGAAGCGGTATACGGATCGCATTAAAACCAAACTCAGGCGATATCACATTATCTAAACTTAACGCACCAATCTTACTGTTATCGGACTCAGTACTATTAGGGGTGAAACGCACCCAATCACTGGGCAATTGGTAGGTAGAAAACTGCATATTCGACAGCAAGATCAAGCCCGACTCGAACAGACTTTCCCAACGTGACGGAGTATCCGACAGCGAAGACAGGTCAGTTATGGCGGGAAAAACCCAATAGGACAGATTTAGCTGAAGGCTGCTATTTCCTGTTTGGTCAGATGCAAATCCGTATTCCCCAGGCAAGAGCACTACACTGTTATTATTCACCACCAGAAGTTTCTGCTCTACAGCACGTACAATATTCCTGGCGTCCTCCTCATACTTACCAACGCCCCACTTTTCACTTGCACGCAATAATGCCCACGCAATAAGAATCTCACCATCAGAGGCATTATTAGGGTCATCGATACAAGAAGATGAATTATCCACACAAGGTCGGTAGCGCCAGCTAAATAGCCCGTCTTCGCGCATGAGCGTACGTTGGGTCCAGTGCCATAATGCATCAAAGGTGTCTTTGTCGTTGGCGGCGACGGCAAAGAGCATACCGTATCCTTGCCCTTCGCTGTGAGACACATCATCATTTCCTGTGTCTACCACGCGCCCGCCGTCAACAAACAATGCCTTATACGCTATATACTGAGACTTGAATTCGCTATCTTCCTTGGTAGAGCACGACGCCAACAGGAACAAAAAACCTATCACTAGCGTCGCTTTTGTAGCGTAATGCAGCTTTACCATGAGTCTTGCACTTGTTTATTTCTGCGTTTAAGCAACAGGTAAATAAGTAGGCTTACAACAAATACAACCAATATAAAGCCTATTAACCAATACCACGGGTTGTTAGACAGCCATAGTCGTAAATGCAGCCAGCTGTCGTCGGCTTCACCCACTTCATATTTATCGCTTACCTGCATGATGAGTGATGGCGAAAGACCATCTTTCCATGCGAAGAAATCCCCTGCCATCTGCCCCCACATCGACAAACTAACCAGATCCTCGACTCTAGCTTGAAGAAGTTCCGGCGTCTGCGCTGCAACAATGAACAAGGTATCGGTTTGTGATGAAACAGGGTGTGCCTGTGCAGTAAGTACTGCTTGCTCACCTAAGTCACTTTCTTGAACGGTATGACCGTCTATGCGCATTTCTTTGAAAGACTGATCGTCAGTCAGGTTTCTTACGCGATTGTACAGATTGTTCTGTAACCGATAAGACCAGCGTTTCGTTGCCTCAATGGCCGTACTGAATTCAGACTGCTCAATATTCGTTAAGCTTTCAGGGGTACCTAGAACAATCACAGAACCTTCGGTTGTAATGTCGTTTCCAGTTGCTATTTTCACGTTCAATAAAGGCACTTGGGCTACTTGCGCTAATTTCGCTGAAAGAGTTAACGCTGTATCTAAATAGTCATCTGACGGAATAGCAATGGTTGACGATGGTGCTGACTTAAAGCGCGCAAACGGGTAAGCCGTTTCTGAAAGCAAGACGAGATTAGGTTGAACTGCCACGTTTCCTGCATCAGGTAGCTTTATTGCCGAAGAATCATCAAGCTGGAACACGAGGTGGGAACCAGGAATATCATCACAAGGCACACCTGCTAACGGCGCTCTCATGGTTACCGCAAAGTCTAAATTATTCGTCCCGCCTTTGAAGAACCGTGCAGGTATTCTTAGCTGATAGTCTCGGTAGGATTGTCCGTTAATATTATTAAGAGACAAACCGTGTACAAGTTCGTCATTCACGCTTACATTCATAACCGAACCTGGCCCAAAACCTGCGCCATATCCAAAGTCTAAGAGCAAGCTCACGCTCGCGTTTTCAGGTACATAAAAATCTGCAGGCAATCTGAATGACACCCGTTTGGTGAAGTTCCCCTCATCCCTAAACTGAGTGGTCGCCACACCAAAGTCTTGGAATGTGTAGTGATTGTCTGGGTTCAGAATGCGATGACGCTGCAGCGTTTCCGCCTGCATTTGTGACTGTGAAAGTACGGTAACTTGTGAAATAGGGTTAATCGCATCGTCCATTACCGCCAAGGCTTTCGCTGCCTCAAGTACTTCATCTTGCGTAGTACCGCTGACAATAAGGCGGTAACTAGCCGGTACAATAACGTTGCTGTCCTTAACAAACGCAGGTGTGCGCTGTGCTTTTAGAAACGCGCCATCAATGTCGTTAATCACTTCGTCAGATAATACCGGTGATAACGCGTCTACTGTACCAACTAGAATATGAACAGGCTGTTTTTGCTTGGCTTTGAGATACCATGCAGCACGCTCGTAGCGAGCAACATTTTGGTCGTTCCAAAAACTATTTTCTGTGTCTTCTAGCTGGGGCAAAACGTAACCATCATCAAAGCTGTCATGCTCGATAATAAGCGGCTGATATTGATTCCTAAGAGACAGTGCTTGAGCAACAATGGGAAGTGTCTGATATTTAATTTGATCATCAGCTTCTCGCGCCGTGTAAAGCTGAACGTTTCGCTGTCCGCCAATTCCTGGATTAAAGAATCCGCTCAGCTCATCTAACGTGAAGCGCTTTTCATTCACCGACGTCGCAATTTTTAGCGTTGAGTTGTATGCATTAATTTCGCTCCACAATTCAGGCGCACTGCCGTCAACACATTGCTCGGCATAGTGCTGACTTACCGCTAGTGTCAGAGAGTTAAACCCGGCTCGCCACAATGAAGTAGGGATCGCAATTTCAGATACAAGAGAAGGTCTGTCTGGGTCGAACGCAATCTGTCCAATGGTCGCATTATTGAATCTCACATACAGCTGAGAACGTTTTTTGATTAACGCCTGCGAGCTGACCACTTCTAATGTAAGTAGCGCGCTGTCCACATCAGTTACTGAACTAAGGGGAATTGGAATATCAATGGAGGCAGATTTTCCCTGCAAGCGCACAGTACTTTCACCGCCAAAAAAGTCGGTTAATCGATACGTGTCAGTTTGCGCCGCTAGGGTAAAAGGCATGCACAAACATACGATGAACATAAGGTATTTTTTTATCATTGATTTTCCTTTGCCGGTTTAGCAAGCAAACCTAATTTCCCGGCGAACTTCCCCATTAATACAAGCATATGCAATAAAACAGGCTTTAACCCAACTTTCAACACATGTTTTGCGCCGAACCAGTATGAGATAGCCCTTGTTCTTCTTCGTTGAAACGACATCCAGCGCAGACTATCACACAGTGAATAGGCGACGACTTCGTTTTCTTGTTCTTCGGTTTGAGGCATAAAGCGTACTCGAAGAATTTTTGACCTATTGTCGTAATGCAGAACGCTAATTGGCAAATGAACGTTCTTATTCAGTGCGTGACTCCACGATGTGAGCGTGGCATTTTCAGGTACTAACGCTCCCTCACCTTTCAAGCGTAACCGAGCTCCACCTAGCGAAAGATCGACCAAATCTCCAACCCAAGCTTCATCACTTGTAGTCTTAATAACGACACTGTTCGTAGCTGGTAGGCGTGCCTGACTACGCACCTGTTTCCGCTCTAATAACACACTAAGAACAGACAACAATAGAATCAAATTAAATACATTCCACAACATGACCACCACAGTAAGTTCGCGTGTAAGAGGCTCTGTTATGAACTTATAGACACCGCTCCCTAATGCGAATGTGATTACCAATATTAGCCAGTAAAACACGCTCGATAGTGGCGATACAAAGGTTCTGTCAAGACTCTCTCCTTTTGGTGTTACAACAAATGAAGGTGCCCGCGGCTTTAAGAAAACCTTGATTAATGCGTTTAGCGTAAATGCGCACTGTAGTATTTCATATAACTCTGACACTAAGGGCCATCGGGTTCGCCCAAAGAGCATGGTGGATATCATGTATGTGGCAATAACGTGAGGCAGGGTGAAGGCAAAAATTTCCAGCATCGATGCATGGTAAACCTGAAGCCCAAAGACCAAATACGCCAGTGGCATAAGCAAAAAGATGATGCGAGCAAACGGGAACAGCCAAAACATGATTGAACTCATGTAGCCCACTCGCTGATACCATTTTAGTCCTTGCGCTTTAAAAGGCTTTTTGAGTAGTAAAATTTGCGTCATGCCTTGTGCCCAGCGCATACGCTGCTGAATAAACGCATCAAACGTTTCTGGCGCAAGGCCGCTTACCATAGGTCTGTCCACATATACAGACTCGTAGCCCATTTTGTGAAGATCTAACGCGGTTTCTGCATCTTCAGTGATAGAGTGGCCGGAAATGCCCCCCACCAAATCGAGGTGCTTTCTTCTCATCAATGCGGCTGATCCACAGAAGAAGGAACTCCCCCAGTAGTCTAAGCCTTTCTGTATAGTGCCGTAAAACATGTCGTTTTCTGAAGGCATGCGAGTAAACGCAGAGAAGTAGTTACGCTCAACAGGATCTGGGTTAGCCATAAAATGAGGGGTTTGAACGAGAAAGACCTTCTCGTTTTTAAGCATCCACGGCACGGTTCTATCAAGAAAATCCGAAGTAGGAACATGGTCAGCATCCAAGATAACAATCAAATCACCCGTGGTATTTTGTATTGCACTGTTCACATTACCCGCCTTGGCAAACTCATTTTTTGCTCGAGTGTGGTAGGTAATGTCTAAACGTTTGCACAGTGCTTGCAAATCTTGTCGCCGCTGTTTTGCAGTGGCCGCTGACACAGGGTTTTCAGCGTTAATTTTCTGGTCGGTTCCGCCATCGTCAAGCAAATGAATACGAAGCTTTTCTTTAGGGTAATCGAGCATTTTTGCAGCGCGGATAGTAACTTCTAATATCCCTTCATCTTCGTTATAACTCGGGATCATGACGTCTACGCTGGGCAGAGTTGATTTATCTACCCCTTCCAGGGACAAAAGCGGTCGACTGAGCGGAAACGCGTTAACGATCGCCCCTAACACTGAAGTGATCCCCGCATAAATTTCAGCGCCAAATAATAGCCAGACGGCAATCATTGAAAGAAAATCTGAGTAGGTTAGCGTGTAAATACCACGCCACAGCAAATACCTGACGCTAAGCGCAATGGCTAGCACCAGAGCTAAAATGCGAAATAAATGCTGGTATTTTTGCGTGTGTCGCGCTTCTTTGCTGCACAAGGATATTGCAATGAGGATAACGATTGAAGAGAGAAGCTGGCCCAATGCATCCATGGGTGCCAGCAGTAGCACCCCAAGAATAAAGGATGCTACTAACAGAACAATAATGAACTGAGAGGTGTAGTGTTGTCTACGAGTTTGCGATCCAATACGTGTATTTGCGTTACACTTGCATAGTTCGCCCTGTTAATTAACGTAATTTTACCGTCCGACATTTCAATCTCGTGATTACTTTTATAAAACAAACGAGAAATGTCATCTCTCTGCTTTTTATTGCTTTTAGACGCTAACAACCACGCCGGATACGTTGCCATTCCAAATGCAGCTACAACAATAAGGCCATAGAACAATACTGGCGACATTGTTGGCGCTATGTACAGGGAAAATAAAAACATAGCCATACTTGCAACGGTAAATATACCAGTAATTTTGCGAAAACGTATAACTTTCATAAGTTTATTTTCTGCATCAAGCAGCATCGAAAGACGCTTCTTCCACAGCTGCTCTGTCTCTAAACTCGTGCGTTCTTCAACCAGTTGAGGTTTTTTAAAAGCAGGATTGGTATTTTTAAACTGTTGAGCAAGCGCAAACACGTTTACCGCAGCGCCTTCATTAATAGCGCTCTGAAACGATTGTTCAAGCGTAGGTGATTGGTCAAATTGTTGTGAGTTATCTACTAATTTCACTGCGCACACTCCCCTCATTACTACACACTGAGTCTACTTCCGTACATTCAGAGGAAAAATTGCTGAAACCATACTTACTGATTAATAACGATACGCTTACATACGCAAATTGATATTGAACTTTAGCTCATTGAACTTTGGTATAAGTCATGTAGGGCAAGGCCTACAAGGGTGTGAAGACTATATGAAAAGCCATATAGCAGGTAACGTAAGTCGCAGAAAAGCAGCCCGACTAAACGGGATTAACGTGGGCAAATTAGACTAATTGATAAGGTGAGTTTTATTGCTAAAGCGTTAGGGCTTGCGCAGCTTACTTAAAATACTGATCAAGTTACTTACATTAAATACCGTTCCAAAAATACTGCCCACGGAAATGGCATATAACAGCCCCAAAGTTTCAGCAACAAGAAAAACCTTTCTAATAGTGTGCGTATTGCGGATAACCAAAGATCCCACTGTAAAAATAAGTGAAGACGCATAGGCAATGAAGATTATCCAGCTGTGCTCTAGCACAAACCACTCATAAGCGAGGAAGCCTAGATTCACCGCAACAAAGAAAAATAAAATGGCATTGCTTCTATGTTTAATGGCAATAAAGTTACGAACGCTGGCAAGCAGTGTTCCAATGCCTGCGGCCATGGCATCTAGCATAAAAAAATGCATGCTAAGTGCACTTAAGGCAAACGCAGAAATAAGCAAATACTTGTCTACGTTAGTTTGGCGATACCCAATAAAATTTAAAACAACGGCTATTGCGCCAAAGCCTTCTGCAACTATGTTCATTAATATAAGCTCATTAAAATTTAAGGTAGAAAGGCTGACAAAGGGCTTTGTATTCACTGGTATATTCGCCCTTTTGATCCCTAATTATCAGCTCATTTTTGATTGCATTTTTCGCTATTAAGCTCGGCCATTCCCGATGTGCAGTAACGTTTTTAAGATTATCACTTGCGCCCTCCATTACTTTTTTAAAGTGGAACGCGCAAAGATAAGGCGATTTGTTAGATGTATGCTTTACATAAAGAATATCTGCCAGCGATAGGCCATAACCTTCAGCCGTTTCGATAACCGAGGCTTCCATCGACGCTGGGTACACACAGTACATTTGCCCTTGTTCTATTAACAACTTGCTGCTTGCACTAAAAAGTTCATCTGGGCCCAATGCAGACGTTTGCCTTGCCACGGAGCGAGATTGGCTTTGCTTGCTGTACGCATTTGAAAGTGTAGCTGGCGTGTTAAAGTAAGGTGGATTAGAAATCACTAGGTCATACAAGTGGGGGGAGGTGTAGCCAGTTACATCACAGCAGTAAATAAACAGCTGTTTGGCCCATTTTGCATTTTTAAAGTTGGTAGCGGCCTGCGCTGCGGCTTGCTCATCTATTTCTATCGCGTCAATTCTGGCTGCGCCATTATCGAACGAGCTGATGTCAATTGAACTGCTTTGAACATTCTGCTCTTCACCGTTCGGATTGCAAAAGTGCGCTGCTTTTTGGGCCATCATCAACGCTAAAATGCCACTGCCGGTGCCGATATCCAAGATGCGTGGGGCATGGCTGAGGTTTGCGCGAAACTGTGCCCAACTTCCTAAAATCAGACTGTCGGTATTCACTTTCATCGCGCATTTGTCCTGTGCTACGGTGAATTGTTTACAGCGGAACATAAGGAAGTCGTATTACCTAGTGCGTTAAAAGGCGCGCATTCTATATCAAGTCGGGTTGTGCTTCACGTTAAGGTTGTGACATTTACTGTGAGCGCTTATTTCCAGCGCTGCAGCGACATCATATTTCTGGCAACGTCAACGGCATGAACGGGTCGGTATTTCTTTAACGGGCCTTTCATTATGCTTTGCCATATGGGCGCCGTTTTCTGCGCTATATCTTCTAGCGTCCGCGACTCGTCGCGATTGCCTAACAATAACGAAGGGCGTACGGCAGAGGCATGGGGTAACTGAGGCATTCGCATAATCGCGTTTTCTAGCTCGCCTTTTACTCGTAAATAAAAGTTACTGCTTTTAGCATCAGCGCCTACCGATGATATCCATACAAAACTGTCCGCGCGCTGAGCTCGGGTCAGCTGTGCGGCAACATGAACATATTCAAAATCAACGCGGCGAAACGCTTGTTTCGATCCCGCCTTTTTAAGCGTGGTGCCCAGACAACAGTACACATGATTTACGCTAAAGTAGCCTTGATAGTCCTGTAGATTGTCGAAGTCGATAACCACGGGCTTTAGGCGATTGTGAGGGTCGTTAAACATACTGGAGGAGAGCGGTTTTCTGACTAAGCAGGTTACCTCATTGTACCGTCTATCCTGTAACAGCATATTTACAAGCGTTCGTCCCACTAAACCTGTCGCTCCTAGCACCATTGCGGATTTCATATGTCGCACCTTGTATCATAAATTGATATAACTACAATCAAACCTTCGACAGTCAAATATGCAGATAAAAATGAAAAAAGCCCTTTTAATTGGAGCCGCTATGCTCTCTACTGCTTTAAACGCTGAAACGCTCACTATTGAGCGTATTTTCTCTTCTCCTTCACTCGATGGCAACGCACCCCGTTCGTTAAAAGTATCACCTGACGGTCAACGGGTAACATTTCTTAAAGGTAAGCAAACCGACTACGAGCGCCTAGATCTATGGGAATACCATATTGAAAGTGGCCAAACTCGCATGCTTTTCGACTCAAAGGACCTACAAAGCGGCGAAGAAGTGCTTTCTGATGAAGAGAAAGCGCGACGCGAGCGTATGCGTTTATCTGGCAGCGGTATTGTAAGCTACCAGTGGTCGGACGATGGTAAAGCATTACTTTTCCCATTAGGTGGCGATGTGTTTTATCACAAGCTGGGCGAAAAAGGGGCGAAGCAACTTTTAGATACTGACGCTTTTGAAACTGATATTAAATTATCACCAAAAGGTAACTACATTTCCTTCATTCGCGACCAGAACCTTTATGTAAAACACATTGAATCGGGTAAAGAAACGGCAATTACCAAAGAAGGTGGCGACAACATTAAATTTGGTATGGCCGAATTTGTGGCGCAAGAAGAAATGGGCCGTATGACCGGATACTGGTGGTCGCCAGATGAGACTAAAATTGCTTTTACCAAAGTTGATGAAAGCCCGGTAGATGTGATCACGCGTTCTGAAATCTATGCTGACGACATCAAGCTTATCGAACAAAAATACCCGAAAGCGGGCACGCCAAACGTCTTGGTGGAACTTGCTATTCAAGACATCAACTCTGGCGATCGCACTTGGGTAGATTTAGGTGAAGATAAAGACATTTATTTTGCTCGCGGTAAGTGGATGCCAAACAACACCACCTTCACATACCAATGGCAGACACGGGATCAGCAAACGTTAGAGCTGCGAGCGTTCGACCTTAACAGCAAAAAAGAAAACGTGCTGCTTACAGAATCAAGCAACACGTGGGTAAACCTGCACAACGACCTTTACTTCCTAAAAGACAAAGGCCAATTTATTTGGGCGTCTGAGCGCGACGGTTTTAAACACCTTTACCTATTCGACAACAGCGGCAAGCTGGTTAAGCAATTAACCAAAGGTGATTGGGTTGTAGACAGTGTTGAAGCTATTGATACAGCGAACAACCGTTTGTACTTCTCTGGCCGCAAAGACACTCCACTAGAAAGCCATGTTTACAGCGTGCCTTTAGATGGCGGCGAGATTTCACGTATCACTGAACTAGGCGCGTATCACAGCGCGGCATTTAGCAAAGATGCCTCTATCTTTATTGACCGTTTCTCAACGATTAACTCTCCTGCACAAGTTAGCCTAAATAGCGCCACCGGCGAGCGAATTACCTGGCTTGAAGAAAATAAAGTTGAAGAAGGCCACCCTCTGCACGCTTACATGGATAGCTGGACGGCACCTGAGTTTGGTGACATCACCACAAAAGATGGCGCAACTCTTAAGTATCGAATTTACACGCCTGACACTGCCAAGCAAAACCCTAAACAGAAGCACCCTGTTATTGTTTACCTTTACGGCGGCCCGCACGCACAAGTGGTAACAAACAGCTGGGCGGGTAACCGTGGCTTGCTTTTCCAACACTGGGTTGACCAAGGTTATGTGGTATTTACGCTAGATAACCGTGGTTCTAACTATCGCGGTAAAGGCTTTGAAGATCCTATTTATAAAAAAATGGGCTTTATTGAAGTGGACGATCAGGTTGCAGGCGTAGAGTTCTTGCGTACGCTTGACTACGTTGACGCTGAGCGTATTGGTGTTCATGGCCACAGCTATGGCGGCTACATGACGCTGATGACCATGTTCAAAGCGGGCGATTACTTTGCAGCGGGCGTGTCAGGTGCTCCGGTAACTGACTGGCGCTTATACGATACCCACTACACTGAACGATACATGGGCAACCCAAATACAGATGATGATGCTTACACTGCGTCTTCAGTATTCCCTTACGCAAAAGATCTGAAGGGTGACCTTTTGATTTACCACGGCATGGCAGATGACAACGTGTTGTTTACCCACTCGACCATGCTATACAAGCATCTTCAAGACTTGGCAATTCCATTTGAAACTATGGATTACCCGGGCAAGAAGCACAGCATCCGTGGTAAGCAAACGGGCATTCATTTATACAAAACTATTACTAACTTCTTTAACCGTAACTTGAAAGACTAATACGGTTAGAGCCTGGGGCCTGTTGATCTCTACTGTACATCCAAGCTCGACAAGCCCTAGAAAGAAGTAAAAAGCAAAAAGCGATGCTTATGAAGGCATCGCTTTTTTGTTTGGTCAGTTTAATTAACGCTTATTTTGTACATGTTTGCGTTGTAGCGCTTTGTGCACTTGCAGGGTGATTAGACTTTCTTCACTTGCTACTTCAAAGCATCAATCAAATATGACAAATGCAGAAACTAGCTAAACATCTGGGTTGCTAGGTTTTGCTGTACCGCCTGAGCAGACGATGCACTTAGTTCAATCTCAATAGGATCGGCTTTGCCCGACAGCCAAATTTTAAGCTCGGCGTCAGTATCAAAATGCCCTGCCGTCTCAACGATAAACTGCGTAATAGATTTATAAGGTATTGAATGATAGTTCACTTTGCGCCCGGTAAGGCCTTGCTTATCAATAAGGATTAGGCGCTTGTTTGTGAATACACTTAAATCGCGCACTAGCTTAAACGCAGAGGTAACGGTTTCGTTAACAGCAAGTATAGGCGTAAGCTCTTCTTGAACATCTGAAGCGCTAGTCTCGCTTGCATTACCCATGATGGTATCAAATAAACCCATGACATTTCCTTTTAGGCAGAGGCAAGTTTAACTCGCCATTGAACTCTATGCGCCAGTGGCTTGGGTTTATCCAAAGCAAAGCCTTGACCGAAATCTACTTTAAGCTCTCGTAAAACTTCGGCGGTCGCATTATCGACCACAAACTCTGCCACGGTCTGTTTACCCATACTGTGCGCGATATTATTTATCGCAGTTACTGTAGCATGATCGATAGGATCGTGAACGATATTTCGCACAAAGGAGCCGTCGATCTTAACGTAATCAACATCTAGGTTTTTCAGGTAGGTGAACGAGGACATACCAGCACCAAAGTCGTCTAAGGCAAAGCTACACCCCAAATCGCGTAGTGTAGAAATGAAATGTTTAGCAGCGCTTAAGTTAGTTACCGCTGTTGTTTCTGTAATCTCAAAACAAATTTTCTCAGCAGGTACAGAAGTACTTTGCATACGCTTGGCAATCTTATGCAGCGCCATTTCATCACCCAATGTAATACCCGATAAATTAATCGCGACTTTGCCCACGTTATCGATGTGAGCGGGGTTACGTTCAAGGGTTTTAAGGGTGTTATCTACCACCCACATATCCACTTTGTTCATTAAACCGTGACGTTCTGCCAACGGGATGAAAAGCCCCGGGCTTATAAGACCACTGTCTTTTGCATTTAGACGAAGCAAAATCTCGTAATGCTGAAGTTGGGCGGCCTTTTCTTGGTTGGGCACGTTAAGCGGCATGATAGCTTGGCTATACAACTCAAACCCGTCGTTTTGTAATGCGTGATGCAAGGCATGTAACACCTGGTTTTCACTGTCATCAATGGCCATTTGCGAGTCATTATCATGAAACACAAAGTAACGGTTTCGACCCAAGTGTTTGGCTTTGTAACACGCGTTGTCAGCAGCTTTAATTAACGCTTCTGCACTTTGTGTACTCTCGTTTATTTCAATAACGCCAATGCTTGCCCCTACAAAGAACAACTTGTCGTCATAAACAAAACGATAATTTGAAATCGCCAATAAAAGCTTGTCTAGGCGCTTGGTCACCTCATCCAAACTTTGATTGCGAAATATAATGCAGAACTCGTCTCCCCCTATTCGGGCAAGCAGATCTTGCCCATTCACGTATTGCCTAAATATGGTGGAGATTTCTTTTAGTAGCTTATCGCCGGCTGGATGACCACAGCTGTCGTTTACTAACTTGAATCGATCCATATCGATAAAGCACATCACGCTTTGCTTGTGGTAAGCGCGAGGCGAATTGATACTCGCCACTTTTTCAAAATCAACGTGGTTTAAAGTCTTGCTCTCGCCCTGCTGACCAGCCGCTTTATGCGTTTCATCAAGGATCGCTCGCAGTTTCTCATCAA
This sequence comes from Alteromonas sp. MmMcT2-2, assembly GCF_022348305.1. Lineage (NCBI taxonomy): Bacteria > Pseudomonadati > Pseudomonadota > Gammaproteobacteria > Alteromonadales > Alteromonadaceae > Alteromonas > Alteromonas sp. MmMcT2-2. The sequence continues at coordinate 32,467 of NZ_JAKRFA010000033.1, forward strand.
ATGCATAGCGATTAAACAGCCCGGTTAACTGGTCATGGTTAGCTTGAAAATACACTTCTTCCTGCAGCGCCAGCTCTTTCGTCACATCGCGAGCTATGCCTTCAACGGCAACCAGTAATCCTTGCTCGTCGACAATGGGCGTGTCTGAAAATTCAATCGCTAACGGCTCGCCGACCTTGCCTTGATAATGCACAATATAAGGCTCGGGCTTTTCGCCACGGGCAATGGTTTGGCGTATCTCAAACGTCTCGTCAGGTACTTGGCGAACGTACTTCGACTCGTTCGCACAGAAGTCTTCTGCGCTAAACCCTAAAATCTTTTCAATACCCGCGCTCACATACATAAAGTTGTGCTCAACGGTCTTGGTGTAAACAAAATGGCGGTGCATACCGTCAACTAAGCGGCGATACTTTTCTTCGCTACGCTTTAAATCATGCTGGGCGCGAAAACGTTCCGTCACGTCCCTTACGGTCACCGCAATATTGTCACCAGCTTTTACCACCTGAACTTTTATCCATTGAGGCGCAATCTTATCACTATGAATGGCAAGGTGAGCTTCATAAGGCACGCCAAGTTCAGCAACGTTTTTGGCGTTTTTAAATTCATTGCTTAAGTCTAAATATCGCGTTTGCTCGGCTAAGCTCATGGACCGCAATACATCACATGCACCGCGAAATAGATAGCGACTGTATGAGTTTGCTTCTACTAGAGAAAAGTCGTCATCTGTTGGCTGATAAATAAGAAGCGCATCAAGGGAGGCTTCGCTAGCGGTGAGGTAACGCTGCTGACTCAAAGACAAATTAACCGCGCCTTTAAGCTGCTTGTGCAGCACATAGCTAACTAGCGCTGACATCAACAGTCCAATCATAATAATTAACAAGCCTGCGTTATATGGGCTTAGCTGAGACTGCATGGAAAGGTAAAAATCGCGTTCTAAAAAACTGAACGGCAAAAGCGACACAATGGTGCCATCGTTGACTAACTCACCGCTTTGAAAAAGCGTTGCACTGTCGGCGTTAAGCTGAAAGTTAAACTGTGGGCCTACTAACTCGCCTAACATCACGGTTAATATGGTTTGTACGTCGAACCCCGCCACCAGAAATCCGTGCTCAGGCTCTTGAGGGCTTATGGCCCTGCCCACAATGATAAAGTGATGTTGAGCAGCATCTGAATACAAAAGCGTGCTTTCCAAATCCTCGGACAAACGCGATATGTTTAAGCCCAACGCATCCATAGGATGGCCAATGAGGCTGTTGTCTATACGGGTTTTGATACCGGAAGATGGTGTTGCCACCCACGCTATCTCACCGCTCGCATCGACAAATACCAACGATGAAAAGCCTCGCTGCATGCCCATCAATGACAGGGCTTGCGCATTAAACCAGTCTACTTGGTTTGGCTCAAAGGTGGGCCAGTTTCGCATCAGGTTGTGCAGCGCTTGAATACGTTCGCTTGAGAAAACTTCAAGACTAATTTTTACCTGCTCGGCAACCGACTGCGCCTTAGAAATACGTGCTGCGCGTTCATCGTTTTGAATAAAAACACCAGCAGAAACAAATAAAAAGGTGAGAAAAAGAAACAAAACCGTAGGTAAGGCGTAAATACGATGGTTGTGTTTGCTTAACATGTGCCTGTCTCCGGTAACTAGCGCCGGTATACTAAAGTAGAATTATTAAATAAATATGAATTGTCTTATGTGGTATAGGCTCTGGCGTTATCTAATAGTATCTGGCACTGTAAGGCTTCCGATTTTCTTTTAGTGCGTAAAGGCCCTTGTCGGCGCTACCCCATAAAAAAACCAAAATGAAAAGAGCGTTACTTAATGAGTATTTCCCCAAATTTCGAAGATATAAAACAAGCCTATGAACGAATAAAAGGCGACGTAAAGAAAACGCCAATTGTTGAATCTTCGTTGCTCAACAAATGGATGGGCAACCGCATTCTGTTTAAAGCGGAGTGCTTACAGACCATTGGGGCATTCAAAATTCGCGGCGCCATGAATTTTTTAGCCCGCTTGAAAGAGGAAGGTCGGTTACCGAAGCATGTGGTTGCCAATAGTTCTGGAAATCATGCACAAGCGGTAGCTTATGCAGCAGCTCACTTTGGTATTAAGGCCACTATTTTCGCGAGCGAGACCATTTCGCCGATTAAAGCTGCTGCTACGCAAAGCTATGGTGCTGAATTAAAACTATTTCCTACCCGTCCAGAAGCAGACGCTGCTGTCGAGCAAGCCTCAAAAGCACCAGACACGGTCTGGATACCGCCGTTTAACCACAAAGATATTGTGGCAGGACAAGGCACGGCAACGTTAGAAGCGCTTAACGAAATTGGTGAGGTGGATGCTGTCTTTGCGCCCTGCGGAGGCGGAGGGTTATTGTCAGGCTCATTGCTGGCAACTCGCGCACTACAGCCAAATGCATTGGTCATTGGCGCTGAGCCTGCCGAGGCGAATGATGCCTCTATGTCGTTGCAAGCTGGTGAGATCATTGCCTTAGACTATGCACCAAATACCTTAGCAGACGGCGCTGCCACGCCTTCTGTTGGCGATGTTACGTTCCCTATATTGCAAGAAATAGATGATTTCTATGAAGTGGACGAGCTGCAAATTGCTTATTGGACCCAATGGCTACATCATTTATTAAAGCTTCACATAGAGCCCACATGTGCGATGACCATGGCTGCAGTAGCGGCTTGGGCTGCCAACACCCCGCCTGGGCAAACCGCTCTTGTTATATTGAGTGGTGGAAACATAAGTCAGGCGAGTATGGCTAAGATTTGGGAGAGAGATTTTTTGCTGCAGCCTCCTATCCTTGACCTTGATGACGAAGATGAACTTGAAGAAACTGAGCGTGTTGAGGCATAGCGTTTTGTTAGCGCACAGCTATCGAAATTTGGACAACTCGGTATAAGAACAAAGAATAAAACAGAAATAAAAAAGGCAGAAACTCACTATGAACTCTACATTGTCGGCACTGACATTTAAAAAGCACTCGCTTTCAAAATTGCTAACCGCAACGTTTGCAACAGCGGCAACGTTAGGTGCTATGACCACCACGCTTACGGTAGATGCTGCAACGCTAGTCGAGAACGTAAAAGGCTATACGTTAAATGAAAGTGGCAAACTGATTACGTTTAAAAACCTTGTCATTGATGAAGGCAAAGTGGTTGCATTAGATATCGACAAAGATAACACGCCTGTCGATAGCACTATTGATGGCAAAGGCAAAGTCATGCTACCCGGGCTTATCGACGCTCACGGGCATTTGCTTGGCTTAGGCGCAAACTTGTTGGAAGTCGATTTACGAGAAAGTAGCAGTGCACAAGACGCGGCCAAGACAGTTGCCGAATACGCATTTGCGAATGGACAACAAGCTTGGATTACCGGGCGCGGTTGGAACCAGGAATTGTGGTCTGACAGAGCGTTTCCAACAGCGGCTGACTTGGATAAAGTCATTTCTGACCGACCTGTGGCACTAGCTCGCGTAGACAGCCACGCTACCTGGGTGAACAGTAAAGCGATGGAAATTGCGGGTATAACTAAAGACACCCCATCGCCTGCAGGTGGCGAAATCATTAAAGACGCCGACGGTAATCCTACCGGTGTTTTCATTGATAATGCATCGCAATTAATTGAAGCGCATTTGCCCAAAGCTAGCAGCGCTATTTTCGAGCAACAATTACATGCAGCAGGTGAGCACTTACTAGCAAATGGCGTTACGTCAATGCACGATGCTGGCGTAGGCAGAGACGTTTACGATTTCTATTTAAAAGAAGCGGTAGAAGGTGACTTGCCCGTGCGTATTTATGCCATGGTGAGTGCGACAGACCCTGACCTCAGCACCATGCTGGGCAATGGTACTATTCGCGACAAAGACGACTTTTTATATATTCGTTCGGTAAAAGCCTATGGCGATGGCGCACTTGGTAGCCGAGGCGCAGCATTGCTTGAACCTTATTCAGATGCACCGCATCAACATGGTTTGCTGTTAACTCAACCAGAAGATATGACCCAACTGTTTACTACGGTAATTGGTGCGGGCTTCCAGCTTAACTACCATGCCATTGGTGATAAGGCTAACCATGTTGCACTGGACGAGTTTGAAACCACGTTTAAGAGTATTGGTGGCAGCGAACTGCGCAACCGCATTGAGCATGCACAGGTGATTGCGCCTGACGACCTAGCCCGCTTTGCTTCGCTAAAGGTGTTACCTTCCATGCAGCCTACTCACGCCACTAGCGATAAGAACATGGCGGAAGATCGTTTAGGCAAAGATCGTATGAAAGGCGCTTACGCGTGGAAAACGCTACTCGATTCGGGCATTGCACTGCCCTTAGGCTCTGATTTCCCTGTAGAGCTTGCTAACCCATTTTACGGGCTTCACGCTGCGGTTACGCGACAAGACAGAAACAATCAACCCGTAAAAGGTTGGTATGCCCACGAAGCGTTAACCATTGAACAAGCCTTTAAAGGATTTACATTAGATGCTGCCTACGCAGGGCACATGGAAGATACCTTGGGCACACTGACGCCAGGAAAATGGGCAGACTTTATCTTGGTCGACCAAGATATTTTTACCATTGATGCCAAAGACATTTGGAAAACCGAAGTACACGCAACTTATGTGGCTGGAGAAGAAGTTTTTTCTAAATGAGTAGCGAAAACAAAAGCCTGTTAACCAAAGGGATTGGCGGCATTGGCGCTGCCCTTTTGGTGTTAAATGGCCTTATTGGGGCGGGCATTTTTGCTCTGCCCGCTAAAATGGCCGCTGAGCTCGGCGCTTTCAGCCCTTACATCTTTTTGATTTTTGGCACGCTAATGCTGGCCATTGTGTGGTGTTTTGGGCAGCTAGCGGCGCTGTACCAAGAAACCGGTGGACCTGTGGTGTACGCTCAAAAAGGCTTCGGCGACGCAGCGGCGTTTCAAACTGGCTTTATTTACTACTTAGCTCGCGCAACCGCGATTGCCGCCAACATGCACGTGTTATTGCTGTACGCCGGCTATGTGTGGCCCGAACTGAATGCGGGAATAGGCAAGTCATTCGCTATTATCGCACTTGCCACAGCACTAATCGTAGTGAATATTGTCGGCCTTAAAGCCGCCATGCGTTCACTCGATACTATCTCGGTGCTAAAATTGCTGCCTTTTGTGGCGCTTATTGCGGTTGGTTACTGGCAGCTCGATTTTTCTACTGCGCTAGTACGTTCTTCGGAAACCGTTGTGCCTGCATTTGACACCATTTCTGCCGGTGCCCTACTTACGCTTTACGCTTTTATTGGTTTTGAAACGGTAGTGGTCACGAGCGGCGAGACCAGTTCACCCAAAAAGACCATACCTCGCGCTTTAATGCTTACGGTTTCAGGTATTGCCATATTTTACTTTTGCGTGCAGTGGCTTTATTGGCACACCGTGGGGCCTGCAAAACCTGATAGCGCACCGCTAATTGCACTCGCCAATATGATATTTGGCGAAACCGGGGCCCTCATAATGACGCTTACCGCCGTAGTGTCGGTTGCCGGTAACTTGTTAGCGAATATGATATCTACGTCTCGACTTACGTTCTCTATGGCGCAGCAGTCACTTATTCCAGGTAAACTGGGACAGAAGTTAGGTGAGATTCACACATCCTTTGCTACCCCAGCAGTTTCCATATCAATACTGGGAATATTTGCCGGTACTATGGCGCTGAGCGGCAGCTTTGTGTGGTTAGCTATTTCAAGCGTGCTTGCACGGCTTGTGGTTTACGCCGTGTGTGTAGGGGTGCTGATGAAAGCCCAGCGGGCATCTTTCAAAAGGGCTTCCTCGCAGAGCGCTTCTTCACAAAGCAGCATGCAGCAAGATAATTCTGAGAATGACGCTTATTTTAACGGCTCTGCAGACGCATTTGCCAGCCCTGTAAACCTGTTTCGACGTCTGATACCCTTTGTCGCACTAGCGGTTTGCGCATGGTCTATTGCACAGTCGTCAACCAATGCGTGGCTATTTTTACTGGGTGAATTAGTAGTTGGCGCACTGCTTTATTTTGCGCTTTTTCATTTCGCTCCAAGCAACAAAGAAACAAAAGGTTAAACCGTGGAAATTCAAGTTATACCCGTTACGCCCTTTGCCCAAAACTGTTCATTAATTTGGGATTCATCCACTAACAAAGGCGCGTTTGTCGACCCAGGTGGCGACGTTGAAACGTTAATTGAAGCTGCTACAAATAAAGGCGTGAGTATAGAGAAAATTATACTCACTCATGGGCACTTAGATCATGTAGGTGGTACCGTCGCCATCGCAGAACATTACGGTGTACCTATTTTTGGGCCGCATATTGGCGATAAATTCTGGCTAGATGCACTTATGCAGCAAAGCCAGATGTTTGGCTTTCCACCCGCCCAGCCTTTTGCTCCCAACGAGTGGTTAAACGACAACGATACCATTTCAGTGGGCAATTTAACGCTAGAAGTGCTGCATTGCCCGGGTCATACACCTGGTCATGTGGTGCTGGTAGAACGCTCAAGTAATCGCGTTATTGTGGGTGATGTAATTTTCGCAGGCTCTATTGGCAGAACTGATTTCCCACAAGGTAATCATCAGCAATTAATCGACTCGATTAAACAGAAAATTATGGTGCTGCCGGATAATATGACGATTTACCCGGGTCATGGGCCAACCACTACGGTTGCAACCGAAAAGGCCACGAATCCTTATGTTTCGGGTCAATTCGGATAAAACTTCACGTCGTATCAGCAGTCAAAGAACAAAAAGGCGAGGTGCGTTGAACAAGCTTTTGCTTGTTTCGCCCTCGCCTTTCGCTTATTTAAAGCTTGCTATGCATTTGCTTAGCGTAATGTCTAAAAAGCGTTATTAACTAACGCTTATTCGTAAGCGCCGCTTGCATAATGCAACTCATAGCTGTGGCTATAAATTTCAAGGATGTTGCCAAACGGGTCTTCCATGTAAATCATGCGGTAAGGCTTTTCACCCGGATAGTAATAACGCGGCGCCTTCATCCGCTTTTTACCACCAGCAGCGACAATCTTCTCAGCCAAGCCTTCTACATCTGGGTCTTGAACACAGAAATGGAAGATACCGGTTTTCCAATATTCAAAGTTGTTTTCTGGGTTCTCTTGGTTGCTGAACTCAAAAATTTCAACGCCGACACGATCCCCTGTTGATAGATGCGCAATGCGGAATTTTCCCCAACCTGGACCAAATACATCGGTACACATTTCGCCAATCGCCGAGTCATCTTCAACAATCTCTGTTGGCTTCATGATGAGGTACCAGCCAAGTACTTCGGTATAAAATTTCACGGCAGCTTCTAAGTCAGGTACTGAAATTCCAATATGAGAAAACGTACGTGGATACGGTGTTTTTACTGCTTCAGTCATCACTTACTCCTATGTAGTGCAAGTTATCAAAATGGCTTAAGCGGCCGCCTCGTCAAGAAGGCCAACTCGAACACCGCTTAAGTGAATGTGCATACATAGTAGCTAGACAAAGATAAAACATGAAATTATGATATTTTCTAAATTTGATAAATTTTAATTATACCTTAATGATAAACCCTATTTGGCTCGACACCTTCATCACGTTAGTAGAAACGGGGAATTTTACGCGCACCGCAGAGCAACGGTTTATGACGCAGCCGGGCGTAAGTCAGCACCTTAAGAAACTGGAAGAGGTATGTCAGTGTGAATTAGTCGTCCGTTTAGGCAAGGGGATTCAGCTAACTGAACAGGGCCAGCGTGTGTACCACTATGCCAAGGAGCAGCAGGAAAAAGAGCAAGATTTTATTGCCAGCTTAAAGTTTGACGCCCCTTTTGAAGGTAAGTGCGTAGTAGCCTGCTCAGGCGCGATTGCTCAGCGTATTTACCCTGCTCTGCTGGCACTGCAAAAGCAGCATAGCGCGCTTAATGTTCACGTGGAAGTCGCACCTCGTCGTACTATTTTGTCAGGCATTGCGAACAATACGCTGGAGCTTGGCATTGTGACAAACCAGCCAGAGAGTGAAGATATACATAGTGAGTATTTAGGCGAAGAAGCATTGGGGCTTATTCTACCGCGTAGCCTAACTGACGCGCTTGCTGCGCAGGTTCCTGGGTTATCTGAAAACGCGCAGGGTATTATTTCGGGTTCGGGTTCGGGTTCGGGTTCGGGTTCGGGTTCGGGTTCGGGTTCGGGTCTGTCTCTTATACACATCT
>NZ_JAKRFA010000034.1:0-38119 GCF_022348305.1 Alteromonas sp. MmMcT2-2
CGCAGCGAATAAACTGTTATGAAGAACCGGATGCGTTAATTGCGCTCGTCCGGGTCTGTGAGGGGTGAGGGCAGTAATGTCCTCATCTACTCGGAAACCCGCTAATGTGGCCTTGGTTTGTTCATAGCCCTGATAGCCATCCACTTGCAAATAGCCTGAGTAATATCCCAGATACTCTACCGCACAACGCCCTGAGCGATTGTTCTGGTAGTCATACAGCACGATATTGGGTATCGGGTTTTCATTGGGCGAATCACTGCCGGTGCAATACAACCACATATAACAGGTAGATTTGTCTTCACTGATGACCTTCAGTGTGGTTTCATCTGCCTGAATGACGGGTTGTTCCAGTTGGATGGTCTTGAGCCGTTCAACTAAGGGTTTAAACAATGTGCTGCACTTTATCATCCAGTCGGCCATGGTACGGCGACTTAATTCGATACCATATTGTTTGAACAAGCTTTCCTGGCGATACAGCGGCAGTCCATATTGTTATTTACTGGTGATGATTTGGCTTAATAATGATGACGTAGCTATCCCCTTAGGAATAGGGCTGGCCGGTAGAGGCGCAATGTTAACCTTAACCTCAATACCTTGCTGCTCACACATGCGGCAACTGTATTTGGGCCTGACATGCTCTACCACTTTGACCTGGGCGGGGATGAATTCCAACTTTTCACTGCGTGCTTCGCCCATCTGATGCAGCTCACCGCCACAGCAATCACAGACCTTGTCTTCATCGCTAATGTCATGAACAACCGTTTCACGCGGTAAGTCTTTAGGCAGTGACTGGCGTTTCGGTGTTTTGTGGGTATAGCTGATGGCCTGTGTCTGGTCTTCCTCTTCAACGTGGTCAGCCTCTGACTCAGCTTCGTTAAACAACTCACCCTGGCCTGGATGGCTTTCACTGCTAGCTCCAAACTGCTTTTGTTGAGCCAAGCGGAACTGCTCTTTTAAATAGGCTATTCTGGCATCCTTCTCAGCCATTAATTCTGCTTGCTCTGCAAGCAATTTTCGAAGCTTTGTCAGTTCGTCAATCATGGTGTCATTTTACCAATAAAGCCCAGTAACCTGTTGTTTTTATTCAGACTAATTCGTGATCGTTAAATCCCTTGTATGATCACAGGTTATAAGGCCACCGACTGGAAGGTCATGGGTTGATGACCGATAACATCATACCCACTTAGCAACCACTCCAGTTGCTGTTCAGTCAGTGAATACGTTGGCGTACTGAGCTTACCTGGCCACTTGAATTTGTCCTTTTCCAGACGCTTGTACCACAGGGCAAAGCCGGTGCGGTCCCAGTACAGGATTTTCAGTTTGTCTTTGCCCTTGTTAAAGAACACGAACAAGGCGCCTGACATCGTCGGCAAAGCCATGTCGGTTTCGACGATGGCCGCAAGGCCATTGATGGACTTTTTGAAGTCGACAAAATCACGGTGCAAATATACTCGGGGTGGATCAACAAAAAGCTTCATGCCGGCAGGCCATTGAGCAAAGTGAGCAGGTAATCTGCCGGTGTTTCTGCTGGCAGCGATAACCTAGAGGCTGAAAGTTCGAGCACAATCGGTTGCTTAATATCTCGATGGACTTCTGTCGCAGTATGTTTGGTAACTTTTGTGCTGACAAAAGCGGATGTCGTGGCATTAACTAATCCATGCTTCTTCCGCTGAGTGAAAAGCCACTGGTTGAAATCTTATGCTGGCGACAAAATTCTGAAATGGTTAAACCGCTTTGCTGCTGGTCTTCCAGAATCTGCCGCCATTGGTCCCGGCTTCGAAATTTTCTCATTGCTCACTCCGTTTTGAATTTTGGAGTCAGCTTACTGAGATTTCTTCAACCACTGAATGTGCTGTTTACCGGACGCTTGCAAACGTCGACATACATGCTAGCGACGTTCGCAATATATGGCTGAGGGAAAAACATGAATATCACTGCATTACGGCTGGCAAAGCTTGCTGAAGCGCGGCAACATTGATAGTGTGATTACGTCAAAATCGCTTGGTACTTATACCGTCAGTATCCCTTGATAATCACACTAGTACATCTAAACGTCCATATGAAGCAACTTACCAAACACAGCCAAAACGCACAAAAAACTAATAAACGCCTTGTTTCGTCTTGGCGTGCTATTTGAGTCTGCTTTCGGTTTTAAAAAGTGCAAACTAACGGTACCCTTCTGTAAGTAGCTGAGGAACCGTCCCTCATCGCTGATTGTGACCTTAACCTTTGATTGCTCGTTCGACCTTAAGTATTCGACAAACCGATGTGGTATGACAATTTTGGTAACGACTTCATTGTCAAAACGACTCTCTATTTCATCAAGCCAAAATTTTAAATCTTTTCGATATTGACTGATCAAGTCTTTGTCAAATTGTTGTTCAGAGGGGAAATACCAAGTGAATGAAAGTTGCCAACTCTCGCTCTTTAGTCCTTCAAAAAGGTCGAGTAGCGTGCGTATCGCTTCTACGTTGTGCGATCTTATCAAAGAGTCTTTTGAAGCAACTCGATTCCTCATTAAATCGTGCATCCCCGACCAAAGTGCATGATTACCGTCCTCTGTTGCTCTACACCGGTCATTAAATGTAGTTAATAACTTTTCCACATTAGCAATTTCGCTTTTCTTGAGCATTGCGGCATTCGCATAGCGAGGAAGCTTATTCTTTGCTCTTTTACCTGGTCGTCTAGATAGGTTGTCATCTATGTTGATAATTTTGTTGATTAGCCCATCATCAACTTGGATAGACTGCATAATCTGAATGTTGGATTTTCTGTTTGCTAGCATTAACATCACTTCCCAAAGATCCAGTAACGAGAGTTTTTTGTTATTGGTCATCGAAAACGCATTTTGGATCTGCGCTAGTAGCGTTTCATTGTCGGCTGATATCTCTTTTGGTTCGCAAATAGTCATATGTCTTGGACGCAGAAAATCTACTTCATGTGCTGGGTTTAATAGTTTCGCACGCGAGTTCAAATCTTCATCTTGAAGCCCCCAGAATTCTTTAAGCGAAGGTTTACTGAGTTTATTGTCAGAGAAGGCAACATGCTGCACAAATTCGGACAGGTGGTAATAGGATGAAAGCGTCACCTCAGGTGTTGCGTGTCCCATTAATGATGATACTGCCCACAGTCTTTTCCTAGACCATGGTGTCAAAGCTAGTCGAGATGCTACTTTTTTATAATTTGCATCATTGAAATAGGGATGGTCGCAAAATTGATAAGTTCTAAATTTCTTCAGGAACTCACTATTTAATAGCAACATCAGCCAATTGCAAAATGAGTGGCGACAGTGATGAAAGACCAAGTTTTGGTCGCCAGTTACTGAGCGTAGTATATAACTAAGTAGATTGAATGCTTGGTTAGCTTCATTGATATCTGGCACTATTTTGGTGTTTATATTGACATGAAGCCCTCTTCGACCATCTAAATAGTCAATAAGCTCCTCTAGCTTGTCCTCAGGCCAAAGGCAATCAAGTGGTAGGTTACGAGAACTCTTTGCTGACTTTAAATCGCGAAACCTATTAGGCCGTACTTGCAGACTAACATAGTGTAGCCCCCCTATTTTAAGGTCCGCAAATTGTAAGCCTGAAATTTCGTTGCGTCGTAATCCACTATAGAACCCAAAACAAAAATAAAGTTTGGCAAGGGTTGCTAGTGGTGTGTTCAACAGGTCGCATAATTGGCATATCCTGTCCGCTTCATGATGGGTAATGATGTTGGCATTCACCCCAGTCTTGTTGCATGGGACATCGATATCAGAAACATCCATTTCCCTAACGAAGTTCTTAGTAACTAAAAAATCGGCGAAGTAAAGTACAAACTGTTTCTTGCTAGATATGATTTCATCGATGACGTCGTTTAATTTAGTCACCCAAATATCTGGTGATAGGGTTTGCATATTGCAACCTGCAAACTCTTGGATAAAAGGTTTGGCAACATAATCTACGTAGTCATATATGGTTTTAAGTCTTAGTCGGTCCTTTTTTTTGCCTCCTTCATCAAGTAGATGATATGCCCATGCGAGTAATAACCATATAAGAGGCTTTTGTATAGCATGCTCTGTTTGCTCTAGCCACGTTCGTAGTTTGCCTTTAAGTGGAGTAGTAATCTCACCGCTCTTCTTTTGAGTCGTGTTTATCTTCAATGGGCGAATAAACGAGGTTACTTCTGTATATTGTTCGGTAGTGGTTTGTTCTAGAGGAAATATACTCTTAGCGTATTTTCTATTATCGCTGCTTGGACGGTTAGCATCTGACCATGCTTTGCGTTGACGATGTGAAACAGTCCTGTCAACGATGAAATCTTGTTGTATCTCTACTGCGGTGCCTTTCAATAATCTAAATAGCGTATGTCTCTTAAGTGGAGTGGTAGGGAATATTCTTAGTCTAATAGCCGACTCAGCTGCACTTAATGATAATGCCAATTCAGTACGCAGCATACTTCGAAACATTATTGCGCTGATTTTGTATTCAGTGGGCACGATCTGAAATGTATGTAACGTTTTGTTGATTGCGTTGACTATGTTTGCAGGGCTGCGCTGTCGTACGTTCCAGTTCAGCTTGAGCAGCATGACCGCCGTCTCGGATAACCAAAACCGCTGATACTCGGTTTCAAAAAAGCACTCTTCTCCGATGTAAAAAATGTCTACCTCTCTATTTAAAAGGCTTCTGACATTTTGAGGCTGTGATACGCCCTCTTTAAGTATTAGCCAAGCAATGAGAATACCCACTTGATCGTAAGTGTTATTCATATAAATAGACAATGTGTCGGGTGCTTCAATAAACCTGTAAATTCTTCGTTGCAACGTAGACAGTATCATGTCGTCGGGTTGAATAAGAGGAATGTCTTGTCTGATTTGAACAGGAAAGGAGAGCTTTGGGGTTTTGATTCCAGACTCTTTTTCTAAGATACAAAATAGTAGTTCTGCAAGACGTAACTCAACCAAATGTAACTCGAATCCTTTGCTTAGCGAATTCGTGAAATTTTTTATAGATTGCGCTAAGTATTTTTGGTTGTCATAGCGAACATGACGTTGAAATTTTTCGATTACGTTCTTTATTGTTTTGTCGACATCTGCACTATCAAAGTGACTAATCTTAGAAAGTTTCACATACTGCGAGATATTCGTTTGCGCTGAACTCGCATAGTGTTGCTTGACATCAGTCGACAGTGATATCTGCGCTTGTTTAGGCATATTAAGACCGGAGCCTAGTGAGTAATGACGGCAGCGCTGTCCAACCCAGATCTTCCAGCATCTCATCAAGTAATGGCTGTAGCGATGAGACGGTCGTTGGATAGCTTGATGATGAAAACTTTTCCAAAGGGTTCTCACCAGAAACGAAGTGACCCAGCTGAAACTTAACCAGCTCTTGGTGCACGCCTTGAGTTTGAAGATATCTTCGCATGTAATGTCTTCCAAAATTTATCGGTAAATGTATTTCCGCGCGTAATTTTTTGGGGGTGACAGTAGTCGGTATAATGGATTGTTCCGCATTTTCCGCTTTAATTCGTTCGCCTTCTGTTTCATTGCCATGTGTACTAAACAAGAAAAAGACGCCAAGTTGAGTTGCGGAATTTCTGATAGTGATAAAATGATCGAGTCGCTCGCTTTTACCTTGCAAATGAACGTAATTTGTAGGAGAAAGTTGGGAAAATAGGTGTCTAGCGAGCAAAGGCTCTACCATACTGAGAAGGTTCGCCATAGTATTTATATGTACTTGATAGAATTGAAGTTGCTGGCGCAATAGTCTTGCACACACTATAACGCGCATATGTGAGAAGGTCTTTGTTGAGTCTTTGTCCGAAATACATAACGTATTTCTTTCTGGAAAGATTAGACTCAAGGAGGGCAGGGGGTTACATACGGCGCGGTATCCTGTTCCGCTCAGAAGCATCCCAAGCGTGTAGATTGTATAAGCATTATGATATTCAATGAGGCTTTCTATTTGCCTCGTAATTTGTCTAGATTGGAAATGAGTTTTTAGGTGTGCTGCAGTAGTTGAAATCCAAGTCTGCAATGCAATTTTCGTTGGCGTAAAACATGAACCCACTCCAATATGTTGTTCGATACCGCTTTCATTCTCGACGTCGTTATTGGTATTAACTGACGGCATGAGCTCTGGTGGTTTAAAATTAGGATCAAAAAGCATCACTTGTTTTAATACATCCTGCCAAATGGAATGAATGCGGGCATTGATTTCCCTCTCGCTGTACCAGGCATAGTGCCTCGGCGCTCTTGTGTAGTACGATATTTTGCCTGATAAAATTTCTAGAATAACGGGATCGTGTAGTTCTTGAGCAACTAGGAAATTCTGAAGAAAGCATTCAACCCTCGTAACACCTATCTGACTGTGGTTGCGATGATTTATGACCTTAAGGAAACCATCGACTGCATTTTTTATTGTGTTCAATCTGTAAGTGCAGCCAATAGTCTCGTGCTTGAGTATATCTGCAGCTACTATTTTGTCGCGTATAAACGCAGGCAGAAAGAGCTTTACGGTGGAACCTACTCTGAGTAAGTCTCTTCTATGCGAAAGAGAGCTCTTCGTAGTTGGAGATGGAGCGACAATCAAACTTGTTGATGTATCGGTGACATGAAGGCCTGGCTCATGATGGTTTTGATTTAGATGCACAGGAATGTTGAGGAGTTCGTCTAATTCTTTACCTAGGAACCAAATTAGACATATTAGGCTTTGAATGTAGCTTGCTGGTAATCCACTGTATGTACTGCTTGATGATGATGTTAACTCATGCCACAGCAATTGAAGTTCATGAGGTTGAAGAATTGCACGGTCTGTCGGTAGTAGGTTGTGACTGCGCCTAACGTCTCGAGTGATTTGTCTTCGTATTTTCTCAATTTTGTATTCATCTTTGATAACAGCTGTATCAGGGCGCTCATGCTTATCTTTACTTTCACCCGCCTCGTTAATTTGTACGATAGTCACACTCGGGTAGTCCTCGCTCAAGCATGCAGAGGGATCCTCCGTTTTATCATTCGATAAGTATTTTGCTTTAAGAGATGCAGTCAAAAGGTTTCCGGAAC
This sequence comes from Alteromonas sp. MmMcT2-2, assembly GCF_022348305.1. Classification (NCBI taxonomy): domain Bacteria; kingdom Pseudomonadati; phylum Pseudomonadota; class Gammaproteobacteria; order Alteromonadales; family Alteromonadaceae; genus Alteromonas; species Alteromonas sp. MmMcT2-2. The sequence continues at coordinate 7,043 of NZ_JAKRFA010000034.1, forward strand.
CTGGAAGTCTTACTAGCTTTGTTCTTTGAAAATAAGAACGTGTTTTTGAGGGCGAGTCGCGGGATTGTCTCACTCGCGTGGTCCAATTTAAGCGATAAAAATGTTCAAGGCTATAAAGGTATGTCAAGCTTGAAGGATTCTGATTACTTGGATTCAACGCTTTGATGCTCTCTCGAGCATGAGCTGCACTGATAGCCAGTGCATCTGGTGAACCTGATGTTCTCAAATGATAAGCTACGTCCGGATCGGTATATGATAGTCGGAATGCTCTTGCCGCTTCCTCTACTCTACGATTGCGTTTAATCTCAATCTCATTATTAAAATAGTGACTGAGAAATGAAAGTAAAGCAGACGCCATTTTATCGTCTTGATAATCATAAAATATAAACAGTAATGAATATATTGGTCGGAGGCTTAACCAGCCTTTCGCCTTTGTTTTATTGTATAAGATTTGTTGTTTAGCAGTTGGGGTCTGTACAATTTTTTGTTGTAGTGAATCGAAAGTGCTTAGCTCAATTTCAAGAAGTTTGAGCCACCTTTGTCCTGAAATTCCTCTAACATAATCAAGGATTCCAAAAACAAACCCTAAACCGCGAAAATCAATAGGGCACTCAATTTGCTCTAGGAATATCTCTACCTCCTCGACGTTGACGACATCGCTTCCGAAAAAGTCGATTATTTGTTCACGTGTTGGGGTTTCTATATTAATCACTACTGCGACTCAATTCTGTTTTTGATACTGATAAGTACTCAGCAACTTTTTCAATTGAATTAAGGTTAGGGAAAAGCGATAGCCATTCTTGAGATTGAAAAATGCTTCGTTTGCCAGGGTCGTGATTAAACCAAGTGCGAAGATAAAAGCTTATTTTTTTTGTGTCTGCGATAAAGCACTTTGAAAGTAAATCTGTACTCAGTGAGTGCAATATGATGGACCGCCTCAGTGACTTTGGCGGTGTTTTACCTAACAGGAAAACTCTTATGATTCTCTCTGAAGCCGTTTGATATTGCGCAGCGTATCTTTGGAATGCTAAGAAGGTAAAAAAACCTGACACTACGTAGTAATACCCTCTAGCTTGATAACAGATAATAGGGGAGTGAAGTGAGAGTAAATTTAAAAAAGGTGAGGTTTGTTCGTAGGTTTCTTTCGCGGTTCTAACGGCGCTAAACGGGTTAGCATTTTTGGTCATTGCGGACATAATACTGTCCGGAGAGAGTCTATTTAGTTTTACTTCTACCAATTCACTTTTGTCATACAAATTGCTGTCAAACTTAGCTAGTTCTTTTTCCAATTCGTTCATTATTCCACTCGCTAAAATACCAACCTCTTGCAATACCAAGATGAAACTAAAACGAGCCTGAAAAATAGCTAAATTAAACTGCGTTTTAAGTACTTTTATCTGTGACTGAATTGTGACCAAATATAGAGTGAAAATCAACCAAAAAGTGTTAAAGTAAAGGTCATAGGGTCAGAATAATTATCGAATTATAAATGTGTTATATGTTTTCTATGGTTTTGCGGAGGGTGGGGTAAGTGTTGATATATGTCTTGACATGGTAGAGGTCCCCTGTTCGAATCAGGGTAGACGCACCATCTTACGATTTAATTTCATCTTTTGTTGACCCAAGTTCTGCGTAACACGCACTGGTACCCTTTTCTTTATTCAGCGATATTCATGGGTAATTTAACTTTTTAATGTCGGGTGGTCTGTGTGATTTGGACTACACTAAAAGAATGGTGGCCGTTTTTATATCTTTGCTATCTAACAATTTAGCACTCGCGGGAGTACGATGAGCTTACAGAAATACCAAGAGCCCCCGTTATTTGAACAGCATGGTTCGGCTGAAAGGCGGTTCCTTCAGCTTATTAGTGCCTTGCCAAAGGTATCGGTGCAAGGTTATGACAAGCACCGAAAAGTTATCTACTGGAATAAATCAAGTGAAGACATGTATGGCTTTCGTGAGTGCGAAGCACTAGGTCAAAAACTTGAAGATCTCATCATTCCCTCGTTCATGAAAAGTGAAGTGATAAAGCTACATCAGCGATGGATAGATTACGGTGAGGCAATTCCTTCAGACGAACTCGTGCTTGAGAAGAAAAGTGGCGAGCCTATCCATGTTTTCTCATCTCACGTCATGCTGAAAGAAGGCACAGATTCACCCGAAATGTATTGTGTGGATATTGACCTGAGTGAGCAGCACAACATCAGGCAAGAACTTGAGCGAATGGCATCCACAGATTTGTTAACCGAGTTGCCTAATCGACGCCTGTTAGAGCAGTTTTTGACGTCGTCTATTGAGGATGCGTCGCGCAATGAGTCTGGCTTCGCTTTGTTTTTCATTGACTTAGATATGTTTAAAGAAGTTAATGACACGCTTGGGCATACCTGGGGTGATGAATTACTGCGCTCTGTTTCTAAGCGGCTGTCAGATTGTCTAAGCGAACGAGGCTTACTGGCTCGGTTTGGTGGAGACGAATTTGTTTTTGTCGCCACACAAGTGACCTCTGAAAATGAAAGTGCTGACATTGCTAAGAAACTTACTGAGTGTTTCAGGCAGAGCTTCGCGCTTAGCACTGAAAACGTGCATATCACTTCAAGTATCGGTATTAGTATGTACCCTAAAGACGGAAGTGAGATTGATGATCTTCTGAAAAATGCAGACGTCGCAATGTATCAGGCGAAAGCTGAAGGCCGAAACCGTTTTCATTTTTTCACCCACGCTTTAAGTCAGAAAGTTCGACAACAGCGAAGTATCGCAGCTTATCTCCATGAGTCTTTGGTTAACGATGAGTTTGAACTCTTGTATCAACCTCAAATCGATTTGCTCACCGGAAAAGTGGCATCGTGTGAAGCGCTGTTAAGGTGGCGTCCTAAAGATGAGGATAGGGCTGTTCCACCCAATATCTTCATCCCCATCGCTGAGCGCAGTGAGTTAATTGTTCACATTGGAAATTGGGTGTTAGAAAAGGCGTGCAAACAGGCACAGTTATGGAAAGAGCAGGGCATTAATATTCGCGTTGATATCAATGTTTCAGGAAAAGAGTTAGAGCAGAATGCTTATTTCGAACGCCTAAGGGAGTGTCGAGAGCGGCACGGTTTACTGCCTAAAGATATTGGGTTAGAACTTACTGAGAATGTGCTTATTAAGTCTGACAATACGATTTTAGAGAATTTGAGAGTGCAACGCGACCAAGGCGTTGAAATATCAATTGATGACTTTGGTACGGGTTATTCTTCGCTTAGTTATTTAAAACAGTTTCCCGTTAGCCACTTAAAAATAGATCGTTCATTTTTAAGAGGTGCACCGGAAAATGCCTACGATAGCGCGTTAATGGAGGCTATCGTGAATGTTGGTCACAAACTCGATTTAAACATTGTTGTTGAAGGCGTGGAAACTCAAAATCAATCGAACTACTGTAAGTCTCTTAACGTTGAATATGTGCAAGGCTTTCTGTATTCAAAACCCATTAGCTCTGACGCCATTATAAAGCTGCTTAACGATCAGTAAATGCGGTTAAAAGGAGGTGTATATGAAAGAGATTTTCACAACACCGCCTTAAACGTTTCATTGAATCGACGCACAATTAAGTCGTATAAAGCGCGGGGGCTCACAAAAAGCGTCAATACTTATCCTGACATTCAGTGCCTCAGACCAGCGAGCTTACACTTAGTACATTGTCCAAAGTGAGGGTTTAGAAAAGTAATAGCCTTGTTGGTGTTCAACGTCTAGTTTGCTCAGTGCAACAGACTCAGCCTCGTTTTCTACCATTTCCGCAATAACATGGATATTAAGGCCTTTCGCAATATTGATAAGGCTAGAGACAAATAACTGATTATCTTTGTTGGTATGAATTCCCTGGGTTAGCCGTCCCGAAAGCTTAACGAATTGAGGCTGAATTGCCCTTAAACCCGCAAGCGAGGCAAAGTTATCGCCAAAGTGTTCTATGGTAATTCTACAGCCCAGCTGTATGAGTTGACGGCAAAAGTTTTCGGCTACTTCTCGATGGTGAATAAGCGCTGCATCTTCGACTTCAAAAATAAGTCGTGGGCATAGCGTTTCCCGTGTTCGAAGCTCTTCAATTAACCATTTTCTAAACTCGCCGTTGGCAATTGAGGCGTTACTAATATTTATAGCAACCTGATGAGACGTTACCGTTAGTTTTTTAAACACAATGCCTGCTACCAACTTGTCGACTTGAGGAATAAGGTCCAATCGCTCCGATGCGGGGATAAGTTGCGCCATGGGTATAACATCATTGGTGTCTTTGTCTTTAAATCGAGCGAACGTTTCGTAATATGCTGGTGCGTTTCGCTCTACATTCATCACGGGTTGAATGAGAATATCGGCATATTGCTGCGACACGATGTAATTGAGGCGCTCACGCCATTTCGTATTGCTATGAACCTGAGATACTTCTGAAGAAAACTGCCATCCTTTTTGCGTTTTCATTGCCGCCATCAACGCACTGTCAGCACTTTCCATTACCTGCTGTAACGACATTTGGCTAGAAAAACGTGTTACGCCCATCCATGTTGCTTTGCTTCCATCTCGAAGTGGCGTGGCGTTTGCAAACTGCTTCGACATATTTTCTAACATCAAATCCCGTTCGTCCCGCCCCATAATTTCACTTATCAAGGCGAAATCTCCGCCTGATAACCGAAATACAAAGCCACTTTTGCAATTGTGCTTCGCCTCATGCACAAGAAAGTCCGCGATAGATTTTACATAATTGTCACCAGCTAACATGCCCAACTTAGTATTAATAGTGGTAAGTTGAGCGAGCCTGATGAGAATAAGCTCTTTTTCCTGGAAATTAGACGTGTCAGACAACAGCGCGCGAGTGTGTCGCTCGAATGCACTGCGGTTCGACAACTTCGTCAATGTATCTTTATTGGCTTCTGTTTTGAATCGCTCAGATTGCTGAGCAATGTCATTAAATTTTGATGCTAACGACGTGGTTAGCGTGTTCACTGTGCTGGTAAGTTGGCGGTAATCTGTTGTAAACGCATTTACCTGCGAGGGGGTGAAGTCGTGGCTATTTATCTCATTAAGCTTCTTAATGGTGTTTGCAATGGGGCGCCTAGCAAATTTGGTTACCGTGACGATATATAGCGCGAGGGCGAAAAATAGCCCACAAAAGATAACAGCATTTTTGATGAGAATAGCGGTGATTTCAGTGTAGATATAAGACGTGTCAGACGTAACTAACAAATAACCATCATTATTTGAAAAAGGAATTTTCTTGTTAACGGCAGGCGCGGAGTCCAGCTGTAAGTACCAATTAGGAACAATAATGTTAGGCGAGCGCTCGTACTTCGCAAACACATTTCCTTCGACATCAATGACTTTTACTGCAGATAAAAACGGCTGCAATACCATTTGACGAAGCATGGCATCAATCATTGATTGCTTCGACTGAGACGACAGGGCAGAGGTTTGTAAGACGGTTGTTTCGTAACGCAGCCGTGCTTCTTCAGCTTCTTGCTCGATTGACACTGAAGTGCGAGATTTTATTTCGCTTAGCTCAATACTCGACAACACCGTAAATGCTAGAAGCATAAGGGCAAAAACGCCCAAATTAATTTGACTAGACAGCTTCATTGCTAGCAGTTAGCTCCTTTAACTGAGAAATTTATTATTCGCCTCAACCAAATCAAGTGCTATCACTTTGATTGAGGCTTTTGTTATACCCGCCAATAGTGCCTAAGCGGCGAATAATAAATGTACTCCAAAACATAGAGTTAAGCGAGCAATTAAAAGCCCAGAATAATGAAGCAAGCGCTGTTTATTAGCTACTCACCTTTCGTCTAACCACCACGTTTTGTTCGGAGCTTCGCCTGCACCCTTAACTGGAACAACTTCGCCAAAGATAGGAATACTGGTGGGAACACCCTTAGCACCAGCAAGGTCTGTGATTTTTATTAAAGGCTCATTCCAATTATGTAGTGCTAAATCAAAGGTACTGTTGTGCACGGGCATCATGACACTAGCTTGAATATCAATATGGGCTTGCAAGCTCTCTTCAGGCAGCATGTGAATGTCAGACCATAGCTCGTTGTACGCACCGGTTTCAATCATCGATAAATCAAACGGACCGTACTTTTCACCAATGGCTTTAAATCCGTCAAAATAGCCCGAGTCACCGCTGTAAAAGATGTTGGTATTTGCAGATTTGATAACCCAACTTGCCCAAAGAGTTTCGTCTCTATCAAATAAACCTCGCCCTGAGAAATGCTGAGACGGTGTGGCCACTATTTCAACGTCGCTCACTTTTGTACTTTGCCACCAATTTAGCTCAACAACTTTATTTGCATCCACACCCCAGTCACGTAAATGATTGCCTACTTTTAGCGGTGTAATAAACACGTCGACTTTGTTTTTTAGTATTTCAATACTGCCCTTATCTAAATGGTCGTAATGATCGTGACTTATGATAACGGCATCTAATTTAGGCAAATCTTCCAGTGAAATTGGCGCTTGGTGGAAACGCTTGGGTCCCATCCATTGGACGGGAGAAGCACGTTCACTAAAGACCGGATCGATCAAGATATAACGTTTGGCAAGTTTCAATAGGGTAGTAGAGTGCCCCAGCTTTATCACGCTGTCTTCCGCAACTGCGTCAAGCATCTGTGGTGTAAGTGCCGACACGGGTATGTCAAACGTTGGCGTTGCAGCATCTCTATTGTCACGAAAATACGCTTTGGTGACTTTCCACATGTCTCGCCACGTCGTTTTATATTCAATATGAGTATTAGTGAATTTTTCAGGTTGCGACGCGCTTGCAGCAAGGGTGTTTGAAGAACCACAGAAAGATGTCATAAATAAAACTCCAACAAGAAAGCGTGTGCGATTAAAAACGGGCATGCTCTCACCTTAAATAAAAAGTATACTGCACAGTGTAGTTTACACATAATAGACTAAATTTGTTAAAAGTAAACTGTTGGGTGTAGTTGTTGTTGAGAAGGATAGATTGCAGCTAAGCGATAGTATGCAGCCAGCATGAGTAGACTCTCCTCATGCTGGCTGTTAACAATATTAGGTCCGCACCGTTTTTGCGCTACCTACACGAACTAGCGCACAACTAATTGAATTTGTAGTGCGTACTTTTTATTCTGACTTTATACCGTGGAACGTACAGTGCAGCACAGGCAATATGAGCAGTGTAAGTACGGTGGCAACGGTCAGACCAAATACAATAACAACTGCCATTGACGCGAAGAACGCATCAGAAAACAGCGGGATCATACCCAGTATGGTGGTGATGGCTGCCATTGAAACGGGACGTACACGAGATACTGACGCGGCTACTACGGCATCGAATGCGCCACTGTTACCCTTTGCCTGTACGTTTATTTCTTCCATTAATACGATTCCGTTTTTAAGCACCATACCAATAAGGCTTAAGCTGCCGAGCAGCGCCATGAACGTAAAGGATGCACCAACTAGCACCAACCCGCCAATAATGCCGATAGTGGTGAGTGGAATTACGCCCCATATCGCTAACGCCTGACGAAGCTTGCCAAACAGCAAAACGGTGATAATGAACATACCTAATATACCAATAGGCATACTTGCAAATAGGGCGCTTTGCGCGTCTGTTGAGGTCTCGTATTCGCCGCCCCATTCAATATGGTAGCCATCAGGCAGTTGAAGCTCTTCTACAAGAGGGCGAACTTTAGCTTGCACGCTCGCAGCCGTCTCACCGGATAAAGGCATGGGCTCTGCATAAACCGCCAGCATCCGCACCCGGTTGCGGCGTTTGATGATAGGGTTATCAAGCGATACATCCACATTGCTGATAACATCAGCCATGCTTATATATTTACCTTGCTCTTGGCTCCATACGTTGAGTGAGGCGAGGTTATCTATGTCATAGCGCTGGTTTGGATCGTTGCGCATGACAATAGGTATTAAATCGCTACCTTCGCGGTAAAGGCCCACAGTCTCACCTTCATTGTTCAGTAAAAATGCGGTGTGAACGGCATCTCGCGTTACGCCGATACGCCTGGCTTGTTCTTCCAGAAACACAGGTTCAACAAATGGGACTTTGTTGCTCCACGACAAGCGAACGCTGTCCATGGTTTTCTCTGCTTGAAATATCGCTTCAATGTCGCTGCTTATCTCACGCAAAACTTCAGGCTCTGGTCCGTAGATTCTCGCTTCAATTGCCGCTTTTGCAGAAGGGCCTACTTGAAGTGCTTTTACCTTGTATTGCACATTAGGGAAGTCTTCTCGCACCAGCTCGATAATTTCTCGCATACGAGCATCACGAGACTCAACCGTATCAGTTTCAACGATAAGCTGACCATAACTGGCGTATCTGTCTTCTGGCGCATAGGTGAGGGTAAGGCGCTGTGCTCCACCGCCAATAACGCTTGTTACGTTGGCAATATTCTCCATGCCTAACACGTTGTCTTCTAAGCGACGAATAGACTGCTCGGTGGTTAAGATGTCGCTACCTTCAGGCAACCACAAATCGACGAAAAACAGCGGTGTGGATGAATCTGGGAAAAATGCATTTTTTACGAATTTACCTGACGCCATGCTGCCTACTAATGCAACAAGTACCAGTACAATTGTCACGTAACGATGATTGATAGCAGCAGTAAGCACACGCTTGTATACCGTAAAAATAATGCCCTTATATGGGTCGTCATCTTCGTCATTAGCACCGCGCTCTTTTTCAGTTTTAAACAGTAAGTCGAAAAAGAAGGGGGTAATGGTAAGTGCGGTGATCCAACTTAAGAAAAGCGAAAAGCAAAGTACCCAGAAGAGGGAGCCGACGAATTCACCTGTGGCATCTGGCGATAGACCAATTGGCGCAAAAGCGGTAATGGCAATCACAGTCGCGCCAAGCAGCGGCAACCCATTTTGCGATACCACGTCTTTTGCCGCCTGAAGCTTGGTTTGTCCTTTTCTCACACCAATCAACATGCCTTCGGTTACCACGATGGCGTTGTCGACCAACATGCCAAGAGCAATAATAAGCGCACCCAAGGAGATTTTTTGCAACTCAATGCCTTTTACCGACATCAATATAAAAGTGCCAAGAATGGTAAGCACAAGAATGAGCCCCATCAGAACGCCACTGCGCCAGCCCATGAAAAGTAGCAGCACGAAAATAACGATGGCCACGGCTTCAACAAGGTTGATAAGAAAGCCAGTTACAGAATCGTCGACCACTGTGGGCTGGTTGTAAACGGTATTTAGCGTCATACCCAGGGGCATACGCTGCTCTAGCTCGGCAATTTTGCTATCAAGTCGTTTACCTACATCAACTACATTTACCGCCGACGCGAACGATACACCAATTGACAGGGCCGGCGTGCCAGAACTGTGATAAAGGATTGAAGGGGTATCGTTAAGCTTGCGCTCAATAGTTGCGATATCTGTTAAGCGAATAAGGCCGCTTGCAGGTGAGCCAATTACCACCTGACCTAACGCCTCTAGGTTATCAAATTCGCCAGTGGGCTGTATGGACAGGCGTTTGCCTTGAACCTTGATCGAACCCGCGTTGCCCACTACATTCTGCGCGGTTAAAAGGCCTGCAATGGATTCTGCAGAAACATTTAGGGTTTTCATTTTATCGTGATCTAACGACACAATAATTTGTTCATTAACGGTACCGGCAATCGACACCTTTTTTACACCGTCAACAAGCTGGATCTCTCGCTGCATTAAATCTGCAAAGTCTTCCATTTGCTTAAGGGAGTAGTCTTCGCTTTTAAGAGTAAGCAGCAGGCCAAATACGTCACCAAAGTCATCATTTACAATCGAGGTGCTGGTACCAGGTGGCAGTGATGCTTGTGCATCGCCCACTTTACGACGCAAGTTGTCCCAGTATTGCTCTAGGTCCTTGGCCTGGACACTACTTTTAAGCTCAACAGTAATTTGCGATAGCCCAACCATGTTTACTGAGCTGATTCGTTTTACGTTGGGTATACGCTGAATCGCCTTTTCAAGCTGCAGCGTAACTTCTTCCTCAACTTGCTCAGGCGTTGCCCCTGGGTATTGAGTAATAACCAGAGCATTTCTAATGGTGAATTCGGGAAACTCTAGCTGACCTAAGCCAAGAAAAGTCACAATGCCGCCAACACCCAAGATGATGGCGACCATCAAGCTAATTACTTTTTGACGAAAAAAATACTCGACCATGGCTTATAGGCCCCCTTCTTTCGTCCACTCCGTAACAGCTTGGCCTTCTTTTACAAGATGAGCTCCAGCAGCAACGATTTTATCATCGTCGTTTAGCGGGCCTTCAACTAACAGACCGTTGGAAATACCGCGCGTAATCATCACTTCTACTGCTTCTACAGTGCCCTTCGTCGCGTCGCTATCACTTGGCTTAAAACGCCATACAATTGCTTTGTCTGGATCTGCATTGTCAGTAACCACCGCACCAAAAGGTACTAGCCAAAGCTTCGCGTTAGACTCAATGAGTTTCGACATATCAAGTAATACGGTGGCGCTCATGCCCGCTAGAACATTGATGTCGTCTGGTTCTGGCAGAGTAATTGTTACCTCATAGCTAAGTTCGCCTTGTCGCGTGGTGCTTTCGTGATCCTTATACATGGCCGCGTAACGCTTGTCTGGCATACCTGAAAAGCTGACCCATGCCATTTCAGATGTACGGTTTTCACGGGCTCGTGAGCGATCAATCATGCGCATTTTTTGCTCTGGCAATTGAAACGTAACGTCGATAGCGCCCGGCATATGAAGCTCGGCAATGGTCTGCTGAGGCACAATGACTTGGTAATTTTCAACAGGAACAGACGCAATAAGCCCCGCAAACGGTGCGCGAAGCTCCGTATAGCTTAGTTGATCCTGGGCGTTGGTCAGACTGGCTTTAGCGGCTAAAAAATTGGCTTTCGCTTCATCAAACGTAGAGCGGCTTACCGCGCCTTTTTCAACGGAAGCCTCCATGCGTTCAAACATAGCCGATGACACGTCAAACTGAGACTGGGCAGTGGCTAACTGTGCTTTCGCGTCTCTATCATCAAGTCTAGCGATAAGCTGGTTCTCTTTAACTTCTTCACCCGCTTTTACTTTGAGTTCTTGGAGTTTGCCGCCAATGCGAAACGAAAGGTTTGAATACTCAGCCGCTTCCACTTGCCCCGGGAATTTAGCGATGGTTTCGTCTGAGTGCTGCACTTTGTAAAGCGTTACCGGTGTTGATGAGACTGCTTTGGGAGGCGTGGGGGCTTCTTCACATGCACTTAACCCAGCGAGTGCAGTAAATACCATCACAGTGCGCAGGGCTAAGCTGTGAATGAGACTTTTTTCAGACAACATGGTAACTCTCCATTTAAATAGACCACTTTTTATTCCCACTAAGGCAATGGGTTATCTTGTACAAGGCGCGTGTCAACTTCTGAACGTGAAAGATAAAAAGCCAATATACGACAAGTTTGATATACATACAGGTTATAGTGCTTTTTTCTCTTTTCGATCATCTTTTTGTTTATTTTTACAAGGCGATAGTACGCTATCGCCCATGAACATTCGTGGGTGTCCGGTCACTATAAGACAATTACCCTCTCGAAATGCCGTTGGCTAGCTCACAATTCACCCTTATCAGGTTTCTCATCGGGCGCGAGTATTTCAGCATAGCCTTTCGGTGGTGGCGTCCAGCCACGCATTTTCGAATGCTTGTCGTGTAAATCTGCTTTTAGCGCATTTTCGATTAGCGACTCAAGTTCAATAAAGAGTTTTAGATAATTATTGTCTACTCGTTCTCCTCTGGCCTCAACTGCCCACGCGTGATACAGCACATCGTTTTGCTGAGCCTCAATATTTTTATACGCCATTTTTTGTCGCTCAACTTGGAAAGGGTGAATATTGAGTGAGCGAAGTGCCTCTGCGCCCATCTCAAGAGCGCTGTGGTACGTTTCAGATACCACAAAATCTGCGCCCAACTGACGCAAGCGATACCCATGGCCGCGGTCAAAGGCACGCGCAAGCACTTTAATATTAGGAAAGGCGTGCTTGGCGTATTTCACCATTTCGGCAGCGGTTTCTTTATCGTCTATAGCAATAACTAGTAACGATGCTTCATGGGCGCCAGCAGTATGCAAAATGTCTGGTTTGGATGCATCGCCAAAATAGGCTTTGGTGCCAATCCGTCTGATAAGGTCTATTTGCTCAGAGCGAATATCAAGCACATCGGTATTAACACCGTTGGCTACTAAAAGACGGTTAATGATTTGTCCAAAGCGCCCAATTCCAGCAATAACTACTGTGCCTTTCTCGTCAATCTCATCTTCAGCTCGCTGTGATTTCGCGTTTTTGTAGCGAGGAATGATGGCCTTGTCGAAAAGAATAAAAAGTCCTGGCGTTAGGAACATTGAAATGGCAACAACAAGCGAGAGAACAGAAATAATGTCGCTAGGAAGCACATAGTTTTGCGAGGCAAAACTTAATAGCACAAAGCCAAATTCACCCGCCTGAGCAAGGCTTAGTGTGAACAGCCATTTGTTAGTGCCTTTTATTTTAAAAATTAAGGCGATGATAAACAGCACAATGGCTTTCACAAGCATAACAGCTACGGTTAGCCCTGCTATTAGCATTGGGCTCTCACTAATTACAGAGAAGTTAATGCCAGCGCCTACCGTAATAAAAAAGAGGCCTAACAATAAGCCTTTAAACGGCTCGATATTAGCTTCAAGTTCATGTCTGAATTCACTGTTTGCCAAAACTACACCAGCCAAGAATGCACCAAGGGCGGGAGAGAGACCTACAAGTCCCATTAGTGCTGCAATTCCTATAATGAGCATGAGCGCAGTGGCGGTAAAAATTTCCCGTAAACCCGACGCAGCAACAAACTTAAATAAGGGGCGACTTAAGTAGTGTCCTCCGATGGTTAAAAAGGCAATTGAGCTAATGATCACGAGACCTGAAGCCCAAGGGGCAAGCCCTTCAACTAAATTAAAGCTATCGTGTGACCCTGTATCGCCGCCATGTGCATTTCCTGCTTCGACCAGTTCTGGTATGGCAAGGAGGGGGATAAGCGCAAGCATGGGAATAACCGCGATATCCTGAAACAGCAGTACAGAAAAAGCGCTTTTGCCTCCTTCCGTTTTTTGCAGCCCTTTTTCTTGCAACGTTTGTAAAACAATGGCGGTTGAAGAAAGGGCGAATATAAGGCCTATTGTAAGGGCAATGCTAAAAGGCTGAGCAAGCAATATGGCTACGCCTGTGATAAGGGCGGTGGTTAACGCTAACTGAAGGCCGCCCAATCCCATTAGTTTTGACTTCATCGCCCACAGCGAGCGAGGCTCTAGTTCTAGCCCAACCAAAAACAGCATCATGACTACACCGAATTCAGCAAAATGTTGAATGGCAACAGTTTCGTCACCAACAAGGCCAAATATCGGGCCAATCACTAGCCCTGCTATTAAATAGCCTAGTACAGACCCTAATCCAAGACGCTTCGCAATGGGCACTGCAATTACGGCGGCGACCAGATAGATAAATGCATATAAGAAATAGCCAGTCACGTTACTCTCCTTGCGATGTACAAAGGTCTGCGAGATTCTCGATGTGCTTTGCTTTTTCTAGATTCAGGGTGTTAGTGGTCAATTTGTTTAGCAAGGTTGTCCACTTGCCTCTATGTTCAGCAACGCGATGCTCTTCTCGCGCAGTACGAGAGCCAAAGATCGCAAAAGGAGCAATGTAGGTCATGTGCGTGATCTGAGCCATTTGCTCTAAAGGCTGGAGCAGTTGCCTGATGGTGTAATGATTAAAGCCATCAGTTTGATAGGCTTCTTCCTTACCGCCTGCACTTAATGCGCAAAGAAATAATTTATCTTTAAGTGCAGTGCCTTCATGCCCATAGGCAAAACCATATTCCAACACTAAATCTTGCCATTCTTTTAAGATTGAAGGTGTGGAATACCAGTAAAGTGGAAACAGAAAAACAACGACATCGTGATCGATTAAACGCTGCTGCTCCCGTTCAATATCAATATTGAAATCTGGATACTCTGCATACAAGTCAACAGCAGTAACGTGTTTATTCATTTTTGCTTCGTGAAAAAGCGGCACATTTACTTCTGAACGGGTTTGCGCGGGGTGGGCAAAGAGAACCAGTACTTTCTTACTTTTCTTAGCGCTCTCTACATTGCTTTCAATGATGTTCTCGTCAGTCATACATTTCTACTCAGTGCTACAGCCAGCTCTCGTTGAGCGATAAGGAGCCGTTGATTGTTGATGTGCAAAACACGGCAAAGGTCAAAAGACCCTAGGTTATTCATTAATTCAATCTGTACGTTTAGAGCAAATAAGAATGTGTTTTTCCTCAAAGTTATAAGGTTACTAATATTTATTAGGTTGAAAAAAGTAACCTGATTACCATTATGTACTCACGTATAAAAACAGCTTCGAACAGAAGCGTCGACGGAACACTATTTTTAACTTTTGATTAGGGCCTGTTGACCTTTGATGTACAAATTTTGGTCTAGATAGAAGCCTTTTAATCGCGAAACAGTCCTGCAAGCCTAGTGGGCTAAGTTAAAGGACTGTAACAAAGAGTAAAAGGCTTCCATGACGACCCCTTTGGGCAGCGCCTGTGTGCCACCTATACTGCGTTGATTGTTTTCGATTTAGAACCACTAGACCGTCAAACATTCGTCTTGTCTAGATGGCACACAGACCGCTGCAAAATTGTACAGCAAAGGTCAGCAGGCCCTAGGACAGTATAAACATGAAAACACCAGTAAAAACACTCGCACTTGCATTATCTTTACTTTCTCCCCTTGTTTCTCTTTCTACTCAAGCCCTGCCGCAAGGAAGTGAGCTTAAAGCTGGGGCTGCGGTATGGAACTTGTTTGATGACGCAGACCGTTACGCATTGCACGTCGCCTACATTCATAAACCGCTGGACTCGTTTTACGGTTTACGACCTACCGTACTTCTGGTTAATGCGGACCAAGGCCAACATTACTTCGCAGCGGGTTTGGCAAAAGATGTCTACAAATACAATGACTTTTCAGTACGCGTTGCCTTTCACGCGGGCATTGTTGATGAATCTGAAAATTTAGGCGACACCATTGAATTCTATTCATCACTTTCCGGACTCTACAATTTTTCTGAATCATTTTCGCTAGAAGCTGAAATTGGCCACATTTCTAACGGCGGGCTAGGGGACACGAACCCTGGTTCAGAATCGTTTGTATTGAGCGCTCACTACCATTTCTAATGGTATGCATTAGTTGCTTGATTGGCGCCTAGTGCTCTACCTAATTCTCAGAGATAGCCGTGAACCTTTCGAATTGGAGTTAGACTAATTAACTAAAGGTATACTAGAGGCCAAACTTGCTTATGTGGTCTATTTTAGTTACCTTGTTCAAACAAACAATTAGTATACTTTTAGTAACTAGGTGGCTTTTTTAGGAAAATAGATGAGAAGTGAAATAAAAACAGACGCTAAGGGTAGAAAAACCGTTCTAGATACTTGTACAGAGCCTTGTGCTATAGAGCGTGGAATGCGCCTAATTGGTGGAAAGTGGACGGGTTCTATTATTTATCATCTCAAAGATGAGCCTGTTAGATTTAACGACCTGTGTAGAATGCTTGGCGGCGCCAGCCGGAAGATGGTTGATCAGCGCCTTAAAGAGCTGGAAAACAACGGTATGGTGAACCGCAACGTTATTGACTCTCGCCCAATTGCGGTTGCTTATAGTCTCACCGAGTTTGGGCGCTCAGCGCTAGATATTCTTGAACAGCTAAGAGTCTGGTCTGAAAACCACACGAATGATTAAATACCGCTAGCGGTGAGCATTTATCTCACCACATTTGCTTTATAAAGCGCTAGACCGACACTAGCGGTAATCGAAGTACTTTTTCAACAAGCTCTCCGGCTTTTTCTTGGAAACCAACAAAGTGTTCAGTAGCTTCATGAGCATCAAGGGCATCCTGAGATTGCCATTTCTCCGTAATAACAAACACACCCTCTTCACTTGCATGTAGGTCATACATCACTGCGCCGACTTCTTCTCGGCTTGATTTAACCAAGGGTAACAATGCGTCTAAAAGTGCATCTTGTTGGTTTGGTTGAGAATAGATTACGACTGAAAACTCGATCATTTTACTGTCCTATTGAGAAAAAACGCTAACATAGGCAACTAACGGAGTAATGGTTAGCGTTTAAAGCTGACTAGCAACTTTTTTCAGGTGAAAAGCAATCTCCACCATCAAATGCCTTTTACCGCTATGTCGCAGTTAGACGCTATCTAAGCCTTTTTCTTAGATGCATTTTTTAGCGAATGAAAAAAGTTAATCTATAATGATTTATACTAAAGTATAAAAGGGTGCTCATTATCCTTTGAGTGCCAACTCTTGAGGCGACGGAATGCTATTACCGAACGGGGCGATGCCCTATGTTTGAAAAAACTTTTCACTTTTGTCCTGTTGGGCTCGCTCACATAAGCGTGGATGGAAGCTTTATACGTGTAAATAAGCGACTGTGTGATTTTTTAGGATATTCTGATGAAGAACTAACGACGTTAACCTTTCAAGAATTAACTGCGCCAGATTATCTTGATGAAGATCTAAGTTACTTAGAGCGCCTGATGGCAGGTGATATCGATGACTATGCGATTGAAAAGCGATATGTAAGGCGCGATGGGGAGCAAGTTTGGGCGAAGTTAACAGTGTCTTTAGTAAGAGATCAGCGCGGCAACCCAGACTATTTTATTTCTATTGTGGAAGATATCGACGAGAAAAAGCGCATCCAGTCTGAGCTCTTTCAAGTTGATGCCTTGTTTAGCAAAATTGTTAGCGCATTTTCTGATAGAACGTTTATATGGGTGGCGACGCCAGACTTGTCTAAACTGCAATACGTTAACGATGGCTATTCAAACATATTCGGTCGCAGCGAGTACGAACTTTACTGTAACCCTATGAGCTTTATTGATCATGTACATGAAGATGATAAAGCACGGGTGTTAAAACTGTTCAGTCAACGCCCTTTGCAGAATTGGGATATTCAATATCGTATAAACGACTCGAAAGGCGAAGTGAAGTACCTTCACGATCGCGGAAGCTTGATATTTGACGACCGTGAAATGCAGTCGCTTATTTTAGGCACAGCCGACGATATAACAAGAGAGAAAACGCAGCAGCAAGCTTTGTTGAGCGCCGTCACTAAATTAGAGCACCTGTCGAAAACCGACTCGCTCACTGGACTTGCAAATAGGAGAGAGATATTTAGCCAGTTAAGCGACGAAATTTCTCGTATGGGTCGTGGCCAACAAACGTCAACGCTCGTTTATATAGACTTAAACAAATTCAAAGAAATTAACGATAAATACGGTCACAATGTAGGAGACAAGGCGCTTGTTGAGTTCTCTGAAAGAATGAGTGGTTTGCTGCGTGATAGTGATAGATTCGGTCGTATTGGTGGCGATGAATTTGTGATCTTGCTGTATGGAACCAATGAAAAAGAGACCGAAGTTTTTTTCAATCGGGTTGCCCAAAGCGACTTTGAAGTTAATGTAGATGGCAATAAGGTAGTACCAATTGGCTTCAGTGCTGGCTGGGTTGAGTGGAGCGAAGGCATTGAAACTGTGCAGGAGTGGCTAGATAAGGCCGACGAGGTAATGTACGGAAAAAAGCGTTATCAGCAAGTTTTAACCGCGATTGATAAAGCGATGTAGACAGCTATTCCTGAGACTCGATATCTACACCGCTTTCGCCATTTTATCTTTCCCTTTGAGCGAACCAGCGCGCTATTTCCTGACGCTCTTCGTCTGTCATTTTTGTCTTATTTAAAAATGGCATGTCTTTGGTCACAGAGGTTCTTCGAACCACTTGTGGCGCAAACCTTTCAATATCTTCCCATGTATCTAATACTACGCCTAAAGGCGCGACTTTAAAGATATCGTCGGTTGGCGTGCGCGAGTGGCAGCCCACACAATGGGTTGTAATTAAGCGTACTACGCGCTCATTGCTTACTTCAGAACTCGCTTGAGCGACTGCATTGTTAGCTGTTACTTTTTTACCTACTTCATCGACAAGGCTCACATCTTCATGTCCTTCATTCGATGTATGTGATGGCGACTGTGGCCATGACACCCATAGGGCGATTGCTAGCATGGCGACTGCGCCAGACACTAAAATACCAGGTTTAGTGGTGCCCACGTGACGCAAGTTAAAGAAATGACGTATCCAAGCGGCAGCGGCCATTATCGCAATGAGTACCAGCCAATTTTGCGGGTGTTGATACGTCATGGGATAATGATTTGAAATCATGATAAACAGCAGTGGCAGCGTAAAGTAGTTATTGTGTACCGAACGCAATTTAGCGCTCGCCCCCCAATTAGGATCAATATCTTTCTTATCGGCTACAGCTGCTACCATTTTGCGCTGGTTCGGCATGATGTTGAAAAAGACATTCCCTGCCATGATAGTGCCAATAAGCGCACCAACGTGAATATAGGCACCGCGACCGCTAAACCACTGGGTAGACAGGTAGCTAACAATACAAACAAGCGCGACTAATCCAATACCGAAGGCGAGTGGATATTTTGCCAATGGGCTACGACAAGCAAATTCGTATAAGGCTAGTCCGCCAAAGATTAACCCTAAACCTAAAGATATTGCCGTGGTCGGTGACATGGCGTTTACCGAAGGGTCTATAAGATAAGCGCTAGCACCAAAGTAATAAATAATTATGAGTAGTGCGAAGCCCGACAACCACGTAGTATAGGCTTCCCACTTAAACCAGTGCAGTGTTTCTGGCATTTTCTCTGGGCCATAGGCGTATTTGGCAACCTCATAAAAACCGCCACCGTGAATAGCCCATAAGTCGCCTTTGATACCTTTGTCCTGTTTCCATTTAGGTGGCGTGCGTAGATTGTTATCCAACCAAATGAAGTAAAACGACGCGCCAATCCACGCTACACCCGCTACAACGTGGAACCAACGTACAAATAAACTTAACCAATCTAGCCACGGCATTATTGTTCTCCTTATTCAGGGCCCAAAGGCCCTACAGCAGCCTGTTATTAATGATGTTCTTTTTTATAGCGGCAGGTGCCGCTTATCCACGTTTGGTCGATAGCGCGGTCATCACCTAAAATACTCAAGGCAAAAAACACATCGTCAAAGTCCGCGTCTTCTTTTATTCTCAATTGTGTCAATTCGTCAAACCTAGGCTCAACAACGATAAAGTCAGCGGTGGTGCCTGGGTTTAAGTTGCCTATTTCATGATCAAGCGCATGAGCTACGGCCGCGCCTTGGGTCATAAGATAAAAG
Source organism: Alteromonas sp. MmMcT2-2 (assembly GCF_022348305.1). NCBI lineage: Bacteria > Pseudomonadati > Pseudomonadota > Gammaproteobacteria > Alteromonadales > Alteromonadaceae > Alteromonas > Alteromonas sp. MmMcT2-2. The sequence goes on from NZ_JAKRFA010000034.1 coordinate 26,297, forward strand.
CCTTCTAACGGGCTGATGGGCTCGCTGCGCAATTGACTAACCTTGTATGCATCGCCGTAGGTTTTAAACATGTTAAACGTAGTGCCTGCACCCACATCGGTGGCCATGGCCACATGGACCTTGTTAGCACGCGCTGCGGTCATATCAAAAAGGCCACTTCCTAAAAACAGGTTAGATGTCGGACAGAAGGCCACCGTAGCGCCGCTTTCGCCTAAGCGTGCCCATTCGTTAGGCGTAAGGTGAATGCCATGGCCAAACACCGCACGTTCACGCACAAGGCTGTAGGTGTCATATACATCTAAATAGCCGTCCGCTTTAGGGAATAAGCTCTTCACCCATGCAATCTCGTCTAAGTTCTCAGACAAGTGTGTTTGAATGAAAACGTCGGGATACTGCTTGGCAAGTTCCCCTAATGCAGCAAGCTGAGCTTCAGTACTGGTTGGCGCAAAACGGGGCGTTAGCGCATAGCGGTTGCGGCCCTTGTTATGCCAAGCTTCGATTAATTCTGCACTGTCAGCTTGTGCTGTGTCGGCGCAGTCATTAAGCGCACTAGGGCAATTCCTGTCCATACATACTTTACCGGCCACAATTGCCATATCAATTTCGCTTGCTGCACTAAATAATGCGTGGCTACTGCTTTTATGAACCGTAGTAAAAACAAAACCTGTGGTAGTACCGTTCTTTAGCAATTGGCGTAAAAATACATTAGCAATGGTTTTAGCGTGTTCACTGTCAGCAAACTGCATTTCTGTGGGAAACGTATAGTTTTCAAGCCAGCTCAACAGCTGCTCGCCATAATGAGCTATGCTCTGTGTTTGCGGATAATGCAGGTGGCTGTCTATTAAACCTGGCAAAATCCACTTGCCTGAAAAATCTGTCACAGTGGCAGCCGGGTAGCGCTTTGCTATCTCTTCAAATGTGCCAATGTCTTTTATTTCTTTATTGTCTACTAACAAACCACCGTCTTTGAATATAGCGATGTCATTATCGAACTGTGTAGTTTGGTTAGGAAAGTGCGCAATGCTTGCACGAAAAAGCTGCATGTTTGTTAGCTGCCCCTGTAGCTGCTGAAACCGAATGGAGAGATTAGAAGTGGCACATGATAATGACCGCCATTCTCATCAAGTTCAAATGTAATATCAATGTGTGGGTAGAAACTTTTGCCATGCGTTTCTACAAGGTAAGGCTTGCAGTGAAAGCGCAGGGTATAAACGCCTGCGGCAAAACCGTCTTCAACGCCCCAGTTGTTAAAACGCCCGTCATTATCCGTTTCACCCGAAAGGGTGCTACCGTCAGGTAGTGTAAGTGTAAGGGCAATGCCTTGTGCTGGCTTACCTAATGTAGTGTCGAGTACGTGGCTAGAAAGCGTATTCATACTGTTTTCCTTAAAAACTATTCAATGCGTATTGACCATATTTTTGAAAATTCGGGGGTTAATCCAGCGCTTTGTTAATACGCAATAGGGTTATCTTTATTTGCTCTGCAGCAGCATTGGTAATCTCTTGCTGTGTGGTATTAGGTAGCCTAGCTTGTAATGCTTCTAACATAGTCTGCGCAGAAAGACCGGTGGCACAAATAATAAAGATAAACCCGTGCTTGTCTAAATAGGCGTGATTGGCTTCTTTTAACTGGCGTAAAACGGCCTCGGACGCGCTGGCTGTACCCGACTGCTCGCCCGCAGCAATGGCTTTGGTATTTGCAAACTTTTTGCGCAACGAATCAACGTCGCCAATCATGGGGTGTGCCGTAAAAGCTTCAAGGTAGTCGTCATCACTGCATTTGGCCCACGCGCTCTTCGCTTGATTAACAAGAGCATTCTTGTCGCTGTAGGGGCGTGCTTTTACCATTTGATAAACCCAGGTTTTCGCCGCGCAGCATTGCTCAAACCAAGATGACGCCTCTTCAGCGCTTAGCGTATTTAATTCTTTAAGTATCACTGATGGTGTCCTTTTCTTTGTGAAACGCTATAGCGGGTTTCTCACTGTATTTGTTACTGTTGCCCGCCGTTACTTCTTTTACATGAAGACGCTCGATAATTTGCGCAGATATAGAAACGGCAACTTCAATTGGTTGCTTGCCAGGAATATCTCGGTTACCTATTGGCGTAAATAGCCTTGCCAGCGCGTTGTCGTCAAACCCACGCTGAGTCAGCTTGGTAATAAAGCGCTTTGCTTTGGTGTCTGAACCAATTAACCCAACAAAGGGGAGGGAAGGTTGCTTTAACGCCTGCTCTGTAATGCGATAGTCCAATTGATGATCGTGGGTGAGTATAATCAGCCAACTGTTCTCATCAAGGTGTCTAGCTTCGCTCTCTGGTGCTTCTTCCACGACTTTGTGCACGTTGGCTGGCAAAGACGATGGAAACAGTTCCTCGCGACTGTCTATCCACGAAATGCGTACAGGCAATTGAGCCAAAATAGGCACCAGTGCTTTTGCAACATGGCCAGCACCAAAAATGGCGATGTGCTGCTGATGAAGGTTACACACGTCAAATAGCACCTTTACTGCGCCGCCGCAGCACTGTCCTAAAGAACTGCTTAACGGGTAGCTGTGAAGTTCAGTGCATGCTTCGCCCTTTGCAAGGTACTCTCGTGCGCGGGCAATGGCATCAAACTCAAGGTGCCCGCCGCCAATGGTATCGATGCTTTGTGAAGCGGTAACCACCATTTTACTACCGGGTTCACGAGGCGTAGAGCCTGCAGTGCCAACCACAGTCACAAGTACATAGCCTTCATTACGCGCTTGGCATTCGGCTATTCCCTCATACCAGTTTGTTGCACGAAATGATTGGGGTGCGCGAGATGACTTTGCTGCCGTGAGTGTCATAAAACACCGCCTCGACTGGACGACTGCTGCATAGCACTTACTGCATTTAACACCCGTTCTGGTGTGGCTGGTGTATCTAGCTGCGGATCAACTGTGTAGCCAGATAGGCTAGATATGGCGTCTTTAAGGGCGCACCACACTGAAATAGCCAGCATAAATGGTGGCTCGCCAACCGCTTTTGAGTGGTAAATGCTATCTTCAGCGTTCTTTCTACCAAACAGCTTCACATTAAACTCTTTTGGCGTATCGCCAATAGCTGGAATTTTATAGGTCGCCATATTTTCACTTATCAGCTTACCCGCTTCATTCCATTTAAGGTCTTCTGTGGTAAGCCAACCCATACCTTGAATAAACGCGCCTTCTATTTGGCCAATATCAATGGCAGGGTTAAGACTGTTGCCAACATCGTGGAGTACGTTAACTTTATCTACCGTATATTCACCGGTAAGTGTATCGACAGAGACTTCGCTCGTTGAGACGCCATAGGCAAAATAGAAAAACGGACGGCCTTCACCGGTGTCGCGGTTATACTGTAATTTTGGGGTTTTGTAGAAACCGCTTGAAGACAAAGATACACGAGCAAAATACGCTTGCTGCACAAGCTCGGTAAAGGTAATTTTGTGCTCATCCAATACCACGTGCTCATTAATGAATAGCACGTCGCCAGCGCGGTCCTCTAGACCTAAGCTTTTGGCAAAGCACTCGGCCAAACGGGCTTTTAGCGTAATACACGCATTTTGTACGGCTTTTCCGTTTAAGTCAGTGCCGCTTGAAGCTGCTGTTGGTGAAGTGTTAGGTACTTTGTCAGTGCGTGTAGCAGTGACTTCAATCATATCCAAATCTAGTCCAAATTCATTGGCTGCAATTTGGCCTATTTTGGTGTGAAGCCCTTGGCCCATTTCAGTACCACCATGGTTCACCTGAATACTACCATCAGTATAAATGTGCACCAAAGCGCCAGCTTGGTTTAAATGCTTCGCGGTAAATGAAATGCCAAACTTAACAGGCGTTAGCGCTAAACCTTTCTTAATCACCGGGCTTTCGCGGTTAAAGGCTGCAATAGCTTCACGGCGCTGCCAATACTGAGCGGTTTCTTCTAGCTCGGCAATCATATCGGGCAGAAGGTTATGTTCTACCTTCATTCCGTAGGGGGTAAAACTACCTGTCGTGGGGCCGTATAAATTACGTTTTCTTACCGATAGGGGGTCGCTGCCAATAGCACGGGCAATTTTATCAATCATGGCTTCAGCCATAATCATGCCTTGCGGTCCGCCAAAGCCTCGATAAGCGGTGTGCGATACCATATTGGTTTGCAATCTGTGACCAACAATGTCGCTATCACCTAAGAAATAACCGTTGTCCGCATGGAACATGGCTCTATCGACAATGGCGTCAGATAAATCAGGCGAGTGCCCACAAATACCGTTGATTGTCATGCGGGTGGCTTCAACTTTACCTGTCCCGTCAAAGGCCACGTCGAACTCGTTTTCGAATGGGTGACGTTTGCCAGTAACATGCATATCGGTGAAGCGTGGTAAGCGAAGCTTAACCGCACATTGATTGCGCGATGCCAGCAGAGCCGCTATACAGGCCCATTGCGCGGCTTGCGTTTCTTTTCCGCCAAAGCCGCCGCCCATACGTCGCATGTCTACCATTACACGGTGCAATTTTACATCGAGTACTTCGGCAACGAGTTTTTGTACCTCACTGGGATGTTGACTAGACGTATAGATTTTCATGCGATCTTCTTCATCAGGGATCGCAAGGCTCACTTGTCCTTCTAAGTACATATGTTCCTGTCCACCAATACTGAGCGTACCATGTGCTTGGTGGATCGCTTTTTCAAATGTACTTTCAACGCGGTCAGTATGTTGGCCGAACCGATGTAGGGGACGCACAAACGTTTGCTGCTGGTGCGCAGCTTCGGCACTAAGTATAGGTTTGGCTTCACTCACCTCTACTTTCCCTTTTAGCGCAGCTTGTCGGGCAAGGTTTACCGAAGTGGCAAGCACTGCAAAGACTGGCTGACCAAAAAATTTAATTTCGCCATTAGCAAGTAACGGATCGCCTTCGAACACGGGGCCAATATCTTTATGGCCAGGTACGTCGTCAATCGTTATGACATCTACAACACCTTCACTTTGACGAACAGCGTCAAGATTTATCGAGTTAATCGTACCTTTTGCGCATTGGCTTACACCAACTGCAGCATAAAGAGTGCCTTGAGGTTCAATAACATCGTCAACATAGTTTGCGCTGCCTTGTACTTGGCGTGTTGTGCTCTCGTGTTTTTTAGATACATGAACGACACTTTGCTTGTCGTTTTGTTGCAGTGGATTAGGGGCATCAATTAACTTACGCATGCTGCACCACCCGTGTTTCAATTTGGTTTGCTGTTTGGTTCTCTAACCAGAAGCGATGCCACAGGTTAGCTAAAACAGTTTTACGGTATTGGGCTGTAGCGCGCACATCATCGATAGGTGAAAATGCATCGAATAAGACTTGTTTGCCCAACGTTAAACATTCGTTGCTAGCGAACTGCTTACCTTTCAAAACGTTTTCTAACGCATTGCAGGTTGACGGAACTGCTGCTACACCACCAAAGCCACTGCTAATGGCTTCTACCTTGCCGTTGTCGAGTGTGACATTAAATACGGCGCATACTGCAGAAATATCATCTTCAAATCGTTTCGATATCTTATATGCAGCTAATGCTTGATTGGGCTGTTTCAATGGTATTTCTATTGCACTTATCCATTCATCTTTCGCCAGCATGGTCTCGCGATAGCCTGTGAAGAATGTGCTAATTGGGATCATACGAACGCTCTCGCCGTTATCTAAATGCAGTATGGCATTCAACGCGAGTAGTAACGGTGGCATATCACCAATAGGGGAAGCGTTAGCCACGTTACCGCCAATGGTAGCCTGATTGCGGATAGGCAACGAGGCAAATCGGGTAACAAGCTCAGCCACTTGCGGAAATGCATTTAGTAATAAAGGTGCCGCATCATTTAGCGGTACAGCTGCACCAAGAATAAGAGAATGCTCGCTTTTGGTGCATTGTTTTAGTGCATCAATATGCGTCACACTGATAAGCGTTTCTACATCTTTTAGCTGTTGCGTGAACTGAAGGCTTAAATCCGTGCTGCCAGCGACTAGTTGTGCAGCTGGATGCGCTAGAATCAGAGTCTTCAGTTCTTCGCGAGACGTTGGCGTATGGATATTGCCCGTACCAGTGGGTTTCTCACCAGATAATGACAGTAATGTAGAAAGGGTGGCAGCTTGGCGTGCAGTGAATTGATCAACAGGTGTTTGTTCGCACACCTCCATCGTAGCATCGATAATAGGGCGGTAGCCTGTGCAGCGACATAAGTTGCCTGATAAAGCGTGCAGCACATCGTCGCGATTTGGTTTTGTATTGCTGTGATATAAGGCAAACATCGACATGATAAAACCAGGTGTGCAAAAGCCACACTGAGAACCATGGTGATCAACTAACGCCTGCTGTACGGGGTGTAAGTGTTTACCATCGTTCAAATGCTCAACAAATAAAAGCTGTTTCCCATGAACTGCACTCATTAGCGTGATGCAGCTATTCACTGTTCGATAATTAAGTTCTGCAGCGCTATTTGAGGAGGCTGGTTCCACAAGTACTACGGTACATGCACCGCAGTCTCCTGCTGCACAGCCTTCTTTTGTGCCTGTTTTTTTGCGATGTTCGCGAATAAATTGTAGAAGGGTGAGGTCGGCCCGCGCTTCATTTAATTCAACGACATCGTTATTTATTAGAAAGCGAATCATACTCACACCTTCTTGTTATATTCATTCTTGTATTCATTAATATAGCTGTATTTTTTCAATAAAAGTAGACCATTTGGTCAATTTATTGCTTATAAAAAAAGGCCGAGTTCTAAAAGGCCATGATTTTGCGCAAATTTGATTGGAAAAAAAGAAGTGATACCTTTCTATTTTTCTTTTGCTAAGCACTACGTCGATTTGTTAATAAAGAATAAGGCAAGATTCGTGCAAGGTTTTGAACTATTCGCGTAATTCGTGTTTTAGTATGGTTAACACTCCCTGCATAGGGTATGTATGATCTATAAGAGCATAGCAACTCGTCGGCAATAAATGCTAACCTATCGAAAAGGCATGCAGCATTTATACTGCCCGTGCGCTTGCAAAGTAGATTGCAAAGGAATTTTAATAATAATGATGAAGGTAAAAAGTGCTGACGCTGGCGTTGGCGCTATGAACAGAAGAAAAATACTCCAAGCCGCTGAAAAATGTTTTGCACAGTTTGGCTTCAAAGGCACAGCAGTACAAAAAATTGCTGATGAAGCAGGACTTCCTAAGACTAACGTTTTGTATTATTTCAAAACAAAACAAGAGCTCTACGTAGCGGTACTAGAAGAAACCCTCTCGCTGTGGAACTCACGTTTTGATAAAGCCACTGTAGAAGACGACCCAGCCGAGGTACTCGCCAATTATATCGCCGAGAAAATGGAAGTGTCGCGAACGCATCCAATGGCCTCTAAGATCTTTGCGATGGAAATTATCAATGGTGCACAAAACTTAAGTGGCTACTTTGATGAAGAGCATGCGCTTTGGATGAAAGGGCGACTTGCGGTTATTGATGCATGGGTAAAGGCCGGCAAACTGCCACCTGTTGAAGGTGAATACTTGCTTTACACAATCTGGGCGAGTACCCAGCACTATGCTGACTTCTCTGCGCAAATAACCCGTCTACGCGGTAAAAAGATGACAAAATCAGATTTTGAAGACGCTACAAAACAAGTGGTAAAACTCGTGCTCGGTGGCTGTGGGTTATCTGTGCCAGAAAACTTCGAGGTGTAGCATGACAGAGTCTGTTTACCCTCGTGATCTGATTGGTTATGGTCAACATGTACCTCACGCAAAGTGGCCGGGCGAAGCAAAAATCGCGATTCAGTTCGTATTAAATTACGAGGAAGGTGGCGAAAATTGCGTGCTTCATGGTGACGAGGCGTCGGAAATATTCCTATCGGAAATTATCGGCGCACAAGCGTATAAAGACCGCCACCTCAGCATGGAGTCTATTTACGAATACGGCAGTCGTGCAGGGTTTTGGCGTTTACACCGTTTGCTTAATAAATACGACATTCCCGTTACTGTGTTTGGCGTCACTATGGCTATGCAACGACACCCTGACGCCGTAAAAGCCATGATGGATTCAGGTTGGGAAATCGCCAGCCACGCCATGCGCTGGGTGCATTATCAAGACATGGACGAAGAGCAAGAGCGTAAACAAATTGATGAGGCGATTATTCTTCATGAGCAGTTAACGGGCAGTAAACCTGTAGGTTGGTATACAGGAAGAACGAGTCCGAATACGCTGAAGTTGATTGCAGAGCGCGACGATATCTTATATTGCGCCGATTCATATGCTGACGACTTACCTTACTACGACTGCCATTACAGCAAGCCGTTATTAATGGTGCCGTACACATTAGACACCAATGATATGCGCTTTGCCACGCCTCAGGGCTTCAACAGTGGGGAACAGTTTTTCACCTACTTAAAAGATGCGTTTGACGTATTGTACGAAGAAGGAGAAGAAGCGCCCAAAATGCTATCTATCGGCCTTCATAATCGCATAATAGGACGGCCTGCTCGACTCGCCGCACTTAAGCGCTTTATCGAGTACGTTAAGTCTCATGATAAAGTATGGCTAGCGACACGAGAGCAAATTGCCCGTCACTGGTTGGAGCTTCATCCTAAAGATGGTGGTGACAAGCCGCGTACGTAGCGTTTACAGTACGCCTACTATATTTGAAGTACAGTAAAGTGAAGAGACGAAAGTGAAACAAATGGAGCGCTATCGCCTTCACTTAATAAAGGACAAAACCATGAAAACAAAACTAGCCATTATTGCCCTTGGGGCGCTAGCGCTGACAGCATGTTCAAAGCTGACTAAAGAAAACTATGACAAGTTAGAAATGGGAATGACCCAGGACGAAGTTGAAGCAATTCTGGGTTCAGCTGATAACTGCGGAAAAACAATGGGTACCATGGCATGTACATGGGGAAATGAAGACAGTAAGCACGTTAAAATCGTATTTATGGGTGATAAAGCCGTTACCTTCACTTACGATGGATTGAAGTAAACGTATATCTTTTTCACTTGCCTAGTTTAAAAAGAAAGGTGGCGTTGAAAGCCACCTTTTTTGTATCTAAAGCGTTAACTTACAGGCACGTAATAAGCGCCGTTGAATTATTTTAAATCCAATAAGTATCGTAATAAGAAAACAATCGCCAGTGCATAAGTGAGCGGTGTTACTTCTTTAAATTTTCCCGTACCTACCTTAATGCCAACATAAGTAATAAAACCAAGGGCAATGCCTTCGCTAATGCTGAATGTGAGCGGCATGGCGATAAGTGCAACAGAAGCAGTGGCTAACGCACCTAAGTCGTCGAAATCAACCTGTCGAATCGATTCCATCATTAAAATACCTACCATCAATAGCGCTGGCGTAGTGGCCATCAGCGGGATAACTTTCATTAGCGGTGTTAAAAATAGCGAGAGTAAGAAGCAGACAGAAACCACTACTGCGGTAAGCCCGGTTCTGCCGCCCGCCGATACGCCTGTAGCGGACTCCACATAGCTAGTTACTGGAGATGTACCCACTAATGCGCCAGCAATACTCGCTGATGCATCGGCTGTCATTGCTGAGCCAATTTTCGGTAGCTTGCCTTCGGGTGTAAGTAGATTGGCTTTTCGAGATACGCCGATTAAGGTACCTATGGTATCGAACATGTTCACAAACATAAGTGCGAAAATGAGGTCCCACGTTTCAGCAAGGTGATCGATTGGGTACCAAAAGTCCATTGCCATAAAGGTGTTTGAAATAGATTCTGGCATGCCAACTACAGCAGAAGGCGTTGCAGTTAAGGTACCGTTTTCAGTGGGGATAAAAGCACCAATTAAGGTGAGTGTTACGATAGAGATTAAGATAGCGCCTGTAACGCGTTTCACCATAAGAACGATAGTAAAGATAATGCCGATGAGCGCTAACATTACTGCTGGCTCAGAAAGGTCGCCAAGCTGTACGAAGGTTGCGGGATTATCAACAATCAGCCCCGCATTTTTAAGGCCGATAAAGGCAATGAACAAACCTATGCCACACTGCACGCCGATTTTAAGAGAAGGAGGTATAGACTCGGCTATTTTGGTTCGAACTCCGGTGAGAGAAAGGAGTAAAAAGAGAATGCCGTTCCAGAAAACAATACCAAGCGCTGCTTCCCATGGAATTTCACGACCAAGACAAATGGTAAACGCGAAAAAGGCGTTCAAGCCCATACCTGGTGCCAACGCAATAGGGTAGTTAGTCATTAGCGCCATCATTAAAGTGCCAATACACGCCGCTATTGCTGTCACTGTAATTAGGCCCTCTACGGGCATGCCACTTAACCCAAGAATACCTGGGTTCACCACGAGTATATAAGACATGGCTGCGAACGTAGTAAGACCTGCGATAATCTCTGTTCTTACTGTTGTTCCGTGTTCCTGCAGCTTAAATAGCCGTTCGATTACGTTGTTGGACATCAAGAGTTCTCTGTTAGTATTTCATTGTGTGTTTTGTGCGTTGAAAGCAATAAACTGACCAATTAGTCAACTTGTTGGTGTGTTTTGTGCTAACTTACTTTTCAGTACAATGACTAATTAATAGCCATTGCGTGACTCAAGGTCACTAGCCAGGCAGCACAAAGCCAGCCAAACGGTTAGTAATCAACATAGATGAAGTCAAAAAAACCGCAAACAAAACCTAAATGAGCAATAGAACTCGTTTACAGATAGCATTAAAGATAAACTATTACGCACCAATTAAATGCCATTGCATTGTTGTGGTGCAAATAAGTGAGGGGCCATGTCGCTGTCATCAATAATTAAAAACATTCCAAAGGCCGAACTGCATCTGCATATAGAAGGTAGCTTAACGCCTGAACTTATGTGGCGCCTAGCTGAAAAGCACAGTGTATCACTTCCTTATGCTAGCGTGGAAGAGATAGAAGCGGCGTATAACTTTGAAGATCTACAAAGCTTCCTTGACTTATATTATGCAGGGGCGGGCGTGCTTCGCGATGAGGATGATTTCTTTGCTTTAATGTGGGAATACTTAACGCGGTGTCATGAGGACAATATCGTCCACACAGAAATTATGTTTGATCCGCAAACCCATACAGAGCGTGACATAGGTTTCGATATTTTCATGCCAGGCTTTTTGAAAGCGATGGAAAAAGCAAAAGATGAATACGGTATCAGTAGCTATTTAATCATGTCTTTTCTTCGCCATTTACCTGAAGATGCTGCTTTCGAAACGCTTTCTGCAGCAGAGCCCTACTACGAGCACATCACGGCGGTAGGGTTAGACAGCTCCGAACTTGGTCATCCGCCATCAAAGTTCGAACGTGTTTTCAAAAAAGCCAAAGCTCTGGGATTTAAAATTGTCGCCCATGCTGGAGAAGAAGGACCGGCATCTTACATTTGGGAAGCCATCGAGCTATTGGACGTTGATCGTATTGATCACGGTGTGCGCTGCCAAGAAGACGAGGCGCTTATGGACCTCTTGAAAGAAAGACAAATTCCACTTACTGTTTGCCCGTTGAGCAATCTCAAGCTTTGCGTAATTGATGACATGAAAGACCACAATATTGTCCAGCTTCTTGATGCTGGGCTTCTGGTCACGGTTAACTCTGATGATCCTACGTATTTTGGTGGTTTCTTAAATGACAATTTTGAAGCGTTGCACCAGTCGCTGGGTATTGACGAAAAAACAATTCGTACGTTGGTAGCAAATAGCTTTAAGGCAAGTTTTTTGCCGCAGGAGCAGAAAAACCAGCTTGTTGAAAAGGTTCTTTCAGCCTAGGGCCTGTATATGGTCTCCCCCATTATTGCAAGAGTAAACATGCTGTTTTGACTAAAATGGTTTGCGTCCGTATATCCGGCTTCTCGTTGAAGTA
>NZ_JAKRFA010000035.1:0-37441 GCF_022348305.1 Alteromonas sp. MmMcT2-2
TTTGTTGCCATCAGTAAAGTCTCCGTTAGTAAAATCTACGGAGGCTATTTTACGGAGTAGCTAAATCTGGGGAAGACGGCCTATATTGATCGCTTACGTGTTTGTATCGTACTTTCAACTTTTAAAAAGGAAACAAAGATATGTCTCAAAAGAAAAAAATTAAGCCAACGGATAATTCTGCAAACCAGAAAAACCCTAACAAAGGAACACCTGGAACTAACAAGCAGTATGACCAGAAACACGGAAATCGTAGTAAGCAAATTCAACAGGGAGGCAAATAATATGAATACTGTAATAGCACAAGTTGCAAATATGGCGTTCGAACAAAAAATAGGGGCTGATGTCGGCAAGTATAGTGAGCAGCACGCGGCAATAAATTCGCTAAACTTGGATAAGTTGAAATGGAAGCTATCTAAATCGTCTGAGGCCACTTGGACTGAAGAGTTGATAGACTTCGCAGAGGAAGAATACAAAAAGTTTCTTTTCTTGAAGCTGATTTATCCTAAAGTTGCCTTAGTGCCGAATAAGCTTGTAGACAAGTTTTGGCATGAGCATATCCTTGATACGGTGGCGTACCAGAAGGATTGCGAAGCAATATTTGGCTACTTCATTCACCATTACCCATACTTTGGTATCTACGGTGATGACGACCAACGCTCATTGCAAACTGCCTTTGACGAAACTGTTGCGTTGTATGAAAAGCATTTTGGAAAATATCCAACAGATGTGCTTTATGGTGCGAACAGTAACAAAGCTGCGCGTTGTGGGGATGATCATGCGTGTCACGCACCATCTTCATGCGCCTGTCGTCTACCTGGTGCATGTAAATAGTAGCTCGTATCAGGAAGACGTTAGAGCACCCTAGGGTGCTCTAATCATCATTCTGAATAAGGAATTTTTTTCGCAAAACTTCGCAATTTAACGCTGTAGCTTAAAGCAAAAAAATAAAAGCCCAGCCTTTCAAGCCCACAAATGGATAAGAGTTGTGGACTTCAAACTGTGTGATAAGTTGTATGAGCCATACGGCAAACAAAACGTCTCCTACCATCATTCCCCATTCTGTCACCCAAAACAACGCTGAGTAGAGCGCACGGCGACTACCTTTCATATTTTACCTTCCTTACTTTCTGAATTGACCTCAGAAGTAATAGGGAGCTTAAGAAGGGAATTTATTTGGGGAAGGGGGAAATAGCACAAATATCGCAGAAAAAACTAAGCATTTTTATATGAACTTGTTGTCGCTTAGGAAGCAATTACATTGTTGCTGACTATGCAGTCAATGAAATTGAAAATGCCATAAATCCCATTAAATTTCTAGTAACCAAATCAAGATTTCAGGAATTAATATGACATTGTTAAGCCATAAACTATTTGATCACTGCGACATCTCGCTTGAGACCTCTGAATCATCTACCGAGATGGTAGAGACACCACATGTAAACCCTGGCTCAGGCCTTCCATTGATGAAAAATAGCAGTATTGATATTGGTGGATATGTGATTGGTGATGGCCCACTCGCTCATGAAGACAGCGCTTCGTTATCTGAGGTAGACGCAAGCATTGATATTTTTGAGTCACCACTTGAGATGGAATGTTTCTCCGACTCAGTTTCGTTGATTGACTGTGATGATTTTATCAGCGATGGCCTCTGTAGTTTCGATGACGACTGGCTTTGAAAGTAAGTCTGGCGTAAGAAATTAATGTGATTATTGAACACTCAGCGATGCATTAATCGCAAAAGTACCGTCTCATTATTTTAATTAAAGAGCTTGTTGCTAATGACTAGCCGAGGTGTGACAGCGTTAAATGAGATAATAGTGCTATTACGCCTTGCTACGCTAACAACCTTCTGTCTTTGTTCATTATAAACTGCATTCCTTGGTCGAAAATTAGACTTTCTTATTTACACCGAAAAGTCATTCAAACAATTTTATGACGAAAAATAAAGTTCTGAAAAAAGTTTTAATTATTTTTTCCAGCATATTCATGTAGATAGCTCTCCAATACACAAAAGCACGTAAATTTGCATCGGATTTTTTAAGTTTTTTTATAGCATTCCCTTATTGCCACAGCACAGAGAGAGCGATTCAACAGCTGCTTACAACGATAGTCATTTTTTAAGAGTTATCATGGCGGATAACATCGTACGAGTATAGGGAAACTAAAAGTAACAGTCAGTTCGATAAGTTTTTTTAGGCTGGCTGACAGAATAAAAAGGTTGAAGAGACACATGTTAACAACGGTTCCATTAAGCCAGTATTGCGTTATTTCTGGAGAATCCATTAAGGCAGTTGAGCGCCGCATTGAGCGCGGTTATTGGGTAAAGGGGAGTCACTATTTTACTCCGGCAAATGTTCGCGAACGCTGGGTAGATCTTGTGGCGATAAGTGACTGGGCGCGTAATAGCGGTTCTAATTCGTAAATAGGAAAATTTATATATGTTGTTAAAGAAAAATGCTGAAAAACTGAAAACGGTGCGCGGTGTGTCAATTCGTTATGATAAGCACGAGCGTGCAACGGGTATCCAACTGGCGTTTACCTTCAAGGGTATTCAGTGTCGTGAGCCTGTTGGTTATGGTATTACTCAGGCAGGCCTCAATGCGGCAGCTAATAAATTGGGAACCATCAAGCATGAAATCGCTAAAGGAACATTTTTCTACGCCGATTTTTTCCCTAAATCTACAAAGCTAAAGTTGTTTGGTGGGGCAACGAAGTCAATTACGGTTAAAACTTATTTAGACAGGTATATTGATAAAGCAGAGGAGCGAGGACTTTCCATATCTACAATCGTTGGCTACAAAAAAGATTTGAAAGGTCTTGAGCCATTGTGGAGCATACCTGTAGCTGAACTGGAGCGAATTACTATTGTTAACTTCGTTGAGAACGCTACCGTTTCTTCAAAAACGTTAGGTAATCGGCTATCAGTTTTGCGGTCTGCATTGGATGCAGCAATTACAGATAAGGTAATCAGGCAAAACCCACTTATAGGCTTTAAGTTAAAAGATCATATTAAGATTGCAAAAAAAAGCGATAACAGGAAAAAGCATAAAGACGTTCTTCCTTTTACTCCGAACGAATTGACTAAAATCATAAAGGAGACCCGAGATACGGAGAAAGCAATTGTCACTTTTTGGAGCGAGACGGGAGTGAGGCCAAGTGAGTGGGTCGCACTCAAAAAAACAGATGTTTGCCTCGTAAGTCTTGAAGTTACTATTTACGATGCAGTTGTTCACGGTGTGACAAAAGATACTAAGACTGAAGCCGGACATCGCGCTATACCGATTTCTCAAGAGCTTGCAGACTTGTTAGAGCTAGAAATGGATAAACATGACGAGGAGTACGTATTTGTTAATGACCAAGGAAGACGATGGAACGCTGACTCATTTAGAAAGCACAGATGGTCAAAAATTATTGAAAGGGCTGGGGTGCGATATCGCTATCCATATCAACTTCGTCACACGTTTGCTACAAGGCTAATATCTCAAGGCGAAAACCTATGGAAAATTTCGAAGCTCATGGGGCACGCTTCGCCACAACAGTTGTTTGAACACTATGGTAACTATATTGAAGCTTATGAAAAGCAGTCTAAACGACAGGAAGTTCGTAGCCGATAGCTAAGTAATAGCAGCATTCAGAAAGCCAAAAGCCACTGACTAATTTAGACAGTGGCTTTTGGCTTTCTGATTTGAAATACCTATAAATAAGATACTTTAGTTTTAGCGCGACATTGCTAAGATAGAGTAATAAAGCAATACGAACGCTTTTAAAGCGTTAAAAGCCTGTCTAATAGGGAAAAATGGAATTTTCAAAACGCTATAAATTTTCTGAATGGCCTAACTCTGATATACCCAAGATATCTGCTGGGATTTATGCAATATGGAAGAGTGACGAACTTCTTTATTGCGGCATGTCAGGTCGTCAAATTGAAAATCACAAATCTGACAGAAAGTTTGGGCTGATAACAAGACTTAATAGCCATGCATCGGGTCGGTTGAGTGGAGACCAGTTTTGCGTTTACGTTGCAAACAGGCTCGTTATCCCTTCACTACGAGCTGACGACCTGCCTAAATTTGCTAGCGGTGAACTAAAGCTAGATACAATGACAAAGCGCTACATTCATGAATACTTAGACTACCAGTATGCCTTGGTAGATAGCAGTTCCGAGGCCTACACTGCGGAAGTAAATGCTCGAAATGGTAGTCTTTTGGGGCAAAAGCCTCTTTTGAACCCGCTTTAAATATTTTTAGCTATAACTCTGATAATATTTTTAAATTTATATTACCTGTGCCAGAAGCTGCTGCTCATAAGGTATTAGTCAAACGGCAAAAATGTACGTATTGCGGTCGTTCAGGTGCGAAACATCAAACAATAGGGTCGAGGGAGCTATCGAATCTCAGAAGGACAATGCCTGCCGTCAAACGGAAAAGTATTGCCTCGACGTTAATCAGTTGGATAACTTCAAGAATCTAAAAGCGTCTCTTCGGTTAAACCGCGCGAACAAAGCTAGTTTTGCACAAATAGCCTTATTACAGTTCCGGTAAAGCCGTATTAAGTTATCAGTAGTTTAATGGTGGTAAGTCGGATGAAAGCCTCATAATCATAACCTTTAAGCTATCTGTTATTGAAGAAAAATGCACTTTTCTGAAATGAATACTGTTCAGTTTTGGTCTAAGAATTGCTCTTTATTATCATCAATTAATAGTTCGGCAAAATTATGCTCATATCATCCAGTTACGCAACGTCTCCCATACAAACATATAAGCAGTCTGAAACAAAGCCCCAAAATGTCGTTGATGAAGCGCCTACAAGCCAAGGAGATACAGTCATACTTTCAAAGCCAGCGCTAGATCTGGCTGCGAAGGAAAAAGGCAGAGAGTTTTCGAATAGTTTTGTGATGCAAGTAGCCAATCAAAGCAATCAAAAAGCCGAAGAAATGCTTGCGGCTTTTACATACGGACTTAATAACCCTTTAATCGATATCTCTAGCTTGAATCCGGCTACAGGTGACGGAGCAACATACACTAGAACTGGTCAGCCAGTAACTGATGCAAGTGAAGTTCTCTTTGCTAGCCAGAACGAATCATTGCTTAAACGAAATGAAATTTTGATTGCTCAAGAACGAGAGAAAGGCACCTCGGCAGCTACGATACTTGAAAAAGTAATGCAATCGATTGATCAGCAACCACAAAGCTATAAGGACAAAATAGACTGGTCCAGGTTATCTTCTTAAAATCAAAGACTGCCAATAAATTCCGATATCAACTTATAACAAAAGCAATAAGCAGATATCACATCATTGGACGTCCGCTCTTTGTCTACAGCGGACTTCGATGATTCATTTCATGACGGTCTGCTTTATCTCCTAGCAGACTATACCCATTAACTTGCACATCCCTAATTTTTCACACAAAAACTACACGTAGAGTAAAAGTACCATCGCTAGCCTAAGCGAAGAACCGGAAAAATCTACGTGTGGTATTTGTGTATTTACATCTAAATTTAAATAAAACCCAAAACTTCAAAAAAAGCCTGAAACCCTTTAAATACGGTGCGTGCAGAACAAGTGTACTTTATTTTTGATTGCTAGTGGGTTGTTAGTTGGGGATTCCGCTACAGCCCCCGTTGTAGTGGGGCTGTAGTGGGTTTAATGTGGTGGAGCTGGCGGGATTTGAACCCGCGTCCAGAAAATGTCTACCTTTGGTACTACATGCTTAGTTTGTCATTTATTTAACTGCTTGGAACTCCGACAAACAGGATTTCCTTGCAGCTGGCCTAATACTGTTTCGCGGTTCACCCTTAGACAAGGTTCCCTCGCTATCCTACTTGGATGACCTTCCGAATCCCCGCTAGCAGGAAAAGACTAGGGTGGAAGGGCCTATGCCGGTTATTAAGCGGCTAGTGCGTATGTTTCGTCGTTTGCGACTATTTAAATGCGGCTTTTTAAGAGGCAAACCGCTCCTCTGCATGCACCTCCGGCTTCCTAGATCCTGTCGAATCCTAATCAGCCCCGAGTGTGATTTTCAATAATAGCACAATTGTTACATGGTGAAATACATTCTTTTGAAAATTACTATAAATTTTAAGGGTTTGGCTATAAATCAACCAAAAATAACATCTAGTTTTTCAAAAGCTTACCTGTGTGGCTTTCATTTGAAGCTTTGCTTAAACAGCAACACACAAACATTGAGTATTATTGAACTACCATAGATATGTGGATGCTTGAGTAAAATTCAAGTGCCGAGCGCACAAGGGCTGTACAAGAAACGCAATTTATAAACTAAAATAGCGCTTTTTATTTGATTACTTTAGCGAATTTTTAAGGAAATAGTGCTGATGTAATGATGCAATTAGTAGCAAGAACCATTAAAGTACGTGAGCATAATTAAAAGGCTTGTAGTGTAAATGTCTTCAGATTCCATATTGTATTCTCCGTATACCTTGCCATGTGGCGTAACAGCGCGAAACCGTCTTGTTAAAGCTGCTATGGAAGAAAATATGTCGAGTATGGGAAATATTCCCGGAGAGTCTTTGTACTCACTCTATCGATATTGGGCCCACGGCAATTTAGGCATGGTGATCACAGGCAACGTTATGGTCGATAAAGGCGCCATGACAGGGCCAGGTGGCGTTGCACTCGAAAAAGATACCGACATCGCACCGTTTCAAAAGTGGGCAAAAATCATTAAGTCTAATGGCGCTTTAGCCATAATGCAGATTAATCACCCTGGACGACAGGTATTTAAAGCGATGAAAGGCAAAGCTATTGCGCCTTCTGCTGTACCGCTTGATATGGGTAAACACTCCAAGCTGTTTGCTCAACCACGAGAAATGACCTGCCAAGACATTCACGATGTGTGCAAACGTTTCGTTCAAACTGCTAAGCAAGCTGAAAAAGCCGGGTTTGATGGCGTTGAAATTCACGCCGCTCACGGTTACTTGCTTACGCAGTTTTTGTCTCCGCTTACTAATCAGCGTCAAGACGAGTGGGGCGGTTCTATTATTAATCGCGCCCGCTTGCTGATAAACATAGTCAGTCAGGTTCGAGCGGTTTGCGCTAAAGACTTTATTGTTATGGTAAAGCTTAACTCTGCAGATTTTCAGAAAAATGGTTTTTCTTTTGATGATGCCTGTGAGGTGGTAAATCGCTTGGAAGCCTTGGGTGTTGATGTTGTAGAGTTGTCTGGCGGCAGTTATGAAGCGCCTGCCATGCAAGGGCAAACCCGTGACGACACCACACTGGCCAGAGAAGCGTACTTTTTGGAATTTGCGCAGGCACTGGTGAGTAAAACTGATATTCCGCTTATGACAACAGGCGGTATAAAAAGGGCCGAGGTAGCAGAGGAAGTGATTGAGCAGGGCTGTGCTCTTGTTGGATTAGCCAGCGCCCTTGCTATTACGCCCGACTTAGCTAAAAAGTGGCAACAAGAATGGGCGTATTCGGGCATAATTCCACACTGCTCTTGGAAAGATAAATCGCTTGCAAGCCTTGCGAATATGGCCATGGTGCGAAGACAACTTAGACGCCTTGGGAACAACCTAACCACTTTAAGAAACCCGTCACCGCTGTGGAGTCTGATTCTTGATATGCTACATCGCAAGAAAATGACGAAACGAGACGTAGGTTAAACCTATTACACTTCTTTTTTGGCAGCCCAAATAAAAACACAGCGTTAAACGCTGTGTTTCATCATTCGTTCTTTTTGACGTTGCCAATCTTTGTCTTTAATGGTGTCACGCTTGTCATGGGCGTGCTTACCTTTTGCTAGGTGAATTTCTAGTTTCACCCAACACTTTTTCCAATACATAGACGTGGCAACGATTGAATAACCTTGGCGGTCTCGTGCACCCATTAAGCGGTCAATTTCTCGTTTGTTCAGCAACAATTTGCGAGCACGCTCTGGAGCAGCGATAACGTGGGTAGAGGCTTGATTCAGCGGACTAATTCTACACCCTACCAAATACGCTTCGGCATTCTGGATAATAATGTACGCATCGGTAATGTTCACTTTACCGGCACGAATACTTTTAATTTCCCACCCTTGAAGCTCAAGTCCGGCTTCGAACTTGTCTTCTAGGAAATAGTCGTGACGCGCTTTTTTATTCTGCGCGATATTTCCTGTGGTGTTTTTGTTGGCTTTATTCTTTTTCATGCTGGCTATTATACTGATTGTTCAAAGGAATGTCTTTAGTTGTCATTGTTATCTTATATTGGGGCATTTGGTTCAAAACCGAATACGAGCGAACCAAATTTTCTGTGATACAATGCGGCCAAGAGTTTTAATTGTAGTGGAATCAATGCCAAGTATTCATAGAAGCGCGCTGGTAGCCCATAGCGCAGAAGCCATGTTTAACTTAGTCAACGATGTAGCTTCCTACCCAGAGTTTTTGCCAGGCTGTACCGATAGCAAAATCCTCGACACGTCAGCGCAAAGCATGAAAGCGTCATTGTTAGTTGCAAAAGCAGGTATTAAGCAATGGTTTACAACGCACAATGTTTTAGAGCCAGGTAAAAGTATTCAAATGCAACTGGTCGACGGTCCGTTTCGCTCGCTTACCGGTGGCTGGACATTTTCAGCGTTATCAGAAGAAGCCTGTAAAATTGAATTAAACCTAGAGTTTGAATTCAGTAATAAGCTAGCTGAAATGGCTTTTGGTAAAGTGTTTAACAGTTTAGCCAGCAGTATGGTTGCAGCGTTTACAGACCGAGCGCGGAGCGTTTACGCATGAGTAAGAAGCTCATCAATATTGAGGTTGCCTACGCGTTACCCACCAAGCAAACTATCATTGATGTTGCTATTCATGAAAATGCGACGGTGGAAGAAGGGATAAACGCGTCTAACGTGCTTGAGCAGTTTCCCGAGATTGATTTGAAAGCAACGAAAGTGGGTATTTGGAGCCGCGTGGTTAAGCTTCGCGACACGCTTACCGATGGCGACCGTATTGAAATTTACCGCCCGCTTATTGCTGACCCTAAAGAAATCCGCAAGCGCCGTGCTGAGAAAGCGAAAGAGGAAGGGCGCGCTGACAAAGTCACAGGTGGAAAGGTAAATCCACTTAAGGCGAAGTCATAGCAGTCAGCTGAGCACTTCTACGCCAGCACCAAAGATAGATACAAAAATGGCCTTCAAGTGAAGGCCATTTTTTTAAAGAAGACAAAGGCTATTAGCTTTTTTCTGAAATACTGCCTAACTCCAGGAAAGGGGAGGCATCAATATCTTCAGCATCCATCATGCTAGCAATTCGCTGAACGGTAGCGACCATTTGGCTTTGCTCCCACTCTTTAAGCTGTGAAAAACGCTCGACAAAGTGTTCTTGAAGCGGGCGAGGTGCGTCAACCACCGCCTCTTTACCGCGTTCGGTTAAGAATACGCCCACTTTTCGTTTATCTTGCGTACTTCTTATGCGCGTAGCTAAGTCTCGTGATTCTAGTCTATCTAGAATATTCGTGATGGTTGCAGGGCTTAAGTTAATATTCTCTGCAATTTCGCGCACCATTATACCTGGGCGCTCTTCAATATTTTGCATCACCAATAGCTGTGGGCCTGTTAAACCCACGTGTTTACTTAGCTGCTTGCTGCGTAGGTCTACAGCGCGTATTACGCGCCGTAGTGCCACTAATAGTTCTTCTTCTTTTCGCATGTTACTTCCAACAAATGCGTAACCCAGCGGTTACTTAAGCAAATGAATAAAATGTTGGTGCTTATGATAGTGATCGATGACGTCATTAATGACCGAAATCTTCGACCAGCCCATAATATCATAGTTCTGACCACCTTCACTAAGGTGCACTTCGGCGCGATAGTACGTGGCCTTTTTGTTTTCGTCCAGTGCTGGTGTGTCACTTGGACCAAATTCAGGCTGTTCTGTCGATACAGGATGCACAGCATAAATGAACTCAGGGTCATTGCCCATATCAACGGTTAATACGAGTGCTTCGTCGGTATCTTCAATTTTTATTTCGAATTGCTGCGCTTTAAACTCCTCGCTTACTTCTGTTAGCGCAGGCTTCACCACTTTGTTGATGTAACGACGAACGGCAGTTTCATCTGGAAAGGTCACAATATTTTCAAGGCGCTCTTTCCAGTTTTTGTCAGAGTCATTATGCTGCGGTGTACCCGTTAGTACTTGTAAACTTTCACGTTTGTACGCCTCGATACGAAGGGCTTTCAATAGTCCCGATATAGCGATAAGCAACACAATAGCAAATGGCAGTGCGGCGGCAATCGTCATAGTTTGCAGCGCGCCAAGCCCACCAGCGTAAAGCAGCACTGAACTCACCACACCAACGCCAACAGCCCAGTATACTCGTTGCCACAACGGCGTATTGTTTTCACCGTGTGAACACAGCATATCGACAACCATGGCACCCGAATCACATGAGGTTACAAAGAACACAATGACCATCAATACTGCTATAAGGCTTAGTACTGAAGCGAAAGGGAACTGCTCTAAAAATACAAACAGTGCCACTGAAGTATCTTCATTTACCATTTGTGCAAGTACGTCTTTACCTTGCACTAACACCTGATCAATAGCGGCGTTGCCGAATACGGTCATCCAAAATAGTGTAAATGCTGATGGAATAAGCAGTACGCCCATTACAAATTCGCGGATGGTTCTACCGTATGAGATACGCGCGATAAACAGGCCAACAAACGGCGCCCATGCTAACCACCAACCCCAGTAGAAGATGGTCCAGCCACCAATCCAATCTGTTTTTTCATAGGCGAACAGGTTAAATGTGTTGCGCACTAAATCAGACAGATAAGCCCCTGTGTTTTGCATGAACGCTTGTAGTAAAAATACGGTTGGGCCTAAAACAAGAACAATTAAAAGTAACAGTAAGGCTAAAACCATATTGGTTTCTGAAAGACGGCGTATGCCTTTTTCCAAGCCAGTAGTTACAGAAATAACGGCTAAACCAACAACGCCTGCCATTATAGCTATTTGAACACCAGTATTTGACGGTAGACCAAATAAATAGTTAAACCCCGCATTTACTTGCGAAGCACCAAAGCCTAGCGACGTCGATACACCAAAAACCGTTGATGTAACCGCGAATATATCAACCACGTGCCCAGGCCAGCCATAAATCCGGTCTCCAATTAATGGATATAAAGCAGAACGCAGTGTAAGAGGTAAGTTTTGACGGTACGCAAAATAGCCCAAAATCAGCGCCACTACCGCATAAATTGCCCAAGCATGAACACCCCAATGGAAAAATGTGGTTTTCATTGCTTCGCGAACGGCGTCAATACTTTCAGCCTGTGCAGTGGGGGGCGCTAAAAAGTGCATTAAGGGCTCGGCAACGCCAAAGAACATAAGCCCAATTCCCATTCCTGCTGCAAATAACATACTAAGCCAAGTCCCAAAGCTAAATTCGGGGCTTGCGTGATCTGGGCCTAACTTAATTTCGCCGTAGCGTGACATGCCGAGGAAAACAACAAACACCACAATTACTGCGACAGTAAATACATAAAACCAACTACCGTTGGTCACAATTGCGCTCTGAAGCTTTTGGAAAAGCGCGTCTGCTGTTTCAGGAGCACCAGCAGCGAAGATAAGTAAACATAGGATTAAAGCTGACGATGTAATAAACACCGGCTTGTTGAGTGGAGATTTATTTTCGTTCTCAATCACGCAGTAAATTCCTTTCACCTTTTATAAATTTCGGTTTATACGCAGAAATATACCGCATGGAGCATTTTTTATAAACATCAGATGAAATTATTTGATTTGTATGTATTTGGTCGATGAGTCAAAGTGCAGTCTTTTTTTTGCAGTTGTTTTTACGATAAAAATTAGACTTTCTGCTAGGTTTTAGGTGTTTTTGGTTAATTATTAATCGTTAGAGTAGAAATAATTAATAGATTGTGTATCGTAATATATGATCTTTTTGATATGTGTTTTAAGTAAACACTGTCCGAAGAATAAAAAAACAATTGAAGGAAACACACACAAATGCGAAAAACTCAGCTTAGCTGTGCAATCATCGCTGCACTGGCATCCACCTCTCTGGCTGCGCAAGAAACTAAAGCGCCCGCTAAACTTGAAACCATAGAAGTTACCGCCACGAAAAGAAGTGAATCAATCCAAGATGTCCCTGTCGCAGTCTCTGCGTTAGATGGAAAAGCATTAGAAAACCTCGGTATTGATAACTTCCAAGACTACGTAGAGTTTTTACCGAATGTGGTATTCCAAGGTACAGGTCCAGGGCAAAACGAAATATACATTCGTGGTGCGGCGACAACGCAATCAAGCATTACCCTGTCATCTGTTCAAGCACTTCAGCCCTCAGTGGCTTTCTATCTTGATGAAATGCCTGTTTCTATGGCTGGCCGAAACTTAGATATTTTTGCGACCGATGTTGAGCGTGTAGAGGTTCTACCTGGGCCGCAAGGTACGTTATTTGGTGCGAGTTCTCAGGCAGGTACAGTTCGTCTAATCACAAACAAGCCAGATCATTCTGGTTTTGCTGCAGGCTTCGATACCAGTATCTCTACCACAAAAGGCGGAGATATGAGTAACACGGTGGAGGCATATTTCAACGTTACTCCAACTGACAACCTTGCGCTGCGTGTGGCTGCCTACAATGAAAGTCAGGGCGGTTGGATTGACAACATTGAAAATGAGCCAGGAAATGGTGGTTACATTGGAAGTGCAGTAGTTATTGATCGTATTTCTGGAAATGCATTGCAGAAACAGGGCATCGATCCGGCTGCGATGGATGCACGTCGTGAAATCAATGGTTTTACCCGCAGTGAAGCAGCCGTTGTGTCGCCAAGAAACAGCGAACATGTTGAAGATAACTTTAATGACGCGGTTTACTCAGGGGCGCGATTCGGGTTGTCTTACATTATCAACGAAGATTGGGATGTACTGGTTCAACACACTCAACAAACACTTGATACAGAAGGTGTGTTTGCCTACGACCCCACAGTGGAAGGCGAAAGCTCGGCAATTCGCTTTCAAAGCGATGAAAACTCCGACGAATTTGGCTTAACCACATGGACCCTAAATGGTCGTTTGGAAAAACTAGATGTGGTGTATACCGGTGGTTACCTTGACCGTGAAATAGACACGCTTACCGATTACACAGGCTACACCAACGGCGGCTTATTTTCCGCGTACTATGTGTGTACGCACTATGAAACGCCAGATAATCCAGATGACGCGCGCTGCCTCGATCCAAGTAAATACTACAAAGAAGACACCACTAGCACTCGCTTAACCCACGAACTACGTTTCAGCACAACGATGGATACACCATGGCAGCTAACGGCGGGTGTGTTTTATGACGAACAGGAAGTAGGCTCGGTAGGCCAGTTTAAAATCGCAAGCCCTGAAATCTTTGAGAACCTTGCGGGTTCATGGAATGCGCTGGCGGGTGACCGTGGAATTAACAGCGATGGTGGCCCTTTCTCTCCTGAAATTAGCTTTGTAAACGATGTTACGCATACTATCGAGCAGATCGCAGTATTTGGTCAGCTAGGCTATGAAATTACTGATACGCTTACTGCTACCATTGGTGCGCGCTGGTATCAAATTGACGATATTTATCGCGGCGCTACATCAACACGCGACGTAACAGGCCGATTAGAAGCCTATGGTCAAGGCGTGCTAGATCCCGCCGTTTATGATGGTTTGGGTCTTGACGGCCAAGGTGTTGTAGATGCTATCCAAGATGGTTCATTGGAAATTGGATTACTAGACGGTGACGGTGTACTCACTGTTGACGATACCATCTTCAAATTTGGCCTTGACTGGAAAGTAAATGAAAACGTATTGCTTTTCGCGAACTATTCAGAAGGCTTCCGTCCACCAGTAACTAACAGACTAGGTGGTGACGCAGCGGCAAATGACACTGGGGCCTTTGCGGATTTCCGTGTTCCGGTTTACTCAACAACAGATACGCTGGATAACTACGAAATTGGCCTGAAAGGTGATTTCTTAGACGGTATCTTGCGTGTTAATGCTACTGGTTACTATTCAGAAATCAGTGACTTGCAAACGTCGCGTTTCGACCCAGCAAATATTAGTTTCTTAGTCTTTACCGATAATGTTGGTGATGCAGAAGTTAAAGGGATTGATGCAGACATTACTTGGTTAGCGACAGATAACCTAGTTATTAACGCAGCATTTAGCGTACTGGATACTGAGCTGGTTAGTATTAACCCTGAACTAGAAGATATCGCGGCTGGCGTAGGCAGTGAGCTTCCGTACTCTGCTGATTTCTCAGGCAACATTAGCGCACGTTATTTCTTTGAGTTAGATGGCGGTAAAGAAGGGTATGTTAATGCATCACTTACCTACACCGGCGACCGTCTTGCTGGCATGGTGATGAACGCCTATGCCATGGAAGATGCAACTCGATTGATTTATGGCACGGGCTCGGGTCTGAAAATTAAAGATGAGGGTGACGAGTTTAAAGGCGCAACGTATCCAGGTGCAGATGGCGAAACAATTCGTGGTGGTCGCTACATTCAGGAAAGTTACGTGATTGGTAATGTATCTGTGGGGATGACGTATCAAAACTGGAAAGTTGAAGCATTCGTTGACAACGTTTTCGACAAATCAGCAATCTTGAACATTGATACACAGCAGTATACGCCTAAGGTTGTGACTAATCGCCCTCGTACTATAGGTCTTCGCTTCTCTTACGACTATTATTAATAGTTATCAGTGGTTGATGTAACGTTAACCACGCAATAGCGTTATCAAACGGCAGACATAAGTCTGCCGTTCTCATTACTAAAGCTAAAAATTTCGGTAGTATCTGTATTTAGTAACTAACGCGTATACTAAAATAGCAGCTGTGCTGAAACGCTCGTATTTATGTATTTAATTAGGCTCATAAAAGCGCGCTATATTTCGCAAATAGAATAATAAAGTAGGCTATGACACCAGAAGAATTTCAACAACAAGTACGCGCTGTAAAGCAGGCACTGCAGCGTGGACAGTTCTCAATTGCAATGGAAAGCATGCAAACGCTTTTTTCTGCATCGTTGAGCGATCAACAGAAGGCGGAAACACACTATTTAACAGCGGTTATTCAAAGGCTGTCTAAACAATATAACGAAGCGTTTAAACATATTGATGCGCTACTTGGTCTTAAGCCAGATTATGGTAGAGGATATCAAGAGTTAGCTTATTGCCATGAAGCCACCGGCAACCATCAAGCAGCGGCTAACGCATTTTTTAAAGCTACGCATTTTAACCCCGCGCTAATTAGCAGTTGGAAAAAGCTCCTTACCATTTATAAAAGCCATGACGACGTACCTGCAGTATCAATGGCGACCCAGCAAATCGAACATTTGCAGTCACTTCCTGCACCGGTACTCGGTGCTTACGATTTAATGTATGAAAAGCAGTTTTCAGCAGCAGAGCAAGTATGCCGACAGTTTTTAACTAAGCAAAAACATCATCCAGAAGCAATGATGTTACTTGCTGAAATAGGCATGCAGCTTAAGGTATATAGCGATGCTGAATTTCTTTTAGAAAGCTGCGTTGAGCTTTATCCTGACAATGAGCGTGCCGCATTAGCCTATCAAAATGTTTTATCTAAACTAGGCAAATTCCCAGATGCGGTGAAGGTAGCGAAGGCGCGATTAGCGCTGAACCCAGAAAGCTTTGCTATTAAAACCAGCTTGGCCCATGCACTTGTTGGCGTCGGTCAGTTAGATGAAGCAATAAGCCTATACAAAGAAGTGTTGTCACAAAATGCTGATAGACCTAAAGTGTGGGTTGCATTGGGCCATGCGTTAAAAGCAAAAGGCGATACTACGGATGCCGTTAACGCCTATGAAAAAGCGGTTGAATACGCGAATGATTACGGCGACGCTTATTGGAGTTTAGCGAATACAAAAACCTACAAATTCAGCGACAACATGCTGTCGCAAATGTGCAAGCAAGTTGAAGCTAGCTCGATAAAGTTAGACGATAAAATTCACATTTGTTTTGCGTTAGGTAAAGGGTTTGAAGACAAAGGCCAGGCAGATAAAGCGTTTGCCTACTATGACCAAGGCAATAAACTTAAACACAGTACGCTTCAATTTGATATTAGTAGAACAGAGAAGGCCTTAGACGCTCAGCAGCAGGCTTTCACGGCGGGTTCTTTCAGTTCAAAACAGGGCTGCCAAGCTCCCGATCCTATTTTTATTGTGGGCTTGCCTCGCGCTGGTTCGACATTATTAGAGCAAATCCTCGCGTCACATTCGCAGGTAGACGGCACCATGGAGCTACACGATATATTAGGTATTGCTTCATCATTAAGTCATCAAAAAACACCTTATCCGTTTAACGTGAGCGAACTAGATAGTGCAACCCTCGAAAAGCTTGGTGCCCGTTATATTGAGCAGACTAAAGCTTACCGACAAGGCGCGGCATTTTTCATTGATAAAATGCCCAATAACTTCATTCACATAGGCTTAATTAAAAAGATACTGCCTAACGCCAAAATTATTGATGCACGCAGAAACCCAATGGACTGCTGTTTTAGTGGCTTTAAACAGTTATTCGGTGAGGGGCAAGAGTTCAGCTATTCGCTTGACGATATTGGCCGTTACTATAATGCTTATGAACAGCTTATGGATCATTGGCATAGTGTGTTGCCTGGGGAAATTCTTACTGTACAGCACGAAGATGTTCTGGATGATTTGGAAGGGCAAGTTAAACGCATTCTAGATTTTTGTGGGTTAGATTTTGAAGAAGCATGCTTAGCGTTTCACCAAACCAAACGGGTGATAAAGACGCCAAGCTCTGAACAGGTTCGCCAACCTATATACAAAACAGGGATGGGGCAGTGGAAGCCTTTCGAAAACTATTTAGCTGAGCTTAAACAAGCACTAGGCAGAGACACCTCAAAGCCAGATAATTAATGGATAGTCAAAAATGAAGAGTCATGGCTGTCTTTAAGTCATGACTCTTTTTTAATTAGTTAAAACGTATCAACTACCTTTTAAGGCTGATACGGAAGCGAAGATTGATGAAGGATAATGCGAATTTTTCCGTCTTCACATTGTTTGAAAACAAAGCTCTTGTTTACAAAAATATGGCTGTCGTCTTCGCCGATAAAGTGTACGTTACACTGAACAATGGCAAGCTCACCGTTTAAGATAAAGTCTTCTTTGCTATACCAAACCTTCACCCATGGCTTTAATTTAAAGCCATTGTCGTTTGGATAGTCGCTATTACCGCCTACGAAATAAGATAAAGCGCCTTTTTTTGTTGGGCGAAATGTTTGAGAGCCAAAAGTAAGCGTAGGTTTAAAGAGTACTTTTCCATTATCGTAGTCGTAGTTATCTGACAGCACTTGTGAAGCGAATGCTTTTACATCGCCACCTTCAGCGTGCACTTTACCTACCGCTACTACATTGTCGCACCAAGTTTGTAGTGCGGTATGAACCATTTCTTCTGTGAACATGTTATTTCTCCCAAGATAATGTGCAATGTTATATTGTATCATTATGATTTGTTTACAATATCGATAAATTAATGAATTGTAACTGTTTATCCGTGATAGTCATTTTCTATCAGCAAGCGCTAAGACCTGTCGATTGCATAACTTCAATTTTTCCAATAAGAAAACCTGTTACCTATTAGACATTAAAAAATGTTAATCATTCTTAATCTAATCTTCTGTTTTCAACGTTACAACGTTATCTGATGTCGAGTTTACAAGCTATTACATCTGTAATGCTTAGACTTAATGTAGAAGGTTTAGTCATGAATGACGTTACACAGCTAATATTGATGTATTTCATCATACCGCTGTGGTTCACAGCAGGGATAGTCGACTGGTTTTGCCACCGCAGCAGTAATATTGCTGCTACCGCGGGGCCGAAGGAGTCCTTAATTCATCTATTGATGTTTATAGAGGTAGGAATTCCTCTTTTTATGGTTCTCCTCTTTGAGGTGAATAGTTTAATTATTGCTGCAGGTATTCTGTTTTTCTTCTTACATGAATTAACAGCACTGTGGGACGTTAGCTATGCGGTATCGAAAAGAAGAGTGGGGCCTATTGAGCAGCATGTGCACAGCTTTTTGGAAATGATACCGCTGCTCGCATTAATTTTGGTAATTGCCAGACATTGGTCTCATTTTATAGCGTTATTCGGACTGGGCGAAAGTCCTGCTGATTTTGGTCTGCGGTTTAAGCAAGAGCCCCTTCCAACATGGTATTTACTATCAGTTATCGCCGTTGCTACCGTGCTAGAATTTTTACCTTATGTAGAGGAGTTGATTAGAGGTATGAAAGCAAAAGAAAAAAGTTCACAAGAAAAAACGACGTTGTCTTCAGATGAAGAAAAACAATCCAATAGTAAAGCGGACGTTTCACATCAGGATGCAGAAGCTGCGAGCCCTTATGCATCATCTGTTGCAGGTGAAGAAGACCCAGGTGTAGCGCTTGAAGAATTGGTAGAAAGCAACAAGAAGTGACGCTTCAATAGTAAATAATAAAAGGGCAAGCGAGACCGCAAATACTAGAGCTACTATCGCCTAGTTAGCCTAAACTTGACCAGAATCTAGGTAATGTGGTGCCTTGTCGCTTTACATAGTTAAAGGCACCACCGCGACATAAAAAGTGTTGTATAAAATACAGCGGGTAAATATGGCAGCTTCGTACAAAGTTACTGAATACTTAAAAGCCCGCTTAGTACTTACGACGTTTGAGCCCCGTCTCTGCCAATATTTTTGCTGAGATCTCTTCAATCGAGTACTTAGTGCTATTTAAAAACGGGATTTTTTCCTTTCTATACAAGTTTTCTACTTCACGCAGTTCCATTCGACATTGTGGCAGCGATGCATATTTGCTGTTTGCACGGCGCTCTGAACGTATTTGATGGAGTCTATCCGCTGCAATCGTTAGCCCAAAAAGCTTATGTTTGAACCTGCGTAGGGCAGGGGGAAGCTTAAGCATGTCGCCCATGTCTTCTTCTGTAAAAGGGTAGTTCGCTGCTTTTATTCCGTATTGAAGGGCTAAGTAAAGACTTGTTGGCGTTTTACCCGAGCGTGAAACACCAGTAAGAATGATGTCTGCTTCATCGTAATCTTTTAGATTAGAGCCATCGTCATTAGCCAGTGCGTAGTTTACGGCCTCAATTCTAATATCGTAGGTGGTTTCGTGGATACTGTGTGTACGATGTTTTTCTGGTTTTGAAGGAACACCCAATACTTTTTCCAGTGGCGCTACGAATTGATCGAGAAAATTATAGTTAATGCCCACAGATTTCGAGATTATTTTGCGAATATCTACATTCACAATTGTATAAAAAACGAGCGGCCTTTCTCCGGTGTCTTGAAAACTTTCAGAAATTTGCTGTAAAACTTTGTGAGCTTGTTCCTCAGTTTCAACGAATGGAATGGTGTTGTGATTGAAAGAAACGGGAAACAGGGAAAGCAGGGCGTGGCCGAAGACCTCTGCAGTGATGGCTGTACCATCTGAAATATAAAAAGCTGTGCGCACAACATATCCTTAACATTGGTGTAATTTTATTACAAAAGTAATAAAGGGTTTACATTCTGAATTTCCCCATTCTAAGATGATTTCGTCGAAAAGCTACACGGTTCTTGTGAATGATGGCAAATATCAATAGGTTTGCTGTCAAACGTAATGGACAGCGTTAACAGTGGTTTTCACCACATATCGACTACAATTTGATGAGTTTCAGGTGACAAAAAGCACAAACCTGAAATTAACCTCATACCCTACACATAAAAAAGCTGGAGGCTTGGGCTGTGCAAGAATACGTACTTTGGTATCAAGAACTGGGCATGCATGATGTGGGTCGCGTAGGCGGCAAAAATGCATCATTAGGCGAGATGATTTCAAACCTGGCGAACGCCGGTGTGCAGGTGCCGGGAGGTTTTGCTACCACCGCCGAGGCATTTAATGAGTTTCTAGAGCAAAGTGGCCTAGAAGCGCGTATCCACGAAGTCTTAGACTCGTTAGACGTAGATGACGTAAACGCACTGACCGAAGCGGGTAAGAATATCCGCCAGTGGATCATCGACACACCTTTCCAAGGAAAGCTAGAAGAAGAAATCAAAACTGCGTTTGTCACATTACAGGGTGATGCA
The DNA here is from genome assembly GCF_022348305.1 of Alteromonas sp. MmMcT2-2. NCBI lineage: Bacteria > Pseudomonadati > Pseudomonadota > Gammaproteobacteria > Alteromonadales > Alteromonadaceae > Alteromonas > Alteromonas sp. MmMcT2-2. The sequence goes on from NZ_JAKRFA010000035.1 coordinate 20,080, forward strand.
GGTGAAGAAGCGTCATTTGCAGTGCGTTCATCAGCCACGGCTGAAGATATGCCTGATGCGTCTTTCGCAGGTCAACAAGAGACTTTCCTAAACGTTAAAGGCTATGAAGCCGTGCTTGTGGCAATTAAGCACGTGTTCGCATCGCTATTTAACGACCGCGCTATTTCATATCGCGTTCACCAAGGATACGACCACAAAGGCGTGGCGCTATCTGCAGGCATACAACGCATGGTGCGTAGTGATATCGCATCATCAGGCGTTATGTTTACTATCGATACAGAGTCTGGCTTTGAAGACGTTGTATTTATTACCAGCTCATTTGGTTTAGGTGAAATGGTGGTGCAGGGTGCGGTTAACCCTGATGAGTTCTATGTTCACAAACCAACACTTGATAAAGGCCTGCCTGCTATCGTTCGTCGTAACCTTGGTAGTAAGCTGACTAAAATGGTGTACTCAGATGATGAAGCACACGGTAAGCAAGTGTCTATTGTCGATATTGATGCAGCTGACAGCAAAACCTTCTCGTTGACTGATGACGAAGTAATGGAGCTTGCTAAACAGGCGCAGATCATTGAAAACCACTACAAGCGTCCTATGGACATCGAGTGGGCAAAAGATGGCGCAGACGGCAAACTATACATTGTTCAGGCTCGCCCTGAAACGGTACGCAGCCGTGAAGACTCACAGAGCATCGAGCGATTCCAGTTGAAAGGTCAAAGCAACATTGTTTGTGAAGGCCGTGCAATTGGTCACAAAATCGGTGCTGGTGTAGCGAAAGTGCTTGATTCAATTGAAGAGATGGACAAAATCCAGGCGGGTGATGTTCTGGTAACTGACATGACAGACCCTGACTGGGAACCTATCATGAAGAAGGCTTCTGCTATTGTTACCAACCGCGGTGGCCGTACGTGTCACGCGGCAATCATCGCGCGTGAGTTAGGTATTCCAGCGGTTGTGGGTTGTGGTAACGCGACTGACAGTATCGAGAACGGCGACAAAATTACTGTGTCTTGTGCTGAAGGTGACACTGGTTTTATCTACGGTGACGAACTAGAGTTCGACGTAGTGACCTCACGCATTGACGCAATGCCTGACCTACCGCTGAAAGTCATGATGAACGTGGGTAACCCCGATCGCGCATTTGATTTTGCTCGCTTGCCAAACGCAGGTGTTGGTCTTGCGCGTCTTGAGTTTATTATCAACCGCATGATTGGCGTGCACCCTAAAGCACTACTTAATTTCGACAGCCAGCCTGAAGAGTTGAAAGAAGAAATTAGCGATATGATTGCAGGCTACGAGTCGCCTACGGAATACTACATCGAGAAATTGGTGGAAGGTATTTCAACCATTGGCGCTGCATTCTCGCCAGAGAAAGTTATTGTTCGTATGTCAGATTTCAAATCGAACGAATACTTCAACTTAGTGGGCGGTTATCAATACGAGCCAGACGAAGAAAACCCAATGTTGGGTTTCCGTGGTGCAAGCCGCTACATCTCTGAAGATTTCCGCGATTGTTTTGCCCTTGAATGTGAAGCCATTAAGCGCGTTCGCAATAAAATGGGCTTGACCAATGTTGAGATCATGATCCCGTTTGTTCGTACATTAGAAGAAGGTCGTCAAGTTATCGAGCTTCTTGAAGAGCAGGGACTTAAGAAAGGTGAAAATGGCCTTCGCGTTATCATGATGTGTGAACTGCCATCAAACGCTTTGCTTGCTGATAAGTTCCTAGACATTTTCGACGGTTTCTCTATTGGGTCTAACGACTTAACGCAGTTAACCCTTGGTCTAGATCGCGACAGCGGTCTTATCGCGCACTTGTTTGATGAACGTGATGAAGCGGTGAAGGCATTGTTGTCAATGGCAATTCAGGCAGCGAAGAAGCGTGGAAAATACGTAGGCATTTGTGGCCAAGGTCCATCAGATCACGAAGACTTCGCCGCGTGGCTGGTACAAGAAGGGATTGATTCGGTATCACTTAACCCTGATACCGTGGTTGAAACCTGGCTTTACCTGGCTGAAAAGCACGGCTAATTACGTAGCTCGGATGTGAAGGCGAGATAGGGTCAGAATTATCTAGTTTTCCATCTAACGTCGTGTTATTTCACGACGTTATCGCTTTGATATTATTGAAAAAGAGACCATAAGGTCTCTTTTTTTTTGTTAGGCAACTTAAAGTGATGGCCACTCATCTAGAAGCAAATCTTTGCTCGTGTTTCATTCCTTAAAAAAACTGTGGTTATTTAGCAAAACTATGCATTTTTGCGTGTTGAAAACATGACTTTGTGTAATTAAAAATGTAATATTACAAAGTGACTTTCACTTTGAATCTTTGATTAATAATTAACTTGGTTGAATTCTCATGGCACATAATGACAGCGCAGTTTCAGTAAATACTTCCGAAGAAAACGTTATGCAATCACGCTCTGTGGTAGAGCAGTTGGCGGAAGCGCAAAAAGAAATTAACGAGCTTAAAATGCAGTTAATGTGGATGGAACGCAACTACGAGTAAGAATAACCTATTGGAATAAGGCGGGAATTAACCGTCAAACACTGAAAGTGTTTTCCTTCTAATTGTAAGGTTACAGGTTGATTTACAGTTTGAATGAAAGGAGGTCATGTTGGCCTCCTTTTTTGTCTCTAATGGTTGTTTGCTGCTCTTAAGCAATGGCTTAGTTAGTTGGAAATGGCGAATATGCTAATGACTAGGTTTTTTCGCCTTTTTGATGTGCAACAAAACTCAAGACCTTCTTATATTACTTGGTTAAATTATGTCCGGTTGGATTAGTGTGCTATTGTAAATAACGTTTGGCTAACAGTATGCATGAGGCAGGGAGGGAAACTAAGATGGCTTATAAATTTAAGTTTTTTGCACAACCTGTAATCAGTAACATCAGAACGTTCTGTGAAGCTGCGCTGGTTGAATTCACTATTGGTCTGATATGTGCAGTTTTCGCCTATGCAAGTTATGGTGTATTTATTCACCTTTTTGTTGCTTGCGTTGTTATCTCGATAGCGTGTTTTTGCCTAAGTATCTATAACTTATATAGTCTTTTCTATTATTCATAAAGCAATTCGCTTTTTCGCTACTATTGAGACACACCCGAAAACAGCATACATCCATAAAAAAAGGGTTAACACTGTGTGTTAACCCTTTTTGATATGATTGCCTGTCTTAAATAGCGTTAGTATTTATTCATCAAACCAGCGATTAAGCCGAATCTATAGAATGCTTACGCTTTAAGCTGGTTACCAATAGGTAGCTGGCGAATACGCTTACCGCATGCAGCAAAAATGGCATTGCACAGCGCTGGCGCATACACGGGGGTTGCAGGTTCACCTACACCTGCTGGCGGCGCATCGCTTTCAATTACTTCAACTTCTACCTCTAGTGGTGAATCGCTCATGCGCGGTACACGGTAGTTGTGGAAGTTACTCTGCTGTACACGCCCTTTATCAAACGTTATACCGTCACTGATTGCTGTTGTGATACCGTAAACCGAGCCGCCTTGGGTTTGGTTTTTAACCGTATCGGTGTTAACTACAGTACCTGCATCAATAGCTACCCATGATTTAATCACGCTAAGATCGCCAGCGTCAGACACCTCAACTTCAACCACAGTAGCAACGTAAGTTAAAAAGCTACGGTGCGCAGCAATACCCAGTCCGCGGCCTTTAGGCATGTTGCGGCCCCAGCCTGCCATGTCAGATACTTTCTCAATTACATTACGAAGACGGCCTGTATCCAAAGGATAAACCGACTTATCACCCCAATAGTTTTGATATTCGGCTTTTTGATCCGTCACATCAATAATTCTATCAGGACCAATTACTTCCAATAGGTAATCTTTAGCGTCTTTGCCTGCTTTGTGGGCTGCTTCATTAATAAACGACTGTACAGCAAACGCGTGGAAGATGTTCGATACTGAACGCATCCATCCAATACGGGCTTTGGCTGGCGCTTCACCGCGCTCTAACTTCATGTTGGGCGTAAGAATAGGGTTATCCGTAAAGCCCAAATCTAACTCAAAGCTAAAGGGTGCGTTCGCGCCCTCTTGGAACGTAGAGGCAATAGGTGAAAACGCGGTTCTGTGAAGATAAGCGTCAATTTTACCGTTTTCATCAAGTGCAGCTTCAACATGTTGAGCGGAAACCGCGTGATAGAAACCGTGCTGAATATCATCTTCACGTGTCCATTGAACGCGAATTGGCTTGCCCGTTTTCATTGATAGGAATGCTGCTTCCGCTGAAAAGTCAGGCTTAGATTTACGCCCGAAAGCACCACCTAGCATGGTAACGTGAACATTGATTTTTTCTTTGTCCATGCCAACCATAGCGCCCACGGTTTCCATATCAGCCTGCGGATTTTGTGTTGCTGCCCATACGTCAACGCGATCTTTATAGTACATGGCAGTAGCACATGGTGGCTCCATTGGGGCTTGTGCTAAATGCGGCACGTAATAGTCAGCAACCAGTTTGTCGCTGGCTTTTTCTAAAACGCTCAACGCATCGCCTTTTTCTCTAACAAGCGCTTGAGGTGCATTTACTGTGTTAAGCAACTGCTCTTTAAAGTTCGCTGAGTTATAGTCGCCATTTGCGCCATCGTCCCAGGTGACGTCTAATGCTTTGCGGCCTTGCCATGCTGCCCATGTGTTGTTAGCTATAATGGCTAGCCCACCTTTTGGTTGGAACTGAGGCGCACCTTTTGGCGCTGGAATTTCAATTACATCAACAACGCCATTAACCGCTTTTGCTTTATCTGCATTGAAGCTTTTCACCTTACCGCCCACTACAGGTGGGCGTTCGATTATAGCAACAAGTGCTTTTGGCTCGCGCACGTCGGCGGCGAAGGTTGCTTTACCGGTAACGATATCTTGAAGGTCGATATGCGCCATACCGGTATTGATGTAACGCCATTCTTTCCTTTCTTTAAGCTTAAGCTTATCTGCTTCTGGCGGCGTAATGGTTAATGCATCGTCTATTAAGTCTTTATAAGCAAGCGTTTTACCTGAAGTGTGTGTTACCACATGCTGCTCGGCAACACAGGTACTTGGCTCAACACCCCAACGCTTAGCTGCTGCATGTTGCATCATATAACGCACGCTTGCGCCCATTTCTCGAAGACGCTGCATATTGAAGCGGATACTACGCGAGCCATCGGTGTTTTGGTCACCGTATTTGGGGTCGCCTTTGCCTTGAATAACAATGACTTTGTCCCACGCAGCTTCCATCTCGTCAGCTACAATTTGCGCAATGGCGGTTCGGATCTGTTGACCCATTTCGCTGCGGTGACACGTTACTTCAACCATGCCGTCAGGGCGAAGTGCAATGAACAAGTTTGCGCGCTTTGCGTTTTCCGCCGGCTTTGCTAATACGCCAGCCATGGCGCGAGGTGCACTACCCATAAAATAGGTACCAAGAACCAGTGCGCCTGCCGCTGCTGTCGATTTTAAGAAACTGCGGCGATTCATATCAAAATAGGTATTCTCACTCATGCTTCTTCTCCCGCTTGGGCTGGGTCAAAGTAGCTCACGCCAGCGTTGCCGCTTATTGATTTCGACGCAGACTTAATGGCCTTGTGAATGCGAGGGTACGTTCCGCAACGACAGATGTTGCCCGACATATTCTGAACAATTTCTTCGTCACTTGGCGTTGGGTTGGTTGATAATAGACTGGCAGCTTGCATGATTTGCCCACATTGGCAGAAACCACATTGTGGTACTTTGTGTTCTACCCACGCTTTTTGGACAGGGTGATCGCCATTTTCGCTTAGCCCTTCAATAGTGGTAATTTTTCTGCCTTGAACGGCTGACACAGGCAATACGCAAGAGCGTTGTGCCATGCCATCAATGTGAACAGTACAAGCGCCACATTGCGCCATACCACAGCCAAACTTAGGTCCTGTAAGATTTAATTCGTCACGAAGGTACCACAACACTGGTGTTGATGGGTCACCAGAAAATTCGTGTTTGTTACCATTAACGGTAAACGTGATCATGGTCTTGTCTCCATAGGTAAGCGAAAGATATGACTTGGACCAGATTGTTTAAATCTGGCCTACCCAAGCAGCGCAATGCGGGGTCAACGCATTGCACAAAATCATATCGATACGGTTACATTGCCTGATGATACGAACTATCTAAGATGCTGAGCATGCTCAGATAATTGCCACTATTATTATTGTTAAAGGCTTCGCAATTTATACTTTAGATTACGTTAACACGCATTGCATCATTACGCATTTACATAAGTTTAATTGCTAACACTTTGCGACAAAGTGGTGAGAGATGAGGAGGGGGGCGAAACGCACTGTACGTTATGGCGTGCTCAACTTTCTAAAAGCACACCTGTTAGAACAAAAACAATTAACGCAGCTTTCGCATAAGAAGAAAACGATCAATTCTACGGGCACCACTCGTCATTGTTTTTTGGCTGTATTTGAGCCAGCTTCGCGCTTTTGGCCAGTCGTAACTTAAGAGCACTAAACCGCCTACCACTAACAAGATAGAGCCCGGAAGTAATGTTAGAACAATACCGCCGATAAACAGGATTGCTCCAAGGGTAAGTCTTACTATTCGCATGTATAAACACTCGGCTTCGTGAAGTTTTCATCTCACAGTTTCGCCCAAAGATGCACATTTGCCAATATGAAAAATGTAAATGTTTGTGCCCGATCTTTGAATAACTGGGTGTTGGGTATTCTTAAAGATTGTCGAATAAGTAAGCGGTTAACACCTTCGGTGGGCACAATGCCCTAATTGCGGTGGAAAGCAGGGATGAAATAAAGTACAAAGATAAAAAAGGCGTACGCTACGAACTAGTGGCAAAACTGCCTAGAAGGTAACTGAGACATGCGTATCAAGTAGCAGTACTAGTAAGAACAGATAACGATAATAATGAGAGTAAAAATGGCAGAACAACCAGAAAACCAACCAATCAGTGATGAAGAGCGCGCAACGTGGGTACGAGAACAGTTTCAAAAGGCAAACAAATTTTTAGCGGAAAATGGCGTGTTGTTTGATTCTGTTATTACCGAAGAAAGTCGTTATTTAATGCCGTACCTTGCAGTTTGGAAAATTAGAGCAATGGACAGTAAACGCTATTGGGTTATTAGTGGTGATTTACCTTCTGATTACACATCAGTCGATAACGCCAAAGACGCCAAGGACGTACTGCGTCACTTTGCTATGCATTGGCAGTTGAAAGCAGAAAACCTTATTAATGCAGAGGGCGCAGACGATACCCAAAAGGCGTTTGGTGCTTTACTAATTAATCGTGCTGAAAGCTTGTTTGCCATGCAGAACGCGCCAGATCTTTGGAACTAATTCCAGGCAATAGCCTGTATTAGTGAGACGGTTTGTAAATACATAGCTTAATGAAGTTGAGTCACGTCCGGAAGAGGAAATCGCTCTGCCGGACATTTTAGGCGCTGTCTTGGAACGCCTGCGTCCATAAATACTTGCCCGTCGGGAATAAAACCAATGGATTGGTGATAGGACACGCTTTCTAAATTGCAGACTACTTTGATAATGGGGACGTTGTTTTGCTTTGCCGTGTTAATCAGCGCTTCAAACAAAGCGCGATAAACAGGCAATGTTCTGTGGCAGCGCTTAACAGCAATTCGGCCTAGTTCGCCTCGTTTGGTTAAGCGCCCAGTGGCAATGGGTTCGTTTTCATCATTGACGATAAGCACATGGCACGCTGAGCTGTCGTGTTCGTCGAACTCGCTTGCCTCGGGGACGCGCCACTCTAAAACAAATACATGTTCCCTTAGTGCTTTTAGTCGATGTTTATCCTTTTCCCAATCGACGTTTTGTATCGTAAACGCCATACTTACCTGTTAACCTTCGAACCATTCCCAGTAACCATTATTGATAAGTGTAGTTAAGGTTTCTAAAAATGTAAAAGAAGGCGCGTCTTGGCAACACGTTGCGTTCAAAACGCCTCCTGATGCCAGCACTTCAAACCATTCTTGGTCACTTTTGCCAAATTCGAACTGACTGCCATTTACAAAGAGCGCGCGAGGAAGACCACGCTTACCGTCACATAGTAATGCACGCACACCCGGTGCAGGAACAAAGCTAATGCCTGCGGCAAACTCATTTGAAATTTGCTCTAGCGATACTTCGTCTTCTAGCGGATATTCAGGAATGCCTTGTTCACTCATGGCTTCTAGAAGTGCCAAAGTAAAGTCTTCACCGTTTATCGCATCTATGAGCTGCTGCTTAAGAATGGCAACATCGCTTGGATTTACCCAAGCACGATTGCCTTGCATAGAGCGGCTTGCATCGGTAAAGCGATAATTATGTGCGCCTTTATCCAACATCATCGCCAGGCTTTCCGCTAGTTGCAGGTTGTCCGGAGCACGATAACCCACAGAGTAGGTCAGGCTATCTTCAATTGTCGCTCCATCATGAGGCCAGCCCGGTGGTACGTACACCACATCGCCAGGCTCAACCACAACATCTATAACAGGGTCGAAGCCTTCAATTTGTCTTAATTTTGGATGTGGAAAAACTTCTTTATAGTCCGCCGGCTTGCCCACACGCCAGCGTCTTCGGCCCTTACCTTGAACTAAAAATACATCATATTGGTCGATGTGAGCACCAACGCCTGCACCATTGGTGGCGAAGCTCACCATCAGGTCGTCCAATCGCCAATTAGGGATAAAAGAAAAGGGATCTAGTAGAGGGGTTACGTCGGGCACATATTTATCTACGCCTTGAACTAGTAATGTCCATTTGCCCTGACATGCTTTGTCAAAATCGGTAATTGGCCCTTGTTCAACATGCCAGCTGCCTTTCACGTTGCTAATAATACGTGCATCCACTTCCGACTCTTGTGCTAGACCGGCAAGATCGTTCTCATCGATAGGATCTACAAAGTTGTCAAAGAAGTGTTTGATGACTACCGGCTTTTGCTGCCAGTAGTTTTTTAGAAAGGTTTCTGCATTAAAGCCGTTTCCAGATTGTGCATCAATAATGTACGAATTGTCGTTAGTGGGCATAGTGTCTCTTATAGTAAGCCAATTAAATGGGTTTAATCTGTTGATTTAAGTATTGTGCGTGGCGTTACAAATATGCGGTAAGCGTTAGCACTTTGTCAAAAGCGAGGTTGAAGCTTATGGGCGGCATTATCGATTATTGAAACGTTTATTGCTACCTTGCATTTACTTCACCTGATTCAACAGGGAGAGCCGAATTCATAACGGTTCGCATAGATAATTACCCACTCAGCGAAACTTAACATGTTCGTACTCTCGGCGAGTTACTGCAGGTGTAATTCATCTAACTTAGAAATCACGTGCTTTTTAGCTCAATGTTTACATGGCATGGGTGGTTATCAGATGCGCTAGACAGGAGTTAGCAAACGTATGCGCTCATTAGCATTGTTTTTGTGTGCAGTTGTTTTGGTAGAAACGTAGTTTCTTTGCAATTTTCGCCACACATTTTTGACTCACTGAGTTTCCGCTTGTCGTGTTCACGCGTTGAAAGCTCAGTGTTAGCGTTTATATTTGAACCACAAGTGAAGTACGTATTAAAGGAACAAGGGTTATTCGCACTCGCGCTAGAGCGATGAATAATCTGTCGTTTAACCAGGCTGTAAGACTTCTCACAAATAGCAATTGTATTAGGTGCTGTGTATTGCTCTAACATTGCAGCCCTATTTACCGTAGTCCCCCAAATATCAAAGCCTGCAAGCGGGCGAGAAGATTGGCCGGCAAGTAAAGAGCCTGTTGCAATGCCAACTCGCAGTTGGCTTGAAGATGAAGCTAAAAGGTCGTTGCTATTTACAAGATCGCGAGCGCGACATGCGAATTCGATGGCGTTCACCAGAGCGTTCAAAAGCGAGTGTGTTGTACTACTGTGTTCGCCGCTAAAACCAACCGCAATATATTGATCGCCGTTTGTTTTTAATGGCGAAAGGTGTAAATCAGCGGCAAGCACATCGAATTCAGAAAACAGGCTATCTACAAGTCTGGCGCATGTAATGTCGCCATATTTAACTGAGAGTTGTTGGAAGCCTGATAGGTCACAAAAAATGACGACGGCATTTTTTATACAGCTTTTTAAATTCGCGGCACTACTTTTGGTTTCTAGCGTTGGACTTAACACCTTCGAAACCGTGGGGGAAAGTACAACACAGTGTTTTTCCTGCAATGAGAAAGGAGTGTGGTTCGTGTTGCGTAAATCCATTTGCTTGCTCCCACGCGTAGGTGAAAATTCAATGTAGAGAAATTTAGGAATAAAAAAACGCGGTACTAATGACCGCGTTTTTCAGTGTAGTGGAAAGCGTAAGGGCTTATAACTGATCTACAAGCCTGATTGCATCACCGATGTATGTAGCAGGCGTTAATGCCTTAAGCTCTGCTTTGGCCGCTTCTGGCATATCTAGGTTATCAATAAACTCAGCAATGACCTCAGCGTTTACTTTCTTACCACGGGTCAGCTCTTTTAGCTTCTCGTATGGCTTTTCAATACCGTAACGACGCATAACAGTTTGAATAGGCTCTGCAAGCAGTTCCCAATTGTTGTTTAGCTCGTTAAGTAAGCTTTGCTCATTAACTTCTAACTTGCTAATACCTTTCAAAGTAGCCTGATACGCAATAACCGCATAACCTACACCTACGCCAAGGTTACGTAGTACGGTTGAGTCAGTAAGGTCACGTTGCCAGCGAGAGATAGGAAGCTTAGCTGCTAAATGGTCAAAAATAGCGTTCGCCAGACCTAAGTTACCTTCTGAATTTTCGAAATCGATAGGGTTAACTTTGTGTGGCATGGTAGAAGAGCCGATTTCGCCAGCTACCGTTTTTTGCTTGAAGTGACCCAGTGCAATGTAACCCCAAACGTCACGGTCGAAATCGATAAGAATGGTGTTAAAGCGCGCAATGGCATCAAACATTTCTGCAATATAGTCATGCGGCTCTATTTGCGTAGTGAACGGGTTCCAGGTTAGACCTAGTGAGGTAACAAACTTCTCTGAAACTTCGTGCCAATCTACATCTTTATACGCTGACAAGTGTGCGTTGTAGTTGCCTACAGCACCGTTAATCTTACCAAGTAACTCAACACCTGCGATTTGGCTACGCTGACGCTTCAGGCGAATAGCCACGTTTGCCATTTCTTTACCCATGGTGGTAGGTGAAGCAGGCTGACCGTGAGTACGTGCCATCATAGGTACGTTCTGGTAGCGCTTAGCAAGCTCTACTAGCGCTTCAATTAATTTGTCACAGTAAGGAAGAATAACGGTCTCGCGGGCTTCGCGAAGCATTAAGCCATGTGAAAGGTTGTTGATGTCTTCAGACGTACACGCAAAGTGGATAAACTCATTTACTGCTGAAAGCTCACTATTGTCGGCAACCTTCTCTTTAAGAAAGTATTCAACCGCTTTCACATCGTGGTTTGTTGTGCGCTCGATTTCTTTGATGCGCATGGCATCTTCAACACTAAATTCAGCTACTATTTTGTCTAGTAGTGCATTTGACGTGTCTGTAAAAGCAGGAACTTCTTCAATTTGTGGGTTAGTAGACAGCATTTGTAACCAACGTACTTCTACTTCTACACGGTATTTTAATAAGCCGTACTCACTGAAAATACTGCGTAATTCTACGCTTTTGCCAGCATATCGACCATCGACAGGGGAAATTGCAGTTAACTGACTCAGTTCCACCTTAAGCTCCTCACTAGTTTATTAATCGTAGTGCTTTAACAGCACTGTTAAGAATGTGTTTGCGTTTAAATAAAATGTTTCTTCGTTTTCCACCCATCTGACGCCACATTACTGCAGCCCTAACACCTGCAAGCAAAAGCGCACGCACTTTATGCTGAGTAGCAGGTTGGCTTAAATAATCTGGGTTACCAGCTACCTGAATACGCGGTGCTAGCGGACTGATGATATCGCTGTAAATGCTCGCTAAAGAGGAGACTATTTGTGGGTTTTGGAAATCGATGTGAGCAAGCTGGCGCTGAACATGGGAAATACGTTCGCCCAGTTCCTGCATTGCTTTAGGCTTTCTCGCTAGCTTTCTTTCAAGGCCTAGAATACTAGCTATATAGCGGGTTAATTCCGTATCTTTTGTTGCTTGTTTGTCAGATAGCTGTGCTGCGAGTGTGGTGTAACCGGTTTTTAAGTTGGCGAGCTGGCCGAAGACCTGTTGAGGTGTTTCTGGGTCAGTAACCAGTATGCTCGATAAGCTGGCCTCTATAGCCTCGTTATCGGCAGAACCTCGTCTGGCAAGCTGCTGAACCAGCGCAGCAGCTTGACATACACCAGCAAGAGCTAGGTTATTTTCTATGTCGGTATCTAACATCAGCGAATATAACTCTCAATAATACCGCCGCCAAGGCAAACTTCGTCACTATAGAACACCGCTGACTGCCCCGGCGTTACCGCCTTCTGCGGCTCATCAAACATCACTTCAATGGTGTCGTCTTGAGTTGGCGTTATTGTACATGGGATATCGGCCTGACGATAACGGGTTTTAACTACCGCGCGCGTAGGCTCTGTAATCGTTTTTCTATCCACCCAGTGTAGCTGCTTTGCTACCAAGCCTTTCGAGTATAGGCGAGGGTGGTCGGCACCTTGGCCCACAATAAGTACGTTGCGTGCAACATCTTTATCTACCACATACCAAGGGTCGTCACCGTATTTGGCTAATCCACCAATGTGTAAGCCTTTACGTTGACCTAGCGTGTGGTACATCAAGCCTTCGTGTTGGCCAATTTCTTCGCCTTCTGCTGTTTCAATAACGCCAGGCTGAGCTGGAAGATAACGTGCTAGGAAGTCTTTGAATTTGCGTTCACCAATAAAGCAAATCCCGGTAGAGTCTTTCTTATCATGAGTGATAAGACCTTGCTCCTCGGCAATTTTGCGAACTAATGGCTTTTCGATGTCACCCACAGGGAAGAGCGTTTTAGCAACGTGCTCTTCGCCTAATGTGTAAAGAAAGTAGCTCTGGTCTTTGTTGTTATCAAGACCGCGTAGCATTTGCCATTTACCGTCAACTTCTCGGCGACGAACATAGTGACCAGTAGCAATGTAGTCAGCGCCAAGGTCTTCTGCTGCAAATTCAAGAAACGCTTTAAACTTGATTTCTTTGTTGCACATAATATCTGGGTTTGGCGTACGGCCCGCTTTGTATTCCTCTAAGAAATACTCAAACACGTTATCCCAGTATTCTGCTGCAAAGTTAATGGTGTGCAGTTCAATGCCTAGTTTGTCAGCAACCGCTTGTGCATCTTTTAAATCTTCCGCTGCGGCACAGTATTCATCGTTGTCGTCTTCTTCCCAGTTTTTCATGAAAAGACCTTCAACCTGATAACCCTGTTGTTGGAGTAGGTAGGCTGAAACAGACGAATCGACACCGCCGGACATTCCGACGATCACTTTTTTGCTGGCGTTAGATTCAATATCACTCACTATGGATTGCACACTCATTTGATTAATAAAAAAGAAACCGTATTTGTTAAATCAGTCACCAATTAACATGTTGATAAATATGCTAAGGCGCTTACCCACTCAGTGGGCCATACCACTAATCAGCCACTTACAAATCGGCCCGTTTTCGAGGTCGCGGATTTTATCAGATTCCGATAGCTAATTCACATTTAATCCTTATCTGATTAAGTAATTAAATATGTGCCAAGCGGCCGTTGGCCTTTGCTGTAAAAAATTGTCTATATGCAAAGATGAACAGCAACCTTTAACAGCGCTAAAAATCCGTGATGTTTCGGTGCCTCTTTTAGTGTGGTCAAGGAAGGTGATTTCAAGTATTAGAAATTGAATTGCCTTTAAAAGTGAACGTAGCTGCCATTATCAATACCATCAATGGTCCAATTACCCACGCGATATCTGATGAGCCGAAGGGTGGGGTAGCCGACGTGCGCTGTCATACGTCGCACTTGTCTGTTTCTGCCTTCTGTAATGGTAATTTCTACCCAGCTAGTAGGGATCGACTGTCTAAAACGTACGGGCGGATTCCGCGGCCACACGCCAGGTGCTTCCATGGCTTTTACTTTCGCGGGGCGAGTCATTCCATCTTTTAATTCTACACCGTCACGCAGCGCCTGCATTGCTTTTTCGTCCATAATACCTTCAACTTGCACCCAATAGGTTTTGCTGGTTTTAGCTTTTGGGTTAGCAAGTTTATGCTGAAGCTTTCCGTCATTGGTGAGTACGAGAAGACCTTCCGAATCTCTGTCGAGTCGTCCTGCGGCATACACACCGGGAACATCAATATAGTCCTTTAGGGTTTCTCTACCGTCTGCATCAGTAAATTGAGAAAGAACTTGAAAGGGCTTATTAAAAAGCACCACTTTAGCGTTTGAAGACATATTACTTCCGCTTGTTTAAATTCAAAATTTCGGGGGGGATTTTACGACAAATGACGATGCTTCGCATGGGAAAATCAACCGCAAATAGTGGTTTGCTCAATGAAGTTTGTCGATAAATTCGGTGATCTTATGAGTTAAGACAATGGTATGACTTGTAACTCAAACTTTCGACCCTATACTAATGGTCGCTCCCATTTTTATAAGAGAGCGCATCTGCATAATTATTAGACAGTTTTAGCAGTGATAAGCGGGCTTGCTTATACATCGTATCTCGAAATTGCGTACGACTAGGTAGTCGAGTGCAAAGCCATGAGATGCATATTGCTAACATAGGGAATTGAATAATATGTAGGGAAGAAAACAGCAAGTGACCTAGTGCTTAATAAAAGCAAAAGGTGGAAAACATCAAATACGTTTCGCAATGACTGTGGGCGTGACATGAACATGTTGCGGGTTGTTGCGACCTAATGGACTAAAGACGACAGTACCCTGTCGAGAAAATTGAGGTATATAATGACCAAGTCTAAGATCATCTACACGAAGACTGATGAAGCGCCAATGCTGGCGACTTACTCACTTCTTCCTATCATCCAGAAGTTTGCTGCGGCTGCAGATATCGACGTTGAGCTAAGCGATATTTCACTTGCTGCACGTGTTTTGGCAAATTTCCCTGAGTATCTTTCTGAAGAACAAAGAGTGCCAGACGCGCTAGCTGAACTGGGTGAGATGACCCAAGACCCGAACGCTAACATCATCAAGCTTCCAAACATCAGTGCCTCAATTCCACAGCTTCGTGCAACTATCAAAGAATTAAACGCAAAAGGCTTTAACGTACCAGCGTTCCCTGATTCACCAAAAACTGCTGAAGAAGAAGACATTCGCGAACGTTACGGTAAGGTGCTAGGTAGTGCAGTAAACCCTGTATTACGTGAAGGTAACTCAGATCGCCGTGCCCCAACCGCAGTTAAAAATTATGCACGCAAGCACCCGCATTCAATGGGTGAGTGGTCTCAAGCATCACGTTCTCACGTAGCTCACATGCGCGGCGGCGACTTCTACTCGGGTGAGAAGTCTGTAACCGTGGAAAAAGATGGTTATGTAAGCATTGAATTTACGGGTAAAGATGGTAGTAAGAAAACCCTTAAACCGCGTGTGGACTTGCTAGCTGGCGAAGTTATCGACGGCATGTTTATGAGCAAGAAAGCGCTGTGTGAATTCTTCGAAGAGCAAATTGAAGATGCGAAAAACACAGGCGTTCTTTTCTCACTACACGTAAAAGCGACCATGATGAAGGTGTCTCATCCAATCGTGTTCGGTCACTGCGTAAAAGTATTTTACAAAGATCTATTCAACAAATGGGGCGACCTGTTTGAAGAGCTAGGTGTTAACCCTAACAATGGTCTTGGTAGCGTTTACGACAAAATTGCGAGCTTACCTGAAAGCCAGCGCTCAGAAATTCAAAAAGATATCAACGCATGTTATGCCGACCGCCCACCAATGGCGATGGTGAACTCTGACAAGGGTATCTCGAACCTTCACGTACCAAGTGACGTAATTGTTGATGCTTCTATGCCAGCCATGATTCGTAACTCTGGTCAAATGTGGGGACCAGATGGAAAGGCGCACGACACGAAAGCGGTGATTCCAGAAAGTACTTATGCAACCATTTACCAGGAAGTTATCAACTTCTGTAAAACGCATGGTGCATTCGACCCGACAACGATGGGTACAGTGCCTAACGTTGGTCTAATGGCGCAAAAAGCAGAAGAGTACGGTTCACACGACAAAACGTTTGAACTAGAAGCAGACGGTACTGTGTCGATTATTGACCAAGACGGCAATGTTCTTATCTCTCACGATGTTGAAGAAGGTGATATCTGGCGTATGTGTCAGGTGAAAGATGCACCTATTCAAGATTGGGTTAAGCTAGCGGTAACGCGTTCACGTCAATCTGGTATGCCTGCGGTATTCTGGCTAGATGACGAACGTGCTCACGATGCGCAACTTATCAAGAAAGTTGAAAAGTACCTACAAGACCATGATACCAACGGTCTAGACATTCAGATTATGTCTCCTGTACGCGCTATTCGCTACAGCATGGAACGTGCAATTCGCGGTCTGGATACCATTTCAGTAACGGGTAACGTACTTCGTGATTACCTTACTGATTTGTTTCCAATCCTAGAGCTTGGTACCAGTGCTAAAATGCTATCAATTGTTCCGTTGATGGCTGGTGGCGGCCTTTACGAGACTGGCGCGGGCGGCAGTGCACCTAAGCACGTGCAACAGTTCGTTGAAGAAGGCCACTTGCGTTGGGACTCACTCGGTGAATTCCTGGCACTTGCTGTATCGCTAGAAGATGTTGCTATTAAGCACAGCAACACCAAAGCAAAAGTTATTGCTACTGCACTTGATAAAGCAACGGAAAAATTACTAAACAACGGTAAGTCTCCGCTTCGTAAAGCAGGCCAGTTGGACAACCGTGGTAGCCATGTTTACCTAGGTCTATACTGGGCTGAAGAAGTAGCGAACCAAACGGAAGACGCAGATTTAGCTGCGCAATTTAAGCCAGTGTATGAAGAGTTGTCTGCGAAAATTGACGACATCTTGGCTGAGATTGATGCAACGCAAGGTAGCGCGCAAGAAATTGGTGGTTACTACTACCCTGACGAAGACAAGCTTTTCGCAACCATGTCTCCAAGTAAGACATTAAAAGCTATCCTAGGCGCATAGTATTTTGTGTATGTGCGTTAGGCTTTTAGGTCTAGCGCATAGAATAGTATTCTCACACCTGAGAAGCTATTTCAAAACAACGTTTAAACGCCCTCTCTTCAAACGAGAGGGCTTTTTTTATGTAGAACCACTATACCTGCGGTAACACGCCGCGATTACGAACATTTTAAACCTCGCGGAGTAGGCAATGATCTATGCGGACTAATGGTATGGACCCTCTCCTCCCATAAAGGCTTCAAATGAGCCAAGATAGGGTTGTTCAAATCACTATCAAGAAGGAGAAGGTCACATGAGTAAGG
>NZ_JAKRFA010000036.1:0-35851 GCF_022348305.1 Alteromonas sp. MmMcT2-2
GATCTGATCACCAAACGTCATGAATGTTCCTATCTTTTTTATCTTATTGATATCGCAATATTATTTGTGGGGATACCTCAGACTCTGACCCCATTATTTAGGCTTTGGCGAGTGCGTCGTCGATATCTTTTGCGCTGTGGCGGTTTTCTAACTGACCATCGTCACCCCAGGTCTTATTGACAATACGGCCACGTTTAACGCCTTCTCGCTGCTCTAGTTGCTTAGCCCAGCGGACTAAATTGGTGTACTCGTGCACCTGAAGGAAAGTGGCTGCGTCGTATAAATTACCTAGCACCAAGTTGCCGTACCACGGCCATATAGCCATGTCAGCGATACTGTACTCGCTACCTGCCATAAACTCATTGTTTGCTAAGTGCTTGTCTAGCACATCTAACTGACGCTTAGTTTCCATGGTAAAGCGGTTGATAGGATATTCCATTGGATATGGCGCATAGCTGTAGAAGTGCCCGAAACCACCGCCTAAGTAAGGCGCTGACCCCACCTGCCAAAACAGCCAGTTGAAACATTCCGCCTTTGCATGGGCGTCTTGCGGAATGAACTTACCGAATTTTTCCGCCAAGTAAACTAAGATTGACCCAGACTCAAATAGCTTGGTTTCTGGTGACGTTGTCGTGTCGACCATAGCAGGAATTTTACTATTCGGATTAACGTCAACAAACCCAGAAGAAAACTGATCGCCCTCACCAATGTTAATCAGCCAAGCGTCGTATTCTGCTTCGCTCACGCCAGCTGCCAACAACTCTTCAAGCATGATGGTAACTTTCTGACCATTGGGCGTAGCTAACGAGTATAGCTGCAAACCATGTTCACCATTAGGACGAGCCTTCTCATGGGTAGCGCCTGACACAGGACGATTAATGCTGGCCCACTTGTTGCCGTCATCCTCAGCCTGAGTCCAAACTTCTGGTGGTGTGTAGTTACTTTCTGTCGACATAGCAATTCCTTTAAATGACTTTATCGTTAAGGTTAGTGCAATACATAGCTACTAAGAACAGCTTTTAAAGACTTATAGCTCAACGGTGTCGACTAATAAACGGCGATATACGTTTATTGACATAAAAAAGCCGCGCTTTAGCTATATCAAGAGCGCGGCTTTATGAATAAAAGGCGAGCAGTCCGTTGCCCGCAAACTGGAACTATTCGATGGTTACCGTTGTGGTGTCCCCTGCTACAACTGTGGCAACATCAATAGTTTGTAAAAAGAAACCGTCTTCGGCGTCCTCGTCCGTTTCAGGCTCGTCAAATAGTGCCGTGCATGAAAAGCTTAATGAATACTCGCCCTGAGGCATGAAGCCCGCTGTAAAATTGAATGTTTCATCTGACTCGCTGTACGTTACTGGTACAACAGTGAAAGGGCGCGACTCGGTATCATCCACGCCTGCATCAGCGTCATCACCAAGGGCATCGAGAAGGTTTTGTTCACCTTCGTAGATATAAACTGCATTGCCAACAAACATGTCGGTTTTTACGGCGCATTTCTCGTCCATCACTAGCGTGCTATCTACTGTGCCGTTAAGCGTACCCACGTCATCATTTAACACTAAGCGAACACCGCGAGGTTTTAGCATAATGACCTCTTGACCTACTGGATCGACTAAGCTTTTTCTTAAATCGAATTCAACGGTGTAGGCTGCGTCAAAGTTAGGTTGTGCAGTAAAACCATCAAGTTTCAGTTCGCCACTTGGCACGCGAATAGGGTAAGTTCCCTCATTAGTTACTATGTAAGAATCTTCCGTCACACTAAGACGAAGTTGGTCGTAGTCACCTACTGGGATTTCAGTATCTTCTACGATAACTTCAAACTGCTCGCCCGGTAGCGACAACAAGTCGATGCTTCGAGGATCACCATTTTCATCTTCAACTGAGAACGTGATTGGTGATTCATTGCCAATTAATTCAACTTCATCGAAATACACCACTACTTCACTGGCGTCATCTACAGGGGCGTCAGAAACTGAAAGGGAAAAGGTACTCATGGTGGGCGTGGGCTGGTCTTCGATCTTATCATCTGAGCCTCCACACGCGCTAAGCGTGGCAAGCGCAGCCATAACCAATGATGTAGAAAACGAACGTTTAACGAATCTAGAACCTAAAAAG
The DNA here is from genome assembly GCF_022348305.1 of Alteromonas sp. MmMcT2-2. Taxonomy (NCBI): domain Bacteria; kingdom Pseudomonadati; phylum Pseudomonadota; class Gammaproteobacteria; order Alteromonadales; family Alteromonadaceae; genus Alteromonas; species Alteromonas sp. MmMcT2-2. The sequence continues at coordinate 2,119 of NZ_JAKRFA010000036.1, forward strand.
TTTGAGTTGTTTTTCATTTTTTTCATCTCTAACACCTACCTTTCCTTTTTTGAGTATCAGGGAATGTGTTATCAATGATTGTGCCAATGAAAAATTAACCTTATATAACAAAAGCTTATTAAAAACCATTAAGAGTAAGTTGTATATCAGAGCAAGGAAATGTTGCGCATAGGCAACACCATATTACATTTGGTTGGAATACGGCCGTGAAATGGATGAAGTTCGAGCAGTGAGACGGTGGCTTACTTCAGCTTTTGGGTTGTAAGTCATGGTGAAAGCGTTGTTCACAAGTACAAAAAAGCAGGCTAAGCCTGCTTTCTTATAACGTTAACGGATACTAGATGCTTACCCGCTTATAAGGGCGGTACTCTGCTTTCCAGAAGTTACGCTCAATGCTGGCGCGCAATGCGTCGTCAGATATTTCAAGAGCAAGTCCCTGTTCCATCGCTACTCTACCCACCTCAAAAGCAATCTCTCTGCTAATTTCTGCAATGGCAGCAAGAGGTGGCAATAGTGAACCCTGACCCGTGTTGACTAATGGCGACGCTGAAGCAAGTGCGTTACTTGCGGCCATCAGCATTTCGTCACTAATAAGCTTCGCTTTAGATGCAACAACACCAAGGCCAATGCCCGGGAAGATGTAAGAGTTGTTGCATTGAGCGATAGGGAATATTTTGCCATCGTACTCTACAGGCTTGAACGGACTACCTGTAGCAATAATCACTTCACCTTCTGTCCATTCAATCACTTGCTCAGGACGCGCTTCGACTTGTCGTGAGGGGTTACTTAACGGGAAGATGATTGGCAGCTCACAGCCTTGCTTCATGGCACGGATAACTTGTTCAGTGAACAAGCCTGGCTGGCCGGAAACACCAATAAGTACGTCTGGCTGCGCGCAGTGCATAACATCAAGTAGTGACGCATAATCTCCACTGAACGTCCAATCAGCCAAGTCAGCATTTTTCTGCTGAAGCTTTTGTTGGAAGTCGCGTAAGCCTTCCATGCCTTCGGTTACCAAACCAAAACGGTCAATCATGAACACTTGCTTACGTGCTTGCTCGTCAGTCAGGCCTTCAAATACCATTTGTTGAATGAGCATTTCAGCAATACCACAGCCTGCCGAACCCGCACCCACGAACACCACCTTCATGTCGCGTAGCTTTTGCTGCTTGGTTTTACATGCCGCCAAAATAGTACCAAGGGTAACGGCAGCAGTGCCTTGTATATCGTCGTTAAAACAACACACGTCGTTGCGATAGCGGTTTAATAACGGCATAGCATTTGGCTGCGCAAAATCTTCAAACTGAATCATTACATCAGGCCAGCGTCGCTTCACAGCATTAATGAACATATCAACGAATTCGTCGTATTCTTCCTGTCCAATACGCGGATGGCGCGCCCCCATATACATTGGGTCGTTTAGCAGCTTTTCGTTGTTAGTACCTACATCTAACATTACGGGCAATGTGTATGCTGGACTAATTCCACCACACGCTGTGTAAAGCGATAGTTTACCGATAGGAATGCCCATTCCACCAATACCCTGGTCTCCCAAGCCTAGAATGCGTTCACCGTCAGTCACAACAATCACTTTCACTTTGCGCTTCGTTGCATTGCGAACAATGTCATCAAGCTGGTGACGTTCTTCATACGACACAAACAAGCCACGCGAACTGCGATAGATATCTGAAAACTGCTCACATGCATCACCTACAGTAGGGGTGTAGATGATGGGCATCATCTCATCGATGTGCTTTTGAATTAGGCGGTAAAACAAGGTTTCGTTATTGTCTTGAATTGCGCGCAGATAAATATGCTTGTTTAGTGCTTCGTCAAAGCTGCTGTATTGCATGTAAGCACGTTCAACCTGCTCTTCGATGGTTTCATACCTTGGTGGCACTAGACCCGTCAGGTTAAACGCCGCACGTTCCCGTGCAGTGAAGGCACTGCCTTTATTCAGTAGGGGGGTTTCCAGCAATGAAGGGCCGGCATGAGGAATATAAAGATATCGCTGTGAATCTTCTGACATTGGTTTTCCGATAATGTGTTCAGGCAAATACATCACCTAAGCCTGAAGCGGCACGCGTGCAACGTGCCTCTTAGTAATTAGAATATTTCTTCTGGCTCAGGCGCAGTAGTCGTATCCTGCGTGGCCGGATCCAACACTTCGTCATCGCGAACATAAGTCGTTGGCTCGGTTCCCTGCAGGAAATATTCGAATAGTGTCGTATGGTCTGTTCGTCTGGTCAACTTTCCACTGGTACGATCAATGCGAACACGCACTATATTCTCTGGTACGGGCATTGGCGTATGTGGTTTATTTTCTAGAGCATGTTGCATAAATCTGATCCACGCTGGCTCAGCAGCTTTAGCTCCATCTTCAATGCCGATCATGGCGTTGCCTATCCAGTTGAATTTCTCAGCATTCTTGTTAATGAGGTTTTGGTTTCGCGTAGCTCGCCCTAACTGGCGCCCCATGTTGTCGAAGCCTACCCATGTGGTGGCCACCAAATCTTTGTGGAAACCACTGAACCACGTGTCTCGCGAGTCATTCGTGGTTCCCGTTTTCCCAGCTATGTCAGTACGCTGAAGAATATTACGAGCACGCCAGCCGGTGCCTAACCAATAGGTTTTCTTGCTCCAATTTCCGTTTGCTCTCACAGCCGTTCGCATCATTTCTGCCACTAAGAAAGCGTTTTGAGCAGTAATAACCTGAGGCGCAATCACTTTTTCTGCAGCTTCGTCATCATCGACGTCGCCAAGTAAAATATCTTGATTTAGTTCAGCGGCAAGTAAGGCTTCAATATCGGCTTCTTCGTCTTCAGGTAGTATTTCTGGATCGCTTTGATTTTCACAACGATTGCACGCCCAAACTGGGTTTGCTTTCCAAAGCTCATCGCCGTTTTCATCAAGCACTTTGCTGATAAAATGAGGGTTTACTAAGTAGCCACCGTTCGCAATGACCGACATACCTCTTACTACTTCAAGCGGCGTATGTGAACTCGACCCAAGGGATACGGTTTCATCAAGTGGGATATCGTCTTTATTAAAACCAAAGCGTGTTAAGTAATCGGCCGTTTCTCTAAGACCAACACCACGCAATAGTCGAACCGATACCACGTTCTTCGATTTACCAAGGGCTTTACGCATTCTAATTGGGCCGTCGTATTCAGCTGGCGAGTTTTGCGGTCGCCAAGCTACACCCGTCGCCGCATTCCATTGGTTAATAGGAGCGTCATTGATGATGGATGCAAGGGTATAGCCACTGTCTAATGCAGCAGAATAAACGAAAGGCTTGATGTTCGAGCCCACTTGGCGCTTGGCCTGTGTTGCTCGGTTAAACTGGCTTTGATAAAAGCTGTAGCCACCAACAACCGCTTCAACCGCACCGTTTTTCGGATTAAGTGCGATAAACGCTCCGCTCACCTCAGGGATTTGCGAAATGCGCCACTGCCCTTCTTGCTGTCTGATATAAATGACCGCCCCTTCTTGAGTCACATCTGAAGCGGTTTTGGGGTCACTACCCTGCCTAAAGTCTGTAATGTAGCGTCGGGCCCAATCTAGTCCATCCCACTCGACTGTTATTGCTTTGCCATCTACAGACAACACTTCTATCGACTGCTCATTTACTTTCGTAACAACCGATGGCAAAAGAGGTTTAATGTGAGGAATCTCTTCAAGCACGCGCATGATTGATTCGTTACCCCACTCTTCTCGTGTTGTCTTATCACTTATGTCATAGCTCAATGAAAGTTGTGGAATCGCGTCATCCTTTCCTTCTGGCTTAGGAATATTCCATAAGTAGCCAAGCGCGCCTTTATAGCCATGACGCTCATCATAGTCATGAAGATTTCGAACCACCGCACGCTGAGCAGCTAATTGAAGATCTGACGTTGCAGTCGCAAAAACTTGGTATCCGCCGGTTTCTGCTTCTTCTTTTCCATAAATCTCTACCATTTCGTTATAAATGGTGTCGGCCAAATAAGGCGCATCCACTTCAATTTCAGCACCGTGCTTTTTCGCTGAAACTGGCGCATTCGCAGCTTCATCGAACTGCGCTTTAGTGATGTACTCTTCGTCAAGCATACGAAGTAAAACCACGCGTCTGCGCTCGACAGAACGTTGCGGCCCGCTGATGGGGTTAAGCACTGATGGCGCTTTTGGAAGACCTGCAATAGTAGCAATTTGAGCTAAAGAGAGTTCATTAAGCGGTTTGCCATAGTAAACTTGGGCGGCCGCCCCAAAACCAAACGCTCTATGGCCTAATTCGATTTTGTTGAGGTACAGCTCAAGAATTTCCTGCTTAGAAAGCTCTTGCTCCATGTGCAGTGCTATAAAGATTTCTTTGATCTTTCTGATATAGGTTTTTTCCCGACTAAGGAAAAACCCTCGTGCTAGCTGCATGGTTAACGTACTTGCTCCCTGACGCTTTTCGCCAGTAAGGACTAAACTTACTGCAGCACGCATTATACCAATGGGGTCAATACCGTGGTGTTCGTAGAAGCGACTGTCTTCGGTAGCGAGTATGGCGTTAATTAATTCTTGCGGCACTTCCTCAAGTTTTACGGGGATCCGCCGTTTAACTCCATACTGTGAAATAAGTTTTCCGTCTTTGGTGTATATCTGCATGGGTGTTTGCAGGCGTACATCCTTAAGTACAGTAACACTTGGTAGGTCAGGTTTGATATAAAAGTAAATACCTACCAGTGCTGCAAAACCAAGAAGGCCTGATAGAAAACTAAATAAAATAAGTGGTTTGATGTACTTCACTGTAACGGATACCAAGACATTTTGTTGAAATGACGTATATTTTATACGTATGTGTTATCTCTAGAACCATACGCATAAGACTATTAGAGTAACATTGTACTTTAGAGCAACTACCTTTGAAACTGGACACTTGCACATGAAATCGCTGTTTAAGAAAAAGCTGCCGCCCATTGTGGGCTTAGATATAGGCACGCGTCAAATAAAAGCGGTGTGGTTAGAGCAATCGAAAGACGGGTTCGTCCTTCAAGGGTATGCCTGTGAGCCAATTAACAAAATCGCTTTCTCTGAGCGTGATATTAAAGATTATGAGTCAGTAAGCATTGCTCTCAAGAAAATTCGAAAGTCGCTAAAAACAAAATTAAAGCTGGCAAATGTTGCTGTGGCTGGCACGTCAGTGATCAGTAAAATCGTCTATATGGACCCAGAGCAAAGCGATTACGATTTAGAAAATCAAATTGAGATCGAAGCCGACAGTCTCATTCCCTATCCGCTTGAAGAAGTATATTTAGATTTTGAAGAAATGGGGCCAAGCACAACGCACACTGGAAAAGTAAATGTATTACTTACCGCTGCGCATAAAGATTTGGTAGACAGTCGCTTGCTGCTTGCAAGAGAAGCTAACTTTGAGCCCAAAATTGTTGATATGGAAAATTATGCCATCGGCAATGCCATGGACTTTTTCCATACGCCTCATACCGAAGACATGCCACTTTGCTGTATTAATGTGGGCGCCTCGCTACTTCAAATATGCGTAATAAAAAACGGCGACGTCATCTACACCAAAGAGCACGCCTTTGGCTTAAATCAGCTAATTAACGATATTAGCGCCATTCATATGGTTGAGCGTGAAACCGCAGAGCGTCAGCTACTTGATGGCACGCTGTCTGGAAATTGGGTGGAAGATACGCTTCCTATATTTGCCGCTAACCTACAGCAAAATATCAACCGTGCATTACAAATGTATATGAGCACGCTACATGCAGAGCGCCCCACCAAAATACTGTTTAGCGGCGGTGCCGCTACTATTGAACCGTTAGTCGACATTTTAAAACAAGACTTAGGCCTAGAGGTTGATTGCTTCAATCCGTTTAGCAACATGTCGATAAACCCTAAACTTGATGCCACGAGACTTAGCAAAATTGCACCACAGCTTGCGATTGCAGCGGGTCTAGCGAGCCGGAGCTTTACGCCATGGCACATGTAAATTTACTACCTTGGCGAGAGAAGCAGCGCCAACATCAAAAACAACAATACTTGGCAGGGCTACTTGCTGTTGCCGCCATTGTAGGATTGATTTTTTGGTTCGTTGGTCAAGCTATCGACCAGCAAATAAGTAATCAAAACTCGCGTAATCAATACCTTGAACGGGAAATCGCGGTTTTAGATGCGCAAATTGCAGAGATAAAAAAGGTTAAAGACAGTAAAAATGCCATTGAGCAGCGCATGGCATTAATTGAGCAACTGCAAGCAAGTCGCAATGTGGCTCCTATAGTATTTGATGAACTTGCTAAACTCGTTCCTCCCGGTGTGGCCTTCGAGTCTATGACCAGAAGCAATAACCGTATTGAGATTGAAGGTACTAGTGATTCGAACAATCGCCTGTCCGACTTTATGCGCGCGCTGGACAACTCGAAAGTGTTCGTTGCCGCAGAGCTTTCTACCATTAAATCTGACAGCAGTGCAGCGAGAGCGATTAGCAACTTTACGCTTACGTTTTCGATAACCCCCAATGTTGCTCCGCTAGAAATAGAAAGTAGTGAGGCGCAATAACCATGAAGTTTGATGTTTCAAAACTAAAAGAACTCAACGAACTCGACTTTGAACAAATCGCTATTTGGCCAAACGAAGTTCGCATTGTTGTGGCGGCGTTTGTCGCAATATTGGTAGGTGCGTTGAGCTACTACATGCTAATAAGCCCCAAATTACCGATTAAAGATGCGGCTGAATTAAAAGAACAAGAACTAAAGTTACAGTTCGAAGCAAAGTACCGCATTGCGGCTAATTTAGAAGCTTACCAAGCCCAACTTGCGCAAATTAAGGAAGACTTTTCGTCTATGCTGAAAAGTCTTCCAACCAGCAACGAAACACCGGGTTTGCTTGACGATATCACTTACGTTGGTACCGCATCGGGCCTCACGTTTGAGTTGCTTAACTGGCAACAAGAAGTACCAAAAGAGTTTTACACCGAACTACCTATCGAAATGGAAGTAAGCGGTGGCTATCACAACTTTGGCGAATTCGTTTCCAAAGTTGCGGATTTACCTCGTATCGTTACGCTTCACGATTTTGACATAAAGCGTGAAGCAAATGGTCTGTCGCTGAAGCTGCAGGCGAAAACTTATCGTTCGGAAAACTCGACAGACATTGAAGGAGATGAACAATGATTCGTTCGTTTTTATCTCTTTTAATCATATTGTTAGTAACAGGCTGTTCACCTAAACTCGACGATCTGCATGCCTATACACAGAGTGTTAAAGAGCGTGCTCAGCCACAAATTGAACCGTATCCAGAATTCAAGACTCACCCACCTTTTAGCTATTCGGCAAGCGCTTTAAGAAGCCCGTTCGATCGCCCTAAGAACAACACCGCTCCAGTAGCAAAAGCGCGGGTAGAAAACTGTTTACAGCCAAACTTCCAGCGCCCTAAAGAAGCATTGGAAGCCTATGGCGTGGACGCCCTCGCACTGACTGGCAACTTTGCCGTTAAAGGAGTGCAGTGGGCATTATTGAAAAGTAACGATGGCGTATTACATAAAGCTAAAGTAGGGAGTCGTATCGGCTTGTTTTATGGCAAAATTACGCAAATTAGCACCGACTCAATTACTATTGAACAGTTATTACCTGATGGTGCGGGCTGCTGGCAAAGGAAAACAACAACAATGACTACAGCATCGAAGGCGGGAGAGTAAGCATGGCCGAACGATACATATTTAACAAATCTCTGAATCGTAGAGTGCCTAGATGGTATTGGCTGGCTTTCGCTGTGGCTGCAATATTTTCATTAACCGTATTTGTTTCGCCAGTAAAAGCCCAAGAGCCTTTGTTAGTCGACCCTGATACTAAACGAAATGCATCAACCGTTACCACCACGGTCACAAACATCGACTTTACTCAAGCAGCTAACAATACCGCTGTAACACTGGTGAGTTTTGAGGGCCAAGCGCCAAAACTTCAGCTTATTGAGTCACAAGGAAAGGTATCCCTTACATTACCAAACACCAAGTTAGGCGAAGACCAATTAGTAGAACTTAATGTGGCTGATTTCGGTACCTTGGTTTCTACCATCGAGACATTCGAAGATAAAGATGGCGCGCGAATTGAGGTTAATTATTCGGGCCCAGTTACGGTTAAAAATACGGTAAAAGACGGCGTAATTCGTATGGCGATAACGCCAATGGACAGCGCGCAGCAAGACGCCTTGGAAGCGGAAAAGAAATACACAGGCGACCCCATTTCGCTCGACTTTCAAGATGTTCCTGTGAGACAAGTTTTACAAATTATTGCGCAAGTTAATGGGTTTAACTTAGTGACCACCGACACCGTAACAGGAAACGTGACGATAAGCTTGTCGGGCGTTCCGTGGGATCAAGCACTCGACATGATTTTGCGCGTTAAAGGTCTGGATAAACGCTTAGAGGGCAACATTTTGTTAATTGCACCGGCTGAAGAACTATCGGCTCGTGAAACCCAAGCCCTTCAATCTAAAAAGCAAGTTTCAGACTTAGCGTCTCTTCATACGGTTAATATTCCTGTTAACTATGCAAAAGCTGCTGCCCTGGCCACGATCTTAAAGTCGACAGAGGGCGGGATCTTATCTGAGCGAGGGGGGGTTACAGTAGACGAACGAACCAACACTTTACTTATTCGCGACACGTTAGCCTCTATTGATGAAGCAAGAAAAACCATCAATGCGTTAGATATTCCAGTGAAGCAAGTGCTGATTGAAAGCCGTATGGTTACTGTGCTTGACGATGTAGACGAGCAGCTTGGCGTTCGTTGGGGTTTCAGCGACCGTCAAGACGATAATGGTGTGTCGGGAAGCCTTGAGGCCGCAGACACCATTGCCGGCGGAATAGTGCCTAGCATTGATAATCGCCTTAATGTGAACCTGCCTGTTACCAGCGCCGCGGGTAGCATTGGCTTTCAAATTGCGAGCTTGGTTGATGGCACCATATTGGACCTTGAGCTTTCCGCACTAGAATCTGAAAACAAAGGCGAAATTATTGCGAGTCCTCGTATTACGGTTGCTAACCAGCATGAAGCTTACATTGAACAAGGTACGGAAATACCTTACGTACAAGCAACGTCTAGCGGTGCGACTTCAGTAGAGTTCAAAAAAGCCGTGTTGTCACTGAAAGTTACGCCACATATCACGCCCGATAATCGCATTATTTTAGACTTAGTTGTTACGCAAGATACCCGTGGCGAGACCGTTTCTACGTCTACTGGTGACGCTGTTGCCATTGATACCCAAGAAATAAAAACGCAGGTGTTGGTCGAAAACGGCGAAACCATTGTGTTAGGTGGCATATTCCAACAAACCAGTTCTGATGGCGTGTCAAAAGTGCCTTTGTTTGGTGATTTACCTGTCGTTGGCGCCCTTTTCAGAAACTCGTCACAACTTCAGCAAAAACGAGAACTGCTTATCTTTGTTACACCCAAGATAGTCACTGAAAGACCATAATCCTCATTTTTAGCCTTCAAAAAAGCGCATCTTTGTGCGCTTTTTTGGTTTTCAGCCCATTTTTTTTAACTAAATTTACAGGTATACGCTATTTGTTAGTAACAAAACTTGCAACGCCTTGCATGAAACTGAGATAATCCCCGCCTCGAAATTTAAGCGAGGTTTAAGGAGTGGTGCTTATTGGACACTAAATAGGCACGAGTCAATGGGTAGGCTGGTAAGGCAACAGTGCACTGCCCCTAACATGATTAAGTTGTGATATAAGCAAATATGGCTGAAAAACGTAATATCTTTTTAGTTGGCCCAATGGGTGCTGGCAAAAGTACCATCGGTAGACATCTGGCAGACGAACTTCACCTAGACTTTTTTGATTCGGATCAGGAAATTGAGCGCCGCACGGGTGCAGACATTGCCTGGATCTTCGACCTTGAAGGCGAAGACGGTTTCCGTAAACGCGAAGAAAACGTCATTAACGATTTGACAGATAAGCAAGGTATTGTACTTGCTACTGGCGGCGGTTCTATTGTAACTAAAGCTGTGCGTAATCGTTTATCTGCCCGCGGCATCGTTGTTTACCTACAAACGACAATCGATAAGCAAGTTGCCCGTACACAACGTGACAAACGTCGTCCTTTGCTACAAAACGAAGATCCAGAACAAGTACTTCGCGATCTTGCAGAAATGCGCAACCCGCTTTACGAAGAAGTTGCTGATTACATTGTTGATACAGACGACCAAAGTGCGCGTGCTGTAGCGAATCAGATTATCAGTAAAATTGGTTTATAAATTAAATATGTAATAGGAGGGGCTACGCCAATGTCAACCTTAACTGTGGAACTTGGAGAACGTAGCTATCCTATACAGATAGAGGCTGGGCTGCTTTCGCAACCTGGCCTTTTTAGTGCCTATATAAAAGGCCCACTTGCCGTCATTGTTACCAACGAAACTGTTGCCCCACTGTATTTAGAAACCGCTAAAGCGGCGTGTGGTAATGTTCAGGTTGAAACCATTATTTTGCCGGACGGCGAGCAACACAAAAATCTTGCCCAATTCGAAGTGGTTATGACACGCCTTCTTGAGCTAAACGCTGCAAGAGATACGACACTTATCGCACTTGGCGGTGGTGTAATTGGTGATCTTACTGGCTTTGTTGCGGCAACTTACCAACGCGGTGTGCCCTTCATTCAAGTTCCTACAACTTTGCTTTCTCAAGTCGACTCATCAGTAGGTGGAAAAACCGCGGTAAATCATCCTCTCGGCAAAAACATGATTGGCGCTTTTTACCAACCGGTTTATGTGGCCATTGATACTGATACCCTCGCTACATTACCCGCGAGAGAGTTTGCTGCTGGCATGGCAGAGGTCATCAAATACGGTATCATTTACGACGCACCGTTTTTTGAATGGCTTGAAAGTAATGTAGATGCGCTTACGTCGCTTGATACTGAAATTCTTACCCAAGCTATTTCTCGCTGCTGCGAAATCAAAGCAGACGTGGTAGCAAAAGATGAACGTGAAGGTGGTTTACGCGCCATTCTTAACTTAGGCCACACGTTCGGTCACGCTATTGAAGCCGAGCAAGGCTACGGTAACTGGCTGCATGGCGAAGCGGTAGCCGCTGGTACTATAATTGCTTGTAAAGCTGCTGAAGCATTAACGTGGTTTGAAGCGTCAGAAACACGACGCGTATCGTCGCTATTTGAAGCATTTGCTTTACCGGTTGCAGGCCCAAATAGTATGACAAAGGATGACTACGTTAAGCATATGAAACGCGATAAAAAAGTGGAAGCTGGCAGTATTCGATTTGTACTTCCTCAAGGCATAGGCAAAGCGGTTGTTACCAAGGACGTCACGGACGCCATTCTTACCGACATCCTTTCTTAGTCATTAGCCCTCGCGACAACCTGGCAACGCGTCTATCTTGACTTCCCTACGTTAGTTGGAATCATGAATAAATGCGTTGCAGGACAGTTTTTAAAGCAACGGTGAATAAGGGCAAACTCCCATGCAAAGTGAACTGCATGAACGTTTGGAATATTTGGTCAATTACTCTTCTCAGCTGATTTTTGTCAGTGGTGAGTCTATTGCTCAACAACAAAAGACCCTTGAAGCCTTTGTCTTCCAGCAGCACGATGATACCGAGATTGCGTATTTAGCTGCGCAAGAAAATATGGATCCCTCTGACTACCGTCGACAACTTTGTCGGCAGCTTCTTGGTCAAGTGGTGGGTAGCTTCGTTAGGCCTCTAAACGAACTACTTTCCGACCTAAATAGTCACGAAGGCCCAATTCTTATAGCCATCACCCAAGCCCACAATCTTCCTGATGCACTACTGCAAGAACTATGGGACTTGGTGTTACAAAGTCGGTTCGCTGGTAACAAACAGCATTTAAATGTGCTTTTGTTCGCGAATAACGAATGGGCTGAGCGCGCCAAGCAGTGGCTTCCTGCAAAAAATACAGAAACCCCACTAATAATTAGCAGCCAGTCAGTCATTAGCGAACAACCTAGCTTCGAGTCAGAGCTCGACAAAATGATTGCTTCACGTCGCGAGGCTTTTCAGGCTCATTTAGAAAATAGACAGCGTGAAAATACGCAAACTTTTATCAACCCGTTAAAGTCTAAGTGGTTTTATATCGCTGTGATATGCGTGTTCCTTGCTACGTTTTCTGGCCTTATTTACTGGCAGTACGGTGATAAATTAGCATCGATTTTTGCGCCTATTAGCCAACCTGCGCCGGAGCCTGAAAGAACCCAGGTTGAGCCCGGCTCTGCTTATAACAAGCTTATAGGCAATGGTGAAACCGATGAAAGCGAAACAACAGCATCAAACTCAGCAACTCAAGCAACCAACCAAATAGGCAATGTAGAGCTTGTTTCCGCGCCCAATGATGATAGTGCAGACGTTGGTGGCTCGTTAATTGATGAATCGTCAGATAACGGTCCGTTGATTACCAATTGGGAAAATGCGGTTTCATCCTTACCTGAAGTTACGCCATCTTCAGAACAGGCAGACAATAACCAGGTTGAGAATGCCCCGATTGGAGATAATACCACTGATTCCAATGGTTCAGAGGTGGTTAGCAACGGTGCGCTACGTGATCAACAACCTGCTCAAGGTGCCAAATCAAACTCGGACGGCGTCAACGATAATGTAACGCCAACCACTGTGGCCAGTGAATCGAGTCAAGAAGGCTGGATTGGGGAAGATGACTACGCTATACAATTGTTAGCGATGAAAAGTGAGTCTGTTCTCAGTGAGTTCCTACGAGAAAACAATCTAACTGAGCAAACGCGAATTTATAAAACGACGCGCTATGGTGGCGACTGGTTTGTAGTAGTTAGCAAGCAAATCTACATGTCGTTATCTCAAGCGCAACAAGCACGAACAGATTTACCCGAATATCCAGGCAAACAAAATGCGTTTATAAAGCGAGGAAACCAAATCCTCTCAGAGATGAGCAAAGCGCAAAATTAAGTCATTTCACAACCGGGTAGCCATAATATTTCCAGTAAATGAGCAAAATTCCGTTCTTGCGACACTTGTTGGTTGTCCGTTTTACTGATGAAAGTTACAATCTACCTTTAGTGTGGTGATATCTGATACTGATCAGCATAAAAGTATAAAGACGACCCTTTCCCTTGGAACGGCGGCGCACGGAAAAACCACCGTCTTCATTCCGTCTAGGTAGTAACGTTTAAGCATGATGCAGAAAAAAAACCGGGCTTTTTTAAAATGGGCCGGTGGCAAATACAGCTTGGTTGAGCATATTCAGGCCAGATTACCGCAAGCCAATAAACTCATTGAACCGTTTGTTGGTGCCGGATCTGTATTTCTGAATACGCAATACAAACGCTACCTGCTTAATGACATCAATCCTGATCTCATCAACTTATATAACTTCTTAAAAGCACAACCAGACGCTCTGATTAATGACGCGCGCGCATTTTTTGATGGGAGTCGCAATGAAGAAAAGATGTACTATGACTTGCGCGAAGAGTTCAACGCAACGCAAGATGAATACTACCGAGCGATTCTTTTTCTTTATTTAAACCGACATGGGTACAACGGTTTATGCCGCTACAGCCTTCAAGGGCGTTTTAACGTACCTTTTGGCCGCTATAAAAAGCCTTACTTTCCAGAAGACGAGATGTTTGTGTTCTCGGAAAAGTCACAAAAAGCGACGTTTACTTGTCTTCCTTTTGAAAAGGTTTTTTCTAGAGCTAGGCGTGGCAACGTTATTTATTGTGACCCACCGTATGCTCCTATCAGCAAGACTGCAGCGTTTACCAGCTATGCCGCGCGAAGCTTCGGACAAGAATCTCAAGAGAAGCTGGCTGAGCTCGCCACCCGCGCGTCAAAAAAGCGAGGCATACCCGTACTCATCTCAAATCACGATTTACCGCTAACTCGGTCGCTTTATCACGGGGCTGATTTCAGTATGCTGTCGGTTAAGCGTTCGATAAGTCAAAACGGTGCAAAGCGACAGCCTGTGGATGAAATTTTGGCTTATTTTCCTCCAGCTAACGTCGCACCAAAGCGAAAGACTAGAAAAAAGAAGACGTTTCACCGCCCTTCAGTTTAGTGTGTGATGCCGAAAAGACTTCTTATAGGTAGCGCATCGACCGCCTTACCCGCATACGATTTTAATGTGTATTCACGCAATTGCTATGCGCTATAGCCCGTATACCATTTAACGAACATAAAAAGCGTAACAACAAACAGCACAACCAAGATTACGCCAATGACGGCGAAACTGATAAAAGTGCCTTTAGTAAAGTCACGTTCGTAGTTTTTATGGCTCTGAACACCAAATAGACTAGCAACTACACTACCTAGAACTGACCAAAAACCAGTACCAGACTGCATAATTTTCCCCTAAGTGTCGTTAGCAGGTGAGGTGAAATCTCGATTACCTTCGTCGCTGTGCATCAACTCAAGTAGGTCTAAAAAGTGGAATTGGAAAGATGATGATTTCCCCGCTATCCATGACAGCCAACTGACTTCCTCCACACCCTCTTGATGACGGGCACATTGGTTTTGAATATGGCTTGCGGGCAACTTGGGGTTGAACTCCGTAACTGGTTGGAATTCGCATACTGACGAGTGTGAATTTGGCGTACTTGTGACCGCAACGCTAACAAGCGCTACCGCTCCACAAATCGCAAAAAATGGAAGAACCTTCATCCTGAATACTCCTTACACTCGTTTAAAAATTAATCTCATTATAATCAAAAGCAGGTTACGAACAAGTTAAAAATGCGTTGCTTGTAAAAAATGAAAAGCCTAACGAAAACACATTAGGCTTTTAGTACTCAACGTTTAAGTTAAGAGGCCTATCCTTAGCCTCTTAATTTAACTTTTAAAGTTCGAAATCTACTGAGTAAGCTACAGTGAATTTCAACTCGTCGTTATCTAGTGCGTCAGCACCAACATCATCTAAGTTCGTTCCAGTTACAGCAAAGCTGAAACCATCTTTCGCAATGCTTACGCCGTAGTCTGCATAGCTGTCAGTCTCACCGTCGCCAAAGTTGAAAGCTTCAACAAAGTCACCGCTGTGATAACCAGCATGTAGAGTCAACTCAGTGCCATTCAAAATTTCTGTGGTGTAATCAAAAGATGCGTAGTAAGCCTGGCCAAAGCCGAAATCTTGGCCTTCTGCTTCGTCAGCTTCGGTGTGCGCAAGTAGATAAACTGTTACGCTTACTCCACCCATGCCTACTGAACCGTAGATCTCTGCGAAATCGAATTCAGCTTCTGCGTCATAGTTGTAGTATAGGTAGCCGAAGTCATATGCAATGCCGTCAGACTCGCCTGAATATCCAAAATATACGTCATGCTCGTAAGAATAAATATCATCTGATGCATAGCTTACGTTCGACGCCCACGTACCCGCATAAAAACCACTTTCATGCGCGTAATCGATACCACCCTGTACTGCGGCTTCGTTAGTTGTTTGTGTTAGACCACGCCAAATGTAGTTACTGGTTGCACTAGCGTTAGCAGTGAATGAACCTTCTGCATAGCTAGGCATGGCTGTTAACAGACACGCTGAAGAAATAGCAGCGGCAAGTATTGTTCTTTTTGTAGATGTTTTCATGTGTGTTCTCCAGTCAAATTCAAACTTGTTGTAATTCGTTTTTTCTGTCTGTGTTTTCTTTTTTGGACTGGATAACGCAAAGTTGATGCCCATTTATGGTTCATCAAAAAAACTCGCAAAAAATAAATTAACAAATTGAAATTTAAAGTATTATTTCACTTAAAAAATTCACCCGCTGTCACCGAAACAAAAAAACGCTGCATAAAAATGCACCAACATAACGCGCACTCACCAAAATTGGGCAACGTTCTGACAAAGTCCGTTTATCTTAAATTTCCGTGAAATTAACGCTGATTAACCCTTTGCATAGTAAAGAAGCACGGATTTGGGTAAACTTTCGCAAAGGTGAAACGTAAGTGGCAACGCACCTTGTTGTTTTTAGAATGAAAGGACATGCAATGAAACCATTCCTAATTGCTCCATCAATACTATCGGCCGATTTCGCTCGACTTGGCGAAGACGTAGAAAAGGTATTAGAGGCTGGCGCTGATGTGGTGCATTTCGATGTAATGGATAACCACTATGTACCCAATCTTACGTTTGGACCAATGATTTGCGAGGCGTTAAGAAACTACGGCATTACCGCTCCCATTGATGTGCACCTAATGGTGAAGCCCGTCGATGACTTAATTGAAAAATTCGCGAATGCAGGGGCCAGCTATATTAGTTTTCACCCAGAAGCGTCTGAGCACATAGACCGCTCTCTGCAGCTTATTATCGATGCAGGTTGCAAGCCGGGGCTCGTATTTAACCCAGCAACGCCACTACATTACCTTGACCACGTCATGGACAAACTGCACCACATTCTTATTATGTCGGTTAACCCAGGGTTTGGTGGTCAAAAGTTTATTCCTAGCACCTTAGATAAAGTGCGCGCGGTGAAACAGCGTGTATTAGAAAGCGGCTACGATATTCGAATTGAAATTGACGGTGGCGTAAAAGTCGATAACATTCGCGAAATAGCGGAAGCGGGCGCGGATATGTTTGTGGCTGGTTCGGCTATTTTTTCTCAACCCAACTACAGCGATGTCATTGAGCAAATGCGCAATGAACTAGCGTCACTGTCTAAAGCATAATTTTTGAAGCTTTGTTTTCCCAAGCTTTATTTTCACAGTATTTAACGTATTACAGGTAAAAAGAAATGAGTAATAAACCCGTTGTATTAAGTGGCTGTCAGCCTTCAGGACAACTTACCCTTGGAAATTACATGGGTGCACTTAAACAGTGGGTTTCCATGCAAGACGACCACGACTGCTTATATATGATAGTGGATTTGCATGCTATTACTGTACGACAAGACCCTAAGCAGCTTGCTGAAGCTTGTCTAGACGGCCTTTCTCTTTACCTTGCTTGCGGTATTGATCCACAAAAAAGTACTCTGTTTTTGCAATCCCATGTGCCTGAACATGCACAGCTATCTTGGGTATTGAATTGTTACGCCCAAATGGGTGAGCTTAATCGCATGACTCAATTCAAAGATAAGTCTGCGAAGAACGAAAATAACATTAATGTAGGCTTATACAGCTACCCTGTACTCCAAGCAGCAGATATTTTGCTATACCAAGCAGATAAAGTACCGGTAGGTGAAGATCAGAAGCAGCACCTTGAATTGACTCGTGACATTGCTACACGTGTTAACAATCTATACGGCGATGTATTTCGTCTACCTGACCCGTATATCCCAGACTTTGGCGCGCGCATCATGAGCCTTCAAGAGCCTGAAAAGAAGATGTCTAAGTCTGACAACAACCCGAATAACTTCATCGGCTTATTAGAAGATCCTAAGAAGTTAGCCAAGAAAATCAAACGTGCCGTGACCGACTCTGACGAGCAAGCTAATATCTACTTTAACCCAACTGAAAAACCAGGCGTGTCTAACTTACTGACCCTACTTTCACTTGCGACGGGTAAATCAATTAAAGAGCTTGAGCATGAATATACTGACAAAATGTATGGCCACCTTAAAGGTGATGTTGCAGACGCTGTGGTTGCTCTACTTGAACCCATTCAGGCCCGCTATGCTGAAATTCGCGCAGACAGAGCATATCTTGACGACGTAATGCGTCAGGGTGCTGAGAAAGCGTCAGCGCGAGCTGCTGAAACTTTGGCTAAAGTATACAAAGCGGTCGGCTTTATTCCAAAGCCATAACAGCCGAATTCCAACATCTTGCTACACGCCATGAAGGGTTCATTTAATCCTTCATGGCTAAAACCTTCGCAACTTAGAAATACCAAGGACTAGCACTGCTGTGTTGCTGTTAATTGATAACTTCGATTCGTTCACTCATAACCTCGCTCGGTATTTCACTGAGCTCAGCGTCGACGTTGAAGTGGTGCGAAATAACGCACTGACCTTAGACGACATATCTCGCTTAGCGCCTTCACAGTTAGTTATTTCACCGGGACCATGCACGCCTAACGAAGCGGGCATCAGCTTATCTGCGATTGAACATTTTGCAGGCAAGATTCCTATTTTAGGTGTATGCCTGGGTCATCAAGCTATAGGTCAAGTGTTTGGTGCCAAGGTAGTAGGTGCACAAGAGATTAAGCATGGAAAAATTTCACCCCTAACACACCGCAATAGTGGCCTGTTCAATGGCTTACCTAACCCGTTTAACGTGACGCGCTACCACTCATTGGTTTTAGATCCCGCATCGCTACCTGCCTCACTGAGTGTTGATGCATGGTGTGAAACCGCAAAGGGCACAAAGGAAATCATGGCAATTTCCCATAATCATCACCCTATTTGGGGCGTGCAGTACCACCCCGAGTCACTGCTTACCGAACACGGTCATAGCGTACTGGATGCATTTCTTCAGTTTAAATCAATTTAAGTATACGAGTTTGATGCCGATACGCTTTTATAGCGTAAAAGGTTACGCTTGAAGGCCAGAATTACTCGCAATTCACTGATTTTTCGTTTAACTTTTCATAATTCGTTTTAGCCAATGCGCTGAATAAAGATTATACGAAGCATCGCACACGCAATATCAACAGTTGCAGGGTAAATAAGGCTTGCTTTCAAGCAGTAGCTACCATTTTTATCATTACCGTAGCGAAAGTAATAAAGGCCCCTGATGTACGATAATATTGCCGTTCACCAAAAAGTTATGAGCAGGAGTGCTTTTAATATGACAATGGGGGCAACCACACCGCCCACGATAGATGATCGTTTTGAAAATATGATCATATCGCCAGAGCGAGTGCTGGAAATGCTAGGAAGGCGCAAGGTGGGAGAAGTAAGCTTCGAGCAATCGGAGCAAGGTGATGCGCGCAGGCTGCTACTGCACGTTGAAAAAGTGGCGATTGAAAACAAGCGCCTTCAAGAGAAAACCGAAGCGTCATACCTTGAATCAGTGAGTCACCATCTTCACGAAATCCTTCTAGGTGAATTAACAGAGCAGCTAGGCTATACCGACGAACTCGTTCAAAACGTACTTAACTTGCCCGAAAACATCGGCGAGCTTCTTGATGCACTTTCCGTGAAAGCATGCTCGGTTTCGAAACTAGAGCCAATTGCCGCAACCATGCCATGGCTTTATGATGAACTGATCGTTGTGGTGAATACTCCACAATTTAGACGCAAAGACTCCCGTGGGCGTATCATTGTTGTAGAGACACTGCGCACAGCATTGAGCTTTTTGGGTATTGAAAACCTACGCACATTGATACCGTCGCTCATTTTAAAGCGCGCTATGCCTCAGATTACCGACCCTTACCCGCTAATTAAACAAAAGCTTACGCCTTATACGACTGGCGTTGCCATAACGGCGAAACGCCTTGCAGCACTTACGGATTTAAACAAAAACCAGGCTTATACCCTTGCGATGCTCAGTAATTTGGGGCGTTGTGTCGTAACAAGACTTTACTTCAAACTGTTCGATAAAATTCAGCTACATCTGTTGCAAGAATGCCAGAAAGACAAAGAGCAAAAGCGACATGAAGCGCTACTCAAAGCGGCTCCTTCAGCCAACCACCTTATTGCACTACAGCAAGAATTCGCAGATGCAGTCAGCGCGGATATTCTGGAGTGGATGCATTTAATGCGCTTGCCTATTGCAGAACCGATGCGAGCGTGTGCCGATAAAGTACCTGCACAGCCTAAAACACTCAGTAAGGTACTTCATCAAGCCCGAACCTACACACAAGTTCGGATGTTACATCAGTTAAAGCTTGTTGAAATGAAAGAAGTAAAGCCGCTTTTCATGGAGCAACGCTACCCTGCAGGTGCACTCGAAAAACTCAAAACCATTGATATTTTCACCCTTCCTTTGGTGAAAAACGAAGAAAATCATTAATTTTTTAGTGGATATTCATGCACTCGTTATGCACATTTTTCATTTAATGTGCATGATGCCCCAAATTATTGACGATTGCTCAATGCCTTGCCCGTTTTTAGCTACATTAAACAGGTAAGGCTTCCAGCCCTATCCCCCCTTTCTTATTGCCTCACAGTGCATTAAAACCCGTATGTAGCCCTTTTCTCAGCGCAAAAATTGATTATTACTTATTGATATAGCCCAGTAGTTAATAGTTATTCACTTTTCCTGCAAATTAAGCCACAGTCCTTATAAATAAAGGGCTGCAGCCTTTTGCATAGAAGACAAATGTTAAAAAAAATGGCATACTGTTGAACAAATCCGATTAGTTTTTACGCGCCCAATTAACGCTTATCGACCAAAGTAGTACTAAAATGTGCTCATAGATTCGATAGGCCAAATCACACAGTGTGATTGGCGCCCAACGCAGAGGTAACAAAGATGAACGTAACTCGCGCTACATTTGATGATGTAATGGTTCCTAACTATAACCCAGCAGGTATGGTACCTGTTCGAGGTGAAGGTTCACGCGTATGGGATCAAGATGGAGCTGAGTACATCGACTTTGCAGGCGGTATTGCAGTTAACGTTTTAGGTCACTGTCACCCAGAGCTTGTGAAAGCTCTTAATGAACAAGGCAGCAAGCTTTGGCACTTAAGCAACGTTTTCACTAACGAGCCAGCCCTTCGTTTAGCTAAAAAGCTAAATGACGCAACGTTTTCAGATAGAGTTTACTTCGCAAACTCAGGCGCAGAAGCGAACGAAGCAGCATTGAAGCTAGCTCGTCGCTGGGCGCTGGACAAGCACGGTGAAGACAAAAACCAAATCATCGCTTTCAACAAAGGTTTCCACGGCCGTACCTTCTTTACCGTAACAGTAGGTGGTCAAGCTGCTTACTCTGACGGTTTTGGTCCTAAGCCAGGCGCTGTTGACCACTGTGACTACAACGATTTAGCTGCCTTTGAAGCGCTAATTTCTGACAAAACCTGCGCGGTAATGATGGAACCGCTTCAGGGTGAAGGCGGTATTATTCCACCTAATGTAGATTTCGTAAAAGGCGTTCGCGAGCTGTGTGACAAGCACAACGCATTACTTATTTTTGACGAAGTTCAGTCGGGTGTTGGTCGTACTGGTCACCTTTATGCCTACATGGGTCTTGGCGTAACACCTGATATCCTAACAACCGCTAAATCTCTTGGTGGCGGCTTCCCAATTGGCGCCATGCTTACCACAGCAGACATCGCTGCACACCTTAAGCCAGGTACCCACGGTAGTACTTACGGTGGTAACCCACTAGCCTGTGCTGTTGCGGAAAAAGCGTTAGATATCGTGAACCAGCCAGAAGTGCTTGAAGGTGTACTTAAGAAAGAAGCCCTATTCCGTGAACTACTAGGTGCTATCAATGAAAAGTACAACGTATTTGAAGAAGTACGTGGTCAAGGCATGCTGTTAGGTTGTGCGTTAAATGAGAAATACCAAGGCCGTGCACGTGACTTCATGATGGCTGCAACGAAAGAGAACCTTATGTGTCTTGTTGCTGGCATGAACGTTATTCGTTTTGCACCTTCACTGGTTATTCCTGATGAAGACATCAAAGAAGGTCTTGCACGTTTTGAACGCGCCGTTGCTGCCGTTGTAAACGCCGAATAATTACAACACGAGTAGCGAACATGAATATCATTCGCCCTATCACGAAGGCCGACTATAACGCGCTTAAAGAAATCGCCGTTGAATCAGGTATTGGCTTTACGTCTTTACCTGTCAACGACGAGTTGCTGCAGCGTAAAATTGATCGTGCAGAAACTGCGTTTAACAAACCAAACGTAACCGAACCTGGCGATGAGTCATACTTGTTTGTAATGGAAGATACCACTACCGGACAGGTAGTGGGAACAACAGGTATTGAAGCGGCTGTTGGTATAGACGATGCGTTCTATCATTACCACCTAAGCAAAGTAGTGCACGCCTCGCGCGAGCTTAACATTCACAACACGGTAGACATTCTAACGTTTTGTAATGACTACACCGGTGTTACTGAAATATGTACGCTGTTTCTTCGCGAACAAGCCCGCGGCGGCATAAACGGCCGCTTCCTTTCAAAGGTTCGATTCTTGTTCATGATGGAGCACCGTGAACGCTTCTCAGAGACAGTTATTGCTGAAATGCGCGGTGTGAGTGACGAAGAAGGACGCTCACCGTTTTGGGAGTGGTTGGAAACCCATTTCTTCTCTATGGATTTTCCTACTGCCGACTACTTGACTGGCATTGGTAATAAAGTGTTTATTGCTGAACTTATGCCGAAGTACCCGATATACGTAAATCTGCTTAGCAAAGAAGCGCAGGAAGTCATTGGCGAAGTCCATGACAAAACACGCCCTGCTCTTCAGCTTCTTGAAGAAGAAGGCTTTTCTTGCCGCGGCTACGTAGACATTTTCGACGCAGGCCCGACGGTAGAAGCAAACTTAAGCCACATCCGTACGGCTCAGTCGAGCTTAAAACTGCCTGTTGTCATTGATGATAGCGCTGCTGCCCAAGGGCAAACGCACTACATCATTAATACATCAGTATCTGATTTTCGTGCAGTTGCCACCGAGATGACGGTAAGCGAAGAAAAGCAAGTTGCCGTGCTATCTCGCCAAGCCGCTGCTGCATTGAATGTCAAAGAGGGAGAGCACGTACGCTTCGCCCCTGTTACATTCAGAGATTAATAGGACACCCACTATGCTACATACACATTTTATCAACGGTGAATGGGTTGCCGGACAAGGTCATGACTTAGCGTCAATTGACCCTGCAAAAAACGAAGTGATTTGGGAAGGTAAGTCTGCGACAGCCTCTCAAATTGATGACGCAATTAACGCTGCTCGTGCTGCACTTCCAGCATGGAGCATGAAAACCGTTGAAGAGCGTCTTGAGATTATTAAGGTTTATGGCACTAAACTAGAAGAAGGTAAAGCGCACCTTGCCAAAGTTATGGCTAAAGAAACGGGTAAGCCAGAATGGGAAACTGCCACTGAAGTTGGCGCCATGATGGGCAAAATTGGTATTTCTGAAAAAGCCTATTTTGAACGCACGGGTAACGTTGAAAACCCAATGCCTGTAGGTAAAGCCTTCATTCGACACAAGCCTCACGGCGTTGTTGCTGTATTTGGCCCATACAACTTCCCTGGCCACCTGCCAAACGGACACATTGTTCCAGCCCTTATTGCAGGTAACACAGTTGTGTTTAAACCAAGCGATTTGACGCCTATGGTTGCACAAGAAATGGTGAAGCTATGGGATGCTGCTGGCCTGCCAGCGGGTGTACTCAACCTAGTACAAGGTGAAGTTGAAACAGGTAAGGCTTTGGCGTCGCATAACGATATCGATGGTCTTTTCTTTACGGGTAGCTCACGCACAGGAAAAATCTTGCACGAGCAGTTCGCAGGTCACCCAGGTAAAATTTTGGCTCTTGAAATGGGTGGTAACAATCCACTCATTGTTAAAGATGTGGCTGATGTTGATGCTGCCGTACATGACATCGTTCAATCTGCTTTCATTACGTCCGGTCAGCGCTGTACGTGTGCACGTCGCCTATTCTTACCAGCCGATGCACAGGGTGATGCAATCCTTGCTCGCTTAATCGAAGTGACCAAGAATATTAACGTGGGTGATTATGACGCTGAAGATCAACCATTTATGGGCGCAATGATCTCACGCAATGCCGCTGCACTGATGGTAAAAGCACAGCAAGAGCTTGAAAACCTTGGTGGTAAAGTACTGGTTCGCCTTGAACAAAAAGATGAGAACAAAGGTTTTGCTACTCCTGGCATCATTGATGTAACTGACATGCTTGCTTCACTGCCTGATGAAGAACACTTTGGTCCACTACTTAAAGTAATTCGTTACAGCGATTTCGACGCTGCGATTGAAGAAGCGAATAACACCAGCTTTGGCTTATCAGCAGGTCTTCTAGGCGACAACGAAGAAGATTATCGCTACTTCTTCGCACGCATTCGCGCGGGCATCGTAAACTGGAATAGACCTATTACAGGTGCAAGCAGCGCAGCGCCATTTGGTGGCGTGGGCGACAGCGGTAACCACAGAGCAAGTGCGTTTTATGCAGCCGACTACTGTGCGTACCCAGTTGCTTCAGTTGAGCTTGATAAAGTTACTATGCCGGGCAAATTAAGCCCAGGCTTGTCGATGTAACCCAAGCTTTTCACGTTACAAAAAGGCCGACCCGATTTTTGTGTCGGCCAGTTTAGTACCAACCCTATACGAACTATTCGTTTAAAAATAGTCAACGACAGAAAGGACCCTACCACCATGCATAGCAACATCGATACGTTGTTTAGCAACATGTGGGACGATTACGTTACCATCACTCCCTCAGCGCATAAAATTCATGCACTTTTGGCGGGTGAAGAAAACACGAACGACATCGTTAACGACCATGTAGCTTTTCGAACTTTTGCTCTTGATAAAACCCGCTTAGACAAGCTTGCTGCGCACTTCTTAGCATTGGGTTATGAAGCTAAAGGCGACTATGACTTTGAAGCGAAAAAGCTTACTGCAAAGCATTTCGAGCACCCTGACGATACTAAACCAAAAGTATTTATTAGTGAGCTTCGTGTAAATGAGCTTTCTGAAACTGCTCAAGCAATTATCAAGAAGATGGTTGATCAAATGCCTGAGTCTGTAGTGGATGCAGATAACTTCTTGTACTCGGGTAAACATTGGGACGTTACTAAAGCAGAATACGACACACTGCTTAGCGAATCAGAATACGCGGCGTGGATGGCGGCATGGGGCTTCCGTGCTAACCACTTTACGGTAAGTGTTAATCACTTAACCCGTACTGACGAGCTTACCGACGTAAACACATTGCTTAAAGAAGCAGGCTTTGTGCTAAACACCTCTGGCGGCGAAATTAAAGGTGGTCCAGACGTATTTTTAGCGCAATCATCAACGATGGCTGACCGTGCTGACGTAGCGTTTAGCGACGAAACTGTGGCAATTCCAAGCTGCTTCTACGAGTTTGCACAACGCTATGAAATGCCTGATGGTAAGCTTTACAAAGGCTTTGTTGCCGCATCGGCAGATAAAATCTTTGAAAGCACTAATGCTAAGTAACGAGCTTGCTTAGTCATTAAAAAAAGCCCGATAGGGCTTTTTTTGTTTATGCTTAGCTGAAGACATTACCGATTAGGCTCAGTAGTATGCCTTGCCAAGAACTGGTCGTAAGGCATTGGTTTATCAAAGTAAAACCCCTGCATTAGCTGAATGTCGGCCTGCTCCATGAAAGGCAAATAAGACTCCAACTCTACGCCTTCAGCCACCACATCTATTTGCAAACTCTTTAACATGGCTATCAAACCATTAAATAGCGCATTGGCTTTGCTATCTTGGTGAATACCCTGAATTAAGCTTTTATCCACCTTAACCACTTCAAACTGGAAACTTCGCAAGTAGCTAAGAGATGAAAAACCACTGCCAAAATCATCCAGAGACAGTCTAAACCCATGCTCTCTCAACGTGTTTAATGCTCTAAGTGCTGATTTTTCATCGCGAATAAAGACCGACTCAGTGAGCTCTAGCTCAATAAATTCGCGAGACACATCATTATCCATACAGATAGACATTGCCTGATTTGGAAATTCTGGGTCAAGCATCTGATTAGCGCTGATATTCACAGACAAAGGAATGGCGTCACCCTGCTGCGATTCCATTATTGAAATGTAATCACATGCCGCTTCCAGCGCTTGAAGACCAATGGCGCTGTCCAGCTTGTGCTCTTCTGCTATGGGAATAAACACTGCTGGCGATACAACACCGTGCAAGCCTGAAATCCAGCGACACAGTACTTCACCGCCTTTTAACTCACCGTTTAGATCATATTTACCCTGAATATAGAAATCGAGAAGGTGGTTCTCTACTGTTCTGCGCAAGTCATTCACCATACTGACCTGCTGGGTCATGCTCTCATAGAGACCTGACTCGTAAATAAACGCTTGCCCTTTACCCAGCTCTTTCGCACGGTACATTGCGGCGTCGGCACACTGCACCAAGCTTTCTAGGTTATCACTATGTTCTGGAAATTCAGCAATGCCAATACTGGCAGACAGCCTAAGCTCCGACGTTTTTACGGTTATGGCGTCTTCTTCTATCTGGCTGATAAGCCGCTCAGAGCGTTCAGCAATTTCCTCAACATTCTGATTAGGCAATACGGCAATAAACTCATCACCACCCCACCTGCCGACTTCCCCTATCGGGCCGAATATGGCAGTAAGGAGCGCTCCTACGCGCTGAAGCTCAATATCCCCTCTTTCATGCCCTGCGTTATCGTTAATTGCTTTGAACCCGTCCAGATCAATAAAGACCAAAATAAAGTGCTGTTCTTTTTGTACTAACCCGGAGATGGACTCACGCAGCGAATTGCGATTGGAAAGGCCGGTTAACTCATCGTGCAATGCCAGTTGACGTAGTTTGGCTTCGTTGCGTTTTCTATCGCTGATGTCGCGCATTGTGGCAATCAAATAAGATGACGTTTGCTGGTAGGTCTCAAACAAAGCCACCGAGATATCGACAACCTTAATTTCACCGTTTTGCGTCTTCACTTTCGACTCGAAGCGAATTTGTTTATCAAGCGCCAACTGCACTTTATCGACTTTCTCAGCAATGAATATTTGGTTGAAATCCAAACCAATGCATTGCTCTTTGAAAGGCGCAGCAATCAGCTGAATATATGCATCGTTACATTCTGTGATAACAAGATCAGGTGAGAGTACTAACATGGGCTCACGTGAGCTCGCAAAAGCAGAGGCCATTAAGTGAAACGATTGTTCAGCTTTTCGCTGTTGAGTAATGTCTTTTGTGGTACCAACAATTTGAAGCGCTTCACCCGCTTTTCCACGCTTTAGCACGCGCCCGCGCAGCCTTACCCACTGAAAATCGCTGTCTAGCTTTAAGCGAAAGGAAAACTCTATACGGTCACGATTGCCGTGTAGCGCCATGCTCCAGTGAAACTGCAGGCCGTCTAAATCGTCCTCATGTACCCGCTCTAGAAGCTCAATTAAGGTGCCTGACCAGGTAGATACACTTTCAGAATGTAGTGAGAATGAGCGAAATTCCATAATGTCATTCTCTGCCTCCCAATTCCAAAAAGACTCCTGCGACGCCCATAGTGCAAGTTCCAAATCTTTCTGTGCACTTTGGCTTTTTTGAAGCGTAGCATACAAACTTTGCGTCTTTTCTCTCAGCAAAGCTTCGGCTTGCTCTCTCGCATTTCGCTCTCGCTTTAAACGCCTTTCAAGTAACGCAGCACGGTCGCTACCAGAAGGCGTGCTATGCGTTGTTCCATCTGACATAACATGCCTCCGTTAAACGAAAGATATACTAAATTCGTAGGTATGAGGCGTATCTAGTTGATGGGTTTCCCTTTCCAGGGTGCAGTTGTAGTGAGCTGCGGCTGCGTCCATCAAGCCTTCTGCTAAAGGATATAATTCTCTTTCAGAATAATACTGTAAGCGCATGGTGTTATCGGTTCTGGATATCACCGTAAATCGGGGTAGGTCGGCGTCTGGGTAGAGCTTCTTAACCTGAACATGAATGTCGCCGTCCAAGTGCTCCAGCATATCCAACATGCCTTCTGTATTGGCTAGCACGTCGCCATGTACTGCACCTAACTTACCAAATAAGTAATAGCCAAAATCGTAGAGTAGCTCGTTAGCTGACTTACCCGTTTTCTCCACCAGCACACCTAACAGGCGTTGCATTTGTTCAAACGGGTAATAGCCCACTGCGGTATAAGCGCCGTCGTTTTCTAACCCAGCTTCCATGATGACATCGTCAGCAAACTCAGGAGAAACTTTCTCCTCGAGCATATCGATTAACGATGTAAAAACTATGCCTAGCATGTAAATTCCTCATCTAATCCCTTTTTGAGTGTAGTTCACCTAAGCATAAGAACAACTTAAACTTTATGACAAATCTTCAGATGTTTCGTCCTTGCTGGGTAAGACAACTTCAACCGTATCAACCCGCTGTAGTCCTCGCGGTAATTTATTCCCTCTTCGGCCTCTTTCTCCCTGATAGTGGGTAAGGTCGTCAGCCGTCAGTGTCATGTTGCGCTTACCGGCTCCCACTTTAATTGCGGCACCATCAGGTACAACAGTAAGCACCTTCACGTACTCTTCCCGAGATTGCGATTTTGCAGAAGGAATATTGATAAGCTTGTTCCCCTTCCCTTTACCTAAACTTGGTAAGTCGCGTAGTGGGAACATGAGCATGCGACCTTCATTAGAAATACTTAGGCACCAGTCGGAGTCTGGATTTGTAACCGGTGTTGGTTTCATGACTTTCGCCGCAGTAGGCAATGATAAGTAGGCTTTACCCGCCTTGTTCTTACTCACCATATCTTTAAATGTGCCGACGAAGCCGTAACCTGCATCAGAACCTACTAAGAATTTGCTTTCGTCTTGCGCCATAATGACGTGTTGGAATGACTCGCCACCCACTATGCTGAAGCGCCCGGTTAGCGGTTCCCCCTGACTTCGTGCAGACGGCAACCCGTGAGCGTCACAAGAGAAAGTACGACCTGAACTGTCCATAAACACGGCAGGCTGATTGCTCTTGCCTTCGGCGCTGGATAAATAGGCATCACCAGCTTTGTAGCTTAAACCTTCCGCATCGATATCATGACCTTTCGCACAGCGTGCCCAGCCCTTTTCTGACAGCACAACGGTTACAGACTCAGCAGGTACCAGCTCTTTTTCAGACAGCGCTTTAGCTTCTCCACGCTCAACAATAGGTGAGCGTCTGTCGTCACCGTACTTTTCAGCGTCTGCAAGGATTTCTTTCTTAATTAGGGTTTTAAGGCGGCGATCTGAGCCTAGAAGCTGCTGAAGCTTGTCGCGCTCTTCTGCAAGTTCATCTTGCTCGCCTTTAATCTTCATTTCTTCTAACTTGGCTAAGTGACGAAGCTTCAATTCCAGAATAGCTTCCGCTTGTGTGTCACTTAAACCGAATCGCGCCATTAATTCAGGTTTTGGTTTGTCGTACGTGCGAATAATTTCGATAACTTCATCGATATTCAAAAACGCAATTAATAAACCTTCTAAAATATGTAAACGCGCTAACACTTTATCTAAACGGTATTGCAAGCGGCGCGTCACAGTATCTTTTCGGTACTGCAACCATTCAGACAAAATCGTACGTAAGTCTTTCACCTGAGGGCGACCGTCTAGGCCAATCATATTCAAGTTGACCCGGTAGTTTTTCTCTAAGTCGGTAGTTGCAAATAAATGCTGCATCAGCTGAGTCACATCAATACGATTTGAGCGAGGCGTAATCACCAAACGGGTTGGATTTTCATGATCCGATTCGTCTCGGAGATCGCTTACCATCGGTAACTTTTTCGCCTGCATTTGCGCGGCAATTTGCTCTAGTATCTTGGCACCAGACGCTTGGTGAGGTAGAGCGGTAATAACAACATCACCGTTTTCTTCCATGTACACCGCGCGCATTTTTATAGAACCACGCCCAGTCTCGTACAGCTTTTGAATATCAGACTTTGGCGTAATAATTTCAGCTTCGGTAGGATAGTCAGGTCCATTAACGTGTTCTAGCACATCGCTAAGCTCGGCTTTGCTGTTGTCTAACAACATGGCACACGCGTTGGCCAACTCTCTCACGTTGTGAGGAGGAATATCCGTCGCCATGCCAACGGCAATCCCTGTCACGCCATTTAATAGGATATGTGGCAAGCGAGCTGGAAGCACGCTAGGCTCGTTTAGCGTACCGTCAAAATTAGGTACCCAATCTACCGTACCTTGTCCAAGTTCATTCAGCAGCACCTCAGAGAAGCGCGAGAGCTTAGCTTCCGTATAACGCATGGCAGCAAACGATTTCGGATCATCCGGCGCACCCCAGTTACCTTGACCATCTACTAAAGGGTAGCGATAAGAGAAAGGCTGAGCCATGAGCACCATCGCCTCATAACAGGCAGAATCGCCGTGAGGGTGAAACTTACCCAGCACATCACCTACGGTTCTCGCCGATTTTTTATATTTGGCGTTTGCATTTAACCCTAGGTCTGACATCGCATAAATGATGCGTCGCTGAACAGGCTTTAAGCCATCCGAAATATGTGGAAGTGCACGGTCCATGATGACGTACATGGAATAGTTTAGATAAGCGTCTTCGGTGAAACGTCGAAGAGGAAGTTGCTCTACCCCATCGCGATTAATGATGATCTCGTCACTCATGATAGTTTTTTCGTTTTGTTATTAATACCAATGCGCTCGTGCTAGTTAGGCTGTCTATTGTGGTCAATTTAGCGCACCACTTAGTGAAAGCTCCCGAGCGTTAAAGGCTATTGTGGGGTAAACCGCATTTGTGTGCAATCCTTGAAACCAATTGTCGCGACTTTTGGGTCTTACTCATTGTATGGGGTGAGGGTTTGTTTTGTTATTCTTCAAAGAGAGTGGTTAAATAGCATTGGGTGAAATTTGCCGTTCAATTTTCACTCTTACGAGTAAAACTAAAAAATAATAAAGCCCCTAATCAAACGGTAACGTAAGTACAGATAATCATGGCTATCTTTCGCGTATTCTTTTTTTTATTTCTTGTTGTAGGCAGTTACCTGCCTTCGAATGCCAGCGCGCAGCATATCGAGCAGCTCTTCGATGAAGAAAGTACGCTAGATTTATCAGACTCTCTGTATTTTTTATTTGAAACCGATTATCAGCTTACTATCAGCGATGTATCACGAAGACGCAATGACTTCCTTATGCATCCCCATGACAACCCTAACTTTGGGTTTCGTAATAATGGCATGTGGCTACTCACTTCTGTTGCCAATGTTTCAAACGATAAACACTGGGTGTTCTCAATAAATTTCAGCCAACTCGACAGTGTTGATTTTTATTTGGTGCAAAACGGCAAGGTAATAAAGCAAAGCCATCAGGGGAAAGCTCAAAAAGAACAGCGTTTTCGTGTTCCAACCTTTCGTGTTGAGCTGCCTGATAGCGATCCTGTCGACCTTTACATACGCATTGAAAGTCGCTCGTCTAGCCTAATTGCACCACTTCGAATTCAAGCCGAACCGCTACATAGCAGCTACTTCCAAATGGACAGCTTGCTCTGGGGCTTTTTCTACGGCGGATTGCTTATTCTCGCTATTTATAACCTTGCTCTATTTTTTGGCGTGCGGGAAAAAAGTCTGATTGCCTATGTTGGCTATATCGCTGCGGTTATTTTGTGGCAGTTTGTGTGGGGCGGCCATACGCACTTGCTGTTTAGTCAGGGGATCCCCTCTTGGCTGGTTGGGCATTCCGAGCTGATATTCGTAATTATTGGTATAAGCTCAGGCTTTTTTACCAAGACCTTTTTGGAAACGGAAAAGCACTCTCCCACGGCACATCCCGTCATTAACTTATTGTTGGTTTGCCAAGCGTTAACAGGGCTGGTGTGCTTCGTCGATCTGCTTCCTTCTATTTGGAAGAACAACCTAGTATACGGCGTGGGTCTTGTGGCGATATTGAGTTATATCTACGCCGGGTTCGAAGCATTTTTCAATAAGTTTAAGCCCGCGCGTTACTTCATTTTTGCATGGAGTATGCTCGCCACCGGTGCGATTATTGGCATGTTAAGCCTTATCGGAATTTTACCTTCCAACGACTTCACCACCTATTGTTTTCAGGTGGGTGTTTTCTTAGAAGCAGGGCTCTTTTCCTTTGCATTAATGGAGAAAAGCAGAGGCCAGCTGGAAAGCGAAGTTGAGCAAGCAACAAATGATTTGCGCAACAATATGGAGCTCATTGAAGAGCAGAATGCCCGTTTAGATATCGCGCGCAAAGATGCGATAAAAGCCAGTAACGTTAAATCTCAATTTCTGGCCAACATGAGCCATGAAATTCGCACACCTCTTAATGCTATCTTGGGGTTCAGCAAAGAGTTGAACAATGCGTCGCTGCCCACTGACCAGCAAGAGCAAGTCAGAATTGTTAACACGGCTGCGGACAACCTGCTAACAATCGTTAACGATATCCTCGATTTTTCTAAGATTGAGGCCGGTAAACTGCAAATTAATAATCAGCCTTTCTCGCCCAATAAGCTGCTTGAAGAAATGGTCACTATCATGGCTAAATCTTCCCACAGCAAGCGCATCGAATTTGTATTTGATTTGCACCCGCTCCCTGAAAAACTCATTGGCGATGTGTTTCGTATTAAGCAAGTGCTCAATAACTTGTTAAGTAATGCACTTAAATTCACGTCCAGCGGTACCATTACGTTTTCGGTGAGCGGACGCTCGCTTCCTCATGGTATTCACGAAGTAAATATTACCGTTGAAGACACAGGTATCGGAATAAGCCGACAAGACAGAAAAAAGCTATTTAACGCCTTCTCGCAAGTAGACGACGCCCTTAACCGTAATTACCAAGGCACTGGATTAGGTCTCGTGATAAGTCGAGAGCTGGTTCGATTAATGAACGGTGATCTAACGCTAAAAAGTGTATTAGGCCAAGGCTCTACGTTTAACGTATCACTACGTATGAACCAGTTAAGCCAGAAATATGCATTAACTAGTAGTGAAGACTGGAAAGGTAAGAACGTGGTTATTTTCGATCCGGTACCTGCAACACGTCGCTCAAGTGCAAGCATGTTATCGATTTTGGGTGCGCAGGTTACCTCTGTTGAATCACTAGATTATTTGATGTCACTTAAAGGCCAGTACGACTTTTTCATGGCAACTGTGCCAGTAAGTAAGATGGGATTGCGGGATACCTATTTAAGTCGTTTTGTACAATTCCCTGCGCAAAAGCGAATACTTTGGTATTCCGGCCCTGAACCTTTTGCGCAATACCCAAGCCTGTCGCAACATTTCCATTCACAAGCGCGTATGCCGATGACGCTTACCAAGTTAGATAGCCTGGTGCACCACCATACAACGCCAGCTAAAAATGCGATGCAAGAGAAAATAGGCACGCTACCAAAAGCTAAAATTCTTGCCGTTGATGACATGGAAATGAATCTTAAACTGCTGCATACGTGGCTCGATCATTCTCCTGTCGAGCTAACCACAACGATCAGTGGACAAGACGCCGTCAATCAGTGCCAGACTCAAGAGTTTGACTTAATTCTCATGGACGTGCAGATGCCAGGCATGGACGGACTGCAGGCCACCCGAGAAATTCGTAAATCACCGTTGAATATGGGTACCCCAATAGTGGCAGTGACAGCCCACGCGTTTAAAGAAGAGCAAGAAAGATTGCTTGCCTCTGGCATGGACGATTACTTACCTAAGCCTATTGAGGTTGAGCTACTTATTACGCTTATCAATTCGTGGTGCCACAATGTTGAGCCCGGTGAAATCATCTTTCCCTCTATCGACTGGCAGCTAGCACTTAAACGAGCGAATCAAAATCAAGATACAGCAAAAGAAATGTTAGACAGTTTTATTGCGTTACTGCCCGAAACTATCGAGACACTTTCGGCGCTTTGGGACGATCAAGATTACAATGGGCTTAAGACCGAAGTTCACAAACTACACGGTGCGTGTTGCTATACAGGTCTGCCGCGCATGCAGCATTTAGCCAACGAAACAGAGAGCTCACTTAAACTTGGTCAGCACAAGCTAGTCGAGGAAAAGTTACCAGCCCTTATTGCCGAAGCCAAGAAAGTGCTTAACGAGAGTAAATTGAAGGACAGCCGCAGCTAGGCGAATAAAGTCTAATTGCTACGATGAGCTTAGCTGGCTTCAGAAGACTGCCTAGGGCCTGTATATGGTCTCCCCCTTTATTGCAAGAGTAAACATGCTGTTTGACTAAAATGGTTTGCGTCCGTATATCCGGCTTCTCGTTGAAGTATTTTCACTTC
>NZ_JAKRFA010000037.1:0-35310 GCF_022348305.1 Alteromonas sp. MmMcT2-2
GCTTCAAGCTCTTTCTTATTCATGTTCATCTGCCTATCCTTAACTCTCTATAGAGTAAATTGAGATAGGCAGTTACACAAAATTAGTTACAGTCTCTTTAGGAACAGATTGAGGCTAGTTCAGAGGCTTTCTCCACCTCACCACGAGTCAACTCTGCGAACGTTTTGATTACTGTCATAAAGAACTCAATATCGACCCAACCCGCGTACATCAATAATAAGCTCTTGGTAGCCCAAATGCCTGCGTCATATTCAGACAAGTCATAGGCATGGCCTAATTCGACTGGTCTGTAATCCACTTCCTCTAACCATTCAGCCGGATGCTGAGAGGCTTTCAGGTCAAAATCTTCCCATACTTCATTCAGACAGAAGTAACCGTCTTCAGTGGAGTAGAAAGTCTTTTCAGTGCCGTTGATTTTCAGTGTGATTTCTTTATTCATATTCAATATCCTCCAATAAGTGTTTATGCGTAAGTCAGGGAGTGGTTAAGGGAAGTGTTAAGCCGCAGCTTCAGTCGCTAAGTTATCCGCAAGTTCACTGCCGTAGATACCGCTATGGCCTCGAACCCACTTAACGACAACCATAGGCTTCTCTTGCTTCAGCTTGTCGATACGTTGCCATAGGTCTTGATTGGCTACAGGCTTCTTACTGGCATTCTTCCAGCCTTTCAGCTTCCACCCTTTGAGCCACTCGTTGTAGCCCTTAGCAATCATGTCGTTGTCTGTGTGGATAATGTCTTCAGGCTCTGCCAGTTCGAGAGCCTTGATGACTGCTAACATTTCACAGCGAACATTCGTGGTTGTCTCTTTACCTTCTACTGGCTCTACTCGTGCCTTGTAGGTCTCTAAGACTTCCTCTTGGTCATTCAACACGACAACGCCTAAGCCACCGTGTTTACATCCGTTCTGGTTGTTAGGCGCTGCACCATCAGTAAAGATAAGTCGTGGTGTTAGTTTACTCATATCCGTATTCCTCCGATTAATGGGTTAACTGTTTAGCTAGAGCTTGTTGAACCTTGGCTAGTTCTGCTTTGTTGTCTTCAAGGCGTTTAAGGCCAACCTCTGCTGAACTGATTTGTCTGTTCATTTCGAGCAAGTGCCTTTTAATCTCACGTTCAAAGTAAGCTTGCGTCTCACTAACTTGCCGTTGCCGTTCAGACTCTGAAAGTCCATCCTTTCGATTTATTTCAGCAACCTGCTTGTCTCGCTCACGCTCCATGCTTAAAGCGAAATCAGCTTTAGACTGGTTGCAGTGCTCAATGGTGTCGTTGTACTGAGTAGCGTTAGCTTTGTTGATTGAGTCGAGTAACTCAGCACGACGATTAATAAGCTGGTCTACAGTCAGTTTAGGCACAGTGTGTTGAGGGCGTTTAGTATCTTCAGGTAACACTAAGCCACTCGTGATAGTGCTCCAGATGTCATCTAGTTTCTCTTGTCGCTCCTTGTCGTTCAGGAACACAAGAGTCCAGAAGTTAGCCTCAGCCATGTCTCTGAAATCAGCCTTAGCCGTGTTGAAGCTGTCTCGAAGTTGTTTAGCTCTTGCTTCAGCTTCTCGACGTTCAATAGCTTCTTGTGTGTACTTAATACGGTAGTCATCGAACTTAATGCGACCTTGTGCTTCGCTGTTATACAAGTGACTCAGTAAGTCTTGGCAGATAGCTTCAGCAGCGTTAACACGGTCTTGAAGTTCTTTCTGACGTTCTTGTAGTTCTTTCTGACGTTCTTGAAGTTCTCTAATGATGTCAGATTGTTTGCTCATAGATTTATCCTCCTAAGTATTTTCGTTCAATGGATTTAATGGTTTTAATTCGGTTAAGTTGTTTGGCGTGAAAAGGGTTCTTCTCGTGCTTCTCTCTCATAACTCGCTTCTGGATGTTGGATAGGTTCAGCTTGTATGTGTAATACCTATGCCAGAGAGCAACGTTATTGATTGGCACATGCGATAACTCGAAGATTGGCTCAAGAATGTCTAGCATCTTCAAGGCTCTGTTAGCGTTCAGTCGATAACGCCTCTTTTTACCTGTCCTTGTGACGTGCTGAGGCATGTTAATCAGCCTCACAAGGCTCTTACGGCACACAAAGATTGCTAAGGTCTTTCTGTTAGGGAACAGGTCTTTCTTGAACCAAGCAGCGAGGTAGATACACAACCACTGTTTCATGGTCACATGCCTACCCACGGCCTCAACTGAAGCTTTAAGCAGATACAGCAACTGAGCGCGAACTGGTAAGTCACCAAGTCGCCTATACGGTGATAGTGCTTCAAGCTTCTCAGCTTCATCTAGCAGGCCACCAAAGGCTTTCTCGTAGTGAGTTAAGTCAGCCTCTGAGTACCATTGCTTACCACCGTGAAAAGCTTTAGTTAGCTCTTGGTTGTAAGAGGCATAGCGCTTTGATAGTGCTGGTGGCTTAAACGTTGGATGACCGTTGTGCAGATTAGCTTCACGGTGTCGCTTACAGTACGTGCCGTACTTAGCGTTATCGATAGGACGAGAACAACCCCACACCTTGCATGTGGAAGTTGTCATAGCGTTAAACCTTGTCAGTTAAGTAATTATGGATACATTCATTCACGATACTACTAGCGCTTACTTTCACGCCTCTAGTGTCTTGAAGTCGTGCTTGGTACTTCTGGACGGTCTCGAAGTTCTTGCTGGTTAAGTACACGTTGATGCAAGGCTGAGACACAACTTTGTGTGGTTTACCTAGTGCATTCATCGTTAGCCTCCAGTCGCGACAACGAGTGATAGTGAATGGTTAATGTCAGTCATAGTGTTTCTCCTATAGTTGAAGTTTTGTGAAAACAAATGAACACAAGAACAAGAAGGCTCTCAGGCTGCATGTAGGTATCAAAGGGCTTACCTACTGAGAACCCTCTTGTGGTTGTATTCAGTGAACGAAAGGATGCCTAGGACAAGTGCTGGAGGTAGAGCACAAGTCCATAGGCTTAGAAGGATATGAGTAAACAAATCAAGTTAGACCATACACACATGAATCAATACACATGAGTAAGGGATGACTACGGGTGTCTTAAAGACTTGCCTTTAGTCCATTAACTAATTGGATTAATCATTGATACATCCAGTAACGGATTGTCTTTAAGACTAACTAAACGATACTGGTGTTGGTCTTAGATTTGATGACTTAGAGTTGCCCCCCTTACCCCCCACGTTATGTAGGTAGATAAGGGTGGAAACAATCATCTACAAACCAGTATCAGCTAGTCTTAGCGTTGGTCTTGAGTTTGATTGACTGGTCACTTGCCCCTGAGCCGTAGCTCACCACCGTGAAGTTAGTGACCGAGTGTTTGTCTTCACGATGTCCTCTGGAATTTATTCTTGCTTAAGTCAGGGAGTCATCCCGATTAGACTCACTTCCTTTCCTCTTAAGTCAGGGAGTCAGCAGAACTTTCTTTCATAGGTCAGGGAGTCGTGTATCCCTTGATTTTACTGGTCTGAATCAATATTAGGTAACACTAATAAATCTAAAGGAATTCAATGGTCATTAAGTCTAACCAACGGATAAGCGAGAAGTGAGGGTAGAAAGTCTCATAACAGATCGACAGCGGCTCTCCACGGGCTTTTCTAAGTACAACTAATACGATTGCATTAGGTAAGATAACTCGATCTGAGAAGGCTTTACGGAGCCTCAAACAGTTAAGCGTGAGACTCCGTTATGATAGTGCTGAAGATGTCTTGTAGAGGAGTGACAGACCACATGAGCTATAAGTTTCAGTGATCGAAGTCGCTATGTTAATTACTCTGGCTTATGGACTCACTGATTATCTTATGCACCGCTCCCTTACTACAGCTTAATTCTTCAGCAATCTTAGCCATGCTCAAGCCTTCCTCTCGTAGCTGGTGGACTCTCTCACGG
This sequence comes from Alteromonas sp. MmMcT2-2, assembly GCF_022348305.1. Classification (NCBI taxonomy): domain Bacteria; kingdom Pseudomonadati; phylum Pseudomonadota; class Gammaproteobacteria; order Alteromonadales; family Alteromonadaceae; genus Alteromonas; species Alteromonas sp. MmMcT2-2. The sequence continues at coordinate 3,872 of NZ_JAKRFA010000037.1, forward strand.
TCTACAGACTTCTTACGCCCAAACTTAACGCCTTTCTCTTGCGCCTTAGCGATACCTTCCATCTGTCTTTCGTAGCGTAGAGACAACTCAAACTCAGCTACAGCAGCAATCATATGGAACATTAGCTTACCGTGTGGTGTGGTCGTGTCGATGCCTTGGTCAATCACAATGAGACCTACGCCTTTATCATCGAGTAACTTCGAGATGTTCGCTAGGTCAGCCACAGAGCGACCTAAACGGTCTAACTTGGTCACAACAATAGCTTCACCTTCACGCACGTAATCAAGCATCTTCTCTAGCTCTGGACGGTCTGCTGTCTTACCTGAGCGCTTCTCTTGGTAAATCTTAGCGCAGCCTTTCGCCTTCAATGCGTCTAACTGAACGTCCAGCTTCTGGCCTGTGGTTGATACTCGTGCGTAACCGATAAGTTGACCTGTCATGATAAATCCATCCTGTTCAATAAAGTCTAAAGGTTAAGTGACCAATAAGATAATGAACGGTAAGTGAACGGTCAATAGGCAAGCTCAAAAAAGTTTACTTTGGTAAACAACTAAGAGACCCTAAATTTCAGGTTTGTTAATTATGCAGATTTGCAGAATAAGACTTAGCGACTGAAAGCCACCAGCAGAGCCTGTGCGTTGTCTTCGTGTTTGGTCAAGATGAGCTTGCGACTGGCTTGAAGATTCTCTTAGCGGTGTTCCTGTGGTGCGTAGAGGCACCCTATGGGGGGGAGTTGAGGCTTCATCATTGTCGATTTGGCCTCTCAGATTTTTGTGGTATTTTGAAGGCATACTGATATACAAAATGGATTTAACTGCAATGGAAAAAGTACTAGTAATGATCGGGGCTGGCGCATCAAAAGGACACAGCAGAGCCACATGTCCACCTTTGGGCAGAGAGCTAGGTGGTGCTTTACGTGACGTTTATCCTTTATTTTCTGAGCTTGAAGAAAACACGGGAAATACATGCTCAGAAGACTTTGAGCAATGGACAGCTTCCATTGGCGATGATGCAGCAGCGTACTGTGACAGTTTAATTTTAATCGGTCATTACTTTAGGCAGTATAAAGCGCTTCCACATGACTCACTGTATAAGCAGTTAATCGACAAGCTATCGAACTTCAATGCCACTTATTTGTCGCTCAATTACGAAAGCCTTTTAGAAATAGCAGTCAAGGAAAAAGGTTACGAAATAAATTGGGGTGCGACATCTTTTAAAGAAGACAATTTCAATTCTGCAAATGAGAATGCTGAAAAAATTACTATTTTGAAACCACACGGCTCTGCACACTTTCTTGCAGCTGGTGCTCATTTGTTTCAACGAGGTGATGTATGTAGTGACATAACAAGCCTAATTAACTGTGGTACGATAATAGCCGACCCAAGTAAGTGCGGCGATACTGCCTTTATCCCAGTTTTGAGTGCGTATGAAGCACAGAAACGGAACAGCTTCAATGACGCATTTATTCGGGATATAAGAGAACGTTCTATTGAAGCTGCCGCAGAAGCAGATTGTGTACTCGTGATTGGTATTAGGCACTCACCTCAAGACAAGTTTTTGCCATCTATCTTCGACGCCATGAAGGACAATACAAGCCTCCTATATGTTGGGGGAAGCGAGGACTTTTCTGGTTACGAGTCCCAGTTTAATAACGGGCAAAGAAATGTAGAGCACCTATCTGAGTTTTTCACAAGTGATTCGATTAGGCGTTTGGATAACTTACTGCGATGACTAAATTACCCAGTTGTTTCAACGTTTAAGTTCTAAAACGTACTCTCGAAACATTTCAAGCAGTCAGCCTCGTGAATCCTCTCGACATACTGCCACAGTTCGTCCTTGTTCTTATACTTACTATACAAGTTGTACGTCAAGGACAACTGCCTGTGACCTGCTAGTTTCGTAGCGATGTCTTCAGGACAACCGACTTGCTCTAGCGCTGTCGCAAAGTGACCTCTAAACGAGTGTAAGCCTGTCTTGTAGCCTTCCACCTTAGCGAACCCTTTAGTTATCTTACCGAACTTCGACGAGATACTGTTAGCGGCACCTTCAGCACCTATTACAGCCTCACCGATCTCAGGGAACAACCAAGGGCTATCTCCTGCCCTGTCTAAGACCTGAAGCACAAGAGGCTTAATAGCTGGTGATACAGGCACAATGCGTTGAGCGTTAACTGTCTTACCTTCTCGCACCTCAAAGAACAAGCGTCCATCCACATCAACGAACTGCTCCTTCTGAGCTAGTGCTAGTTCACTGAGTCGTGTGCCAAGGAAAGGCAATAGACGAGGCAGCATGTGCAAGGCATACGGATAAGCCCAAGTCGATGTATTAAGCTTATTGAAGTCAGTCTCAGCGAGAATGTGAGCCAGTTCTTCATCAGTGAAATTACGGTAGTGTTCAGGCTTACTTTTCTTCTTGCTTGCTTCAACCTTACAGTTAAGCCAAGGGTTACCGCCTTGAGCCTTCTCACGACTTAAAGCCCATCGCCAGAGTTCTTGTAGCTTAGACTTGTAGTGAGTAACCGTGTTAGCTGATTTACCTGAACTCAGTAATCCATCAATGAACATTTGAGCCTGACCAGAGCTTACATTAGCTGGTAACTCGTCACGACCTAGGAACACTACAAGAGCCTTGACGTATGTAGCCATAGCTGAGACATACTTAGCGTTCTTCTTGTCCTCTGCCCACTGAGACCATTCTTCTGCAACCTCTTTGATTGTCGGTTGAAACTCTGAAGGAATATCTCCAGACATAGCAGCCTTCCAAGCAGCCTGAACTGCTGGATTAGCTTTGTCCTCTGGATTCTCAATGACAATTTCAAGGTCAGCTTCTTCCATCGGGTGATGGTCTGCGCCTTCAACTTTCTCACCTTCACGCTCTACACGTTCCTTTCTCCACGGTGTGTAGTAGTGAAAGAACTTAGCCTTGTCTGAGTCACCTCGTTTGACGTGTGCTAGTTGCATATCAATCTCAGCGTTAATCGCGTTACGCTTTAAGATTGCTTCGTGATAGCTGTGCGTATTGAGAGAGTGTTGTATGTAGCTCGACTTGTACTTGTCTTTGAGTAGTACAGGAGTCTTTCGACGATACAACCACAAGCCTGAATCTTGTCTTTTGAGATATTTCTTATCCATCGCTTAAACCATTGCTCAAATAAACAACAATAAAAACTAAAAGTGACCCAAAAGGTGACCCTAAAAGTGACCCAGTTGAGTTATTTAGTTTGGTAATTCGTGGATATATTTAGGGATAACTCCCTTGCAAGTCAAGCTATACAAGGGAGTTGAAGGAGTTGGTCGGTGTGAGAAGATTCGAACTTCCGACCCCTGACACCCCATGACAGTGCGCTACCAGGCTGCGCTACACACCGACCGAAAGAGCCGACAAGTCTACTCAATTTCAACGACTTTGCAATGTAAAAAAACCAAATAACCGCCTAAACGATTATTTGGTAATCAAAACCCATCTAAAACGAAGCTTATTACAAGTCGTCTGCACTTACATCTTTGATTTCTGGCCATTCTTCATTCGCCTCATCTATATGAGTAGGAATGTTCTTGGCCCATGCTTTGTATACACTTTCGTCTTTATTCACATAAAGTACGCCATCAACAATTTCAAACGCTTTGCCGTTGATTTCAAATTTCTTACCAAACGTTGCGCCGTAGGCACAAAAGCCGCCGTACGCTGGTGCGTATTTGCCTGGGTTGCTTACAAACATGTCTCTATTTTTCTGCGATGAAAATCGGTAAATAGCGTCGTTATGGACAGCCGTTATAGTCACTTTACCCAGCACTGGCTTACCTTCAGTAAAATAAGCTACAGCGTCGTGCCCGGCTAAAATAATTCCGTTTTCGTCGGTCTCTGTATCAACGCCAGCGAATACCGCGCCACTAGCAATTAGTGAAATTGCAAATAAACTACCTTTTAAGAATGCTCTCATGCTATTTCTTCTCCACATTGGTGTTTCGAGTGTTTTCACACTATCTCTGTATAAGTTCGAAGAATATGGTACGTACTTCGGTCTTATACAAACATGCTCCAAACGCTTAAATACTTGTCCAAAACACCATGAAAAATTTAGAAAGCCTTTTTGACAAACTTCAAATAACCACCAATGTATTTCACAACGGACAATATTGCGGTAACTGGCAAATTGACACTTCTGGCACCGGCTTTATTAATTTTCACGCCGTAACTCACGGTCAATGCTACTTACACCGTAACGACGACGGCCCAGTTCTGTTAGAAAAAGGCGACATGGTTTTACTGCCTGTTGATAGCCCACACCTTTTAAGCCCTACAAAAACTCACACTTACAAAAATGTTAGCGCAAGCTCTATTCCTGTTAGCGAGAAACTAGGAGCTGAAGGCCCGGTGCTACTTTGCGGTTACTTCGAGTATCAGCACCCTTTAATGAGAGTAATAACAAAAGAACTGCCAGAATTTTTGATAATTAAAAAAGCATCAAAAGAAAGTAGAGTGCTGCATGAAAGTCTGCAGTTACTTATCAGCGCGTCGTTAGAAGTGTCGGACTCAACCTTCACTTCGTCGGTTCTGCTAAACAAAATCGCTGAGGTTGTATTCCTTTTGATTGTGAAGCATTTAATGAGCAAGTACTCATCAACCTTAGGGGCTCTACTGCATCCGGCCATAGCCAATAGCCTTCAAGCGCTGCATAACTCGCCTGAGCAACATTGGAACGTAGAAATGCTAGCGAGTATTGCGAATATGTCTAAATCTAACTACGCAGCAAAGTTCAAAGCCTGTGCAGGCGTAACTCCAATTAAATACCTAACACAATGGCGCCTGCGTTGTGCCTGCACAGAAATAATCCAAAGCAACAAGCCATTAATTACCATTGCAAACCAATATGGTTACGAAACGGAAGCTTCTTTTTCAAAGGCCTTTAAAAGAGAGATTGGCGTATCTCCTTCACAAAAGCGCGTTCAAGCTAGGCCAGCGTAACGTAACACACCCCAGTTACTACCAGTGCAACTAACACGTTGAGCACCACCCCCTCTCTGGCCATAGTTTTTATGTCGAACTTTTCCGTTGAGTATGCAATGGCGTTAGGCGCTGTAGCTACTGGCAGCATAAAAGCGCAACTTGCGCTAATTGCCGCGGGGATCATCAACAACTTAGGATCTACGCCCACAGCCATACCCGCGGCCGCTAGAATTGGCATTAGTAGTGTAGATGTTGCCGTGTTAGAGGTAATTTCCGTCAAGAAGGTAACGAACAAGCAAATTCCAAGTACCAATAAAAGAACAGGAAGCGTAGAAAGTCCCGTTAGCCATGTTCCCATAAGAACACTTAAGCCCGATGACATAAATGCTTTGGCTATACAAATACCGCCGGCAAACAATAACAACATGCCCCACGGAATATCGTTTGCGGTTTTCCAATCAAGCAGTTTGTCGTTGTTTCCTTTTTCGTCTACTTCACCATTATCGTTTCCGCTGTTGGTAAAGAACATAGCGGCAACGCCCGCCACGGCAATAGTACTGTCACTTATCGTGCTTATGCCTATCCAAGCAGTCCAAAAAGGTCTGAAAATCCAAGCTAAAGCGACAGTGCCAAAAATAGCAAGAACTCGCTTCTCGGCTTTTGTCCATGTGCTTGGCACAGGTAAATCGATGTTCCCCACTTGTTTAATACCGCGCGCTAACCATAAGGCCATAATCGGTACGCCTAGTATTACGATTGGTACACCTGTTTTCATCCAGTCGATAAAGCTGTATTCAATACCTTGGGTCTCTTCATACACGCTCATAAAGATAATATTAGGTGGCGTCCCAATCGGTGTCCCTACCCCACCTAAGCTTGCCGAATAAGCGATACCAAGTATAAGCGCCACACCAAATCGCGGATTGTCTACTGCGTTGATAATAGCGATAGCCATTGGCAACATCATTAGGATTGTTGCCGTGTTACTAATCCACATACTGAGCACTGCAGTTGTTAACATGAAGCCCAGTACCAGCTTGAGCGGGCTGCCGCTGCCCGTTATACGCAACATGTAAATGGCGAAACGCTTGTGTAAGTTAGCGCGCTCCAACCCTTTTGAAAGCATGAAAGCAGCCATTAATAGAATGATAACGTGGCTTCCGAGAGCAGAGGCAGCTTCGCTGTGAGACAGCACACCAAATAGCGGGAATAGCGCGAAGGGTAAAAGTGAGGTAGCGGGAATGGGGAGCGCTTCAGTCACCCAGAGCACAGCGACAAATAGCGTAATTGCTGCGGTAAAAATGATCTCGCTGGGCTGGTTAATAGCCCACAATCCCAAGCCACATAATACTGAAGCGATAAAGGCAAATAGAATTATACTGTTTTTGCGTGTTGGCTTTCGTTGTAGAGTTTCTGAAGAAGGTTCAGAGTTTGTGTGCATTGCGCTTCCCGTTACTAATAGCTTTATTATAAGTGCTAGTTATTGCTCTTATATTTTCTATCAGTAATTAGCGGGAAACGCACTACGCTTTTGCGAAAAAAACGTGTTTTTAAGACGGTTTCTTTTATTTACTCTCGTCGTCTGACGAGATTCGGCTTGCAACTGCGCCTGCTTGGCCTTTGTATTTAGCGTCCACTCTTGCGTTGTACGGTTTTTCAGCGGGTGCCGATAACACCTCAAAGCTAAGTGCCCCTATTTTCATTTTAGGGCGAAGCGCTAGCGGTAACTTACCACTGTTGTAAAACTCAAGAACGATGTTGCCCGACCAGCCTGGATCTATTCGATGCGCGGTCACGTGAACCATTAAGCCCAAACGCGCAAGCGAAGAACGCCCGTCTAACCAACCTACGATGTTGTCGGGCAAGGTTACTGACTCGTGGGTAATGGCAAGCGCTAGCTCCCCAGGGTGTAGAAAGAAGGCTTTACCCTCTTCTAGTTCAATTTCATCGCTCATAACATGGTCGAGCGCTTCTTGAACCTGTGCTTTCGGCCCACTTAAATCGATAAACGGCGCTTGGTGATCTTCAAACACGCGAAATTTATTACCTAGGCGGATATCTACCGTTACACCACTTATTTGATCGTAGCTGGGTGTAGGGTCAATTTTAATTTTTCCATCTTGCAGATGTTGGTAGATATCGCGGTCGCACAAGCGCATGGTGTATTCCTCATTTCGTTAGGCCGCTATTATGCGTATGTCGCCGCATGCATTCAACTGCTCAAAGGCTTGTTTTATCTGCTTTTGCTCAATTTTCGTATAGTTTTATCAAATTTTAAATTTAAGCAATCGAACCTGACTATAATTCACCTTTACTACACCTGTCTGAATTTACCTATCCGTCGGGCATTCCTGATATTTGTTACCTAGATATTTCAAGCTAGTTACTCTTTACCAACAATGCCAATAGGGTTGCCCTTAATGTGTTTTACTGCCCCTTTGCGTGGCGCAACAGTAAGGGCCAATTGCATAGACAGGGCGCGAGCAGCCTCGCGATAACTTTCACTCAAGTCACTTTCAGGCGAGGTAATTAACAAAGGCGTGCCGGCATCGCCATGCTCGCGAATATGGATATCAAGCGGTAGCTGACCTAAAAGTGGCAGTCCGTGGCGTTCAGCAAGCGCCTCGCCCCCGTCTTTTGAAAACACATAGTCTTTGGTACCACAGGCTCCGCACTGGTAATAACTCATGTTTTCAATAAGCCCTAATACAGGTACGTTCACTTTTTCAAACATACTTATGCCTTTTTGAGCGTCGGCTAGTGCTAAGTCCTGCGGCGTTGTAACGACCACTGAAGCAGTCAGCGGTACTTGTTGCGCCATCGTCAGTTGGATATCGCCTGTACCTGGTGGCATATCTACAATCAAGTAGTCCAGCACGGGCCATAGGGTTTCATCTAATAACTGCTTTAATGCCCTGCTTGCCATCGGCCCTCGCCATACCGCCGCATCTTCTTGAGGCACTAAATAACCAATTGAGTTCGCCACCAGCCCATGTGACATAAGGGGCTGCATGTGCTTATTATCTTCGCTTTCAGGATGTGCATCGGGGTTGCCCAACATAATGGGAATAGACGGCCCATAAATATCGGCATCTAAAATCCCAACTTTCGCGCCTTCTTGCATAAGCGCAAACGCTAAATTAATACTGGTTGTCGACTTACCTACACCGCCCTTGCCTGAAGCCACTGCTATGATGTTTTTAATGTTGGTGACAGGTGCTACTTCAGTTTCTCCACTCGCTACGTTTTGTTTAAACGTAAGCAGCTCATCGCCAAGCTTCCCTTTTAGCTGGTTAAGCACTTGTTGTTTAAGCGCGTCTAGCTGTGTAGCAATACAAAACGGCAAAGTAACTGTTACACCGGCATCTTCATTTTCTGGCTGGCTAAAAGCACACCATGGCAAGGTATCTTCAACATCTAAAGAAAAATACTTGGCCAAAATTACAGCAACTTTTTGAGTTGCCGGCTCTGCTTTGCGAGAAAAGAACATAAAATGCCTTACTAGTAGTAGAATTGTGTGAATTACGTAATGCAAAAAACGCGGTTTTCCGCTAGTATTTGCAGCCATTTTGAAACGCAAAGAATCAATAACGTCATTATGTCAGAAAAACGCCGAATTCTGGTAACCAGTGCGTTGCCATACGCAAATGGCTCTATTCACTTAGGCCATTTGCTAGAACACATTCAAACCGACATCTGGACTCGTTTTCAGCGCCTTCGCGGAAACGAATGTTACAGTGTTTGCGCCGACGATGCACACGGTACGCCGGTTATGCTTAAAGCCCAAGAGCTTGGCATTACACCAGAAGAAATGGTGGCAAGAACGCGTGCTGAACATCACCAAGACCTTGTTGATTTTCACGTAGATTACGACAACTACTATGTAACCCATTCGCCAGAAAACAAGGCGCTGTGTGAAGAAATTTACACCCGTTTAGGTAATGCAGGCTACATCAGCAAACGCACCATTAATCAGCTGTTCGACCCTGAAAAAGAAATGTTCTTGCCAGACCGTTTCGTTAAGGGTACCTGCCCAAGCTGTGGCGCAGAAGATCAAAACGGCGACAGCTGTGACGTATGTGGCGCAACGTATAGCCCAACAGAAGTAAAGAACCCGCGCAGCGTTGTATCGGGTGCTACACCAGTACTACGTGAGTCTGAGCACTTCTTCTTTGACCTGCCAAAATTTGAAGGCATGTTAAAAGAGTGGATCCGCTCAGGTGCCCTGCAGGAAGAAATGGCTAACAAGCTGCAAGAATGGTTTACTGAAGGTCTTCAACAGTGGGACATCAGCCGTGACGCGCCTTACTTCGGCTTTGAAATTCCAGGTGCGCCGAACAAATTCTTCTACGTGTGGGTAGATGCGCCGGTTGGCTACATGGCAAGTTTCAAAAACTTCTGCGACCAAAACAACTTAGAGTTTGATGATTTCTGGAAAGCAGACTCAGAGGCTGAGCTTTATCACTTTATTGGTAAAGATATTACCTACTTCCACTGCCTATTTTGGCCTGCCATGCTAGAAGGTGCGGGATACCGTAAGCCTACTGGCGTAAATATTCACGGTTTCGTAACGGTGAACGGCGCGAAAATGTCAAAGTCGCGCGGTACGTTTATTAAAGGCCGTACTTACCTTGACCATCTGAACCCAGAGTATCTGCGTTACTACTTTGCGTCTAAGTTAGGCGACGGTGTTACCGACATCGACCTTAACTTTACTGACTTCGCACAAAAAGTGAATTCAGACCTAGTAGGTAAAGTGGTTAACATTGCAAGCCGCTGTGCAAGCTTTATCACCAAGCGTTTCGACGGAAAGCTGTCCGAGAACGTGATTGAGCCAGAGCTTATTGCAGAGTTCCAAAACGCGTCAGAGAGCATTGCTGCACTTTTCGAGAAGCGTAAGTACCACCAAGCCGTGCGCGAAATCATGGCCCTTGCTGACAAAGCAAACCAGTTCATTGATAACAATGCACCTTGGGTAACCATTAAAGACGAGACTAAGCAGCAGTTCACACACGATGTGTGCTCGCTAGGTATTAACATGTTCCGTCTGTTGGTGATTTACTTGAAGCCTGTACTGCCAGTACTTGCAGAAAAAGCAGAAGAATTCCTAAACGACAAGTTCGACTGGAATTCACTGCAAACCCTATTGAAAGGCCACGCCATCAACAAATTTAAGCCGATGATGCAGCGTGTAGAAATGGAGAAAATCGACGCCATGGTTGAAGATTCAAAAGAAAGCCTAGCGCCAGCAGCACCGGCTATCGACCCAGACAGCCCGCTTGCTAAAGACCCTATTAGCGACACTATCTCGTTTGATGAGTTCGCCAAGGTAGATTTACGTATTGCACGTATTGCTAAAGCTGAACACGTAGAGAAAGCTGACAAACTTTTACGTTTAGAGCTAGATTTAGGTGGCGAAACTAAACAAGTTTTTGCAGGTATTAAGTCGGCCTACTCGCCTGAAGCCCTAATCGGTAAACATACGGTAATGGTAGCGAACCTCGCCCCTCGTAAAATGCGTTTTGGCATGAGTGAAGGTATGGTATTAGCCGCGGGCCCTGGTGGCGACGAGCTATACATTCTTGAGCCGCACGAAGGTGCAAAGCCGGGTATGCGTGTTAAGTAAGCTGTAAAGCGCCCCCTTAAAAGTAAGGTGACATTCAGCGCTATTGAGCGACGGGATGTCACCTTTTTTATTGGGCGGTCAAAGCGGCGCTCAGATTTATAAAGCAAAAATCATATAACCAGAATCAAAGTGCAAGCACGTAACTTGGTATGCTAATAAGCCTTATCATCTTACACTCCCCACTCACTAATTACTTACCCACTCACTAACCTTATCTGCCTAAGGCAAATCGGCTAGAAAATTCTTGTCAAAACACAGCGCAGTTCCGTTCGGTTTGATTCAAGGCGATCTAACCCTCTTTTTTTAACGTAATCAACGTGGTTAATTAATAAAAGAGGTATTTATGGAAGATTTCTTCGGGACTAATATCGATTTATCGGAATTAACCGAAAAAGCTATATCACTGGTGATGACTTACACCCCCAAATTGTTGTTGGCTATTCTTACTTTGGTGGTGGGTCTCTGGTTAGTGAATCGTTTTGTAAACCTATTAGATCATCGGCTAGGTAAAAAGGATCCCACGTTAAATAAGTTTCTGTGCGGACTTATCAGTGCGGTGCTAAAAGTAATGCTGTTGATTTCAGTTGCCTCAATGATAGGCATTGAAACCACCTCATTTATTGCCGTCGTAGGTGCAGCAGGTTTGGCCATTGGTCTTGCATTACAAGGCAGCCTGGCGAACTTTGCTGGCGGTGTGCTAATACTGATTTTTAAACCCTTTAAAGTGGGTGACACCATTGAAGCAGAGGGTCATTTAGGCTCAGTGTCAGAGATACAAATTCTTTATACTGTACTTAACACTTTTGACAATAAGCGCATTGTTATTCCCAATGGCAGCCTATCTAATGCCACGTTAATTAACGTTAGCGTATATGATAAACGCCGTTGCGACATGACATTTGGTATAGGCTATGATGACGATATCGATAAAGCAAAGAAGGTGTTGCAGCGCCTGTTCGAAGAAGATGAGCGCTCGTTGACCGACCCTGCACCAAGAATTTGTGTAGGCGGATTAGGCGATAACTCAGTCGATTTAATGTTTAGACCGTGGGTCGCCACAGATGACTTGTGGCCTTACTACTGGGATATGCAGGAAAAAGTTAAAAAAGCCTTTGATGAAGAAGGCATTAGCATCCCATATCCACAGCGAGATGTTCACCTCTATAAAACGAGTGACGACTAGCGTCTCAGTTGGGAGATAGCAGTCTATGCTATCTCCTATTCCCCTTTCAAACTTGTGTAAAAAAGCGAAAGCCATCCGTTTTAGTACAACATCTTGGTAAATTTAGAAGGTGGTTAGCGCCTGTCACCGCTTCTAAGTTAAGAGCGTGGCGTGCTCTCTTTGCACATGGCATACACATTAACAATATTAGCGCAGCGTGCGATTCATCGTAGAAGTCCTTACACTGGCGCCCACCGCGGAAAAACGCGGCTTCAAATTGCGTTTGGGTTTTATTGCGGTCATGGGTATAACCCGCTTTTTCGCGAGTATTACGTACACCGCACTGCACCATGGCAAATAAGATGCTAAATAGTCTTGAAGCTTAACCGCCCCTTTCCATTTTTGTTGAAAAAAGAGCGTTGAAAACATCACTTGACGTTGTTCAACAATTTCAAATCCCAGCAGCTGAAGCCAATCTTTAATGCGATAGGACGTAAAAAAGCGTGCATCGTGTAGGATATTTCCGCGCTTAACAGGTAGAAATTTGGCAATGCCGGCGAGGCTTAAGGGGTTAAAGCCACTTATGATCACATAACCGTTTTGTGTAATAACGCGGTCTACTTCTCTTAATATTTCGTGAGGGTCTTGTGCAAAATCTAATTCATTAGCAAGTAGAAAGCCATCAATGCTGTTTTCGGCGAAGGGTAAGCAGTGCGACTGCCCCACTACCGTGTTTTCTCTACTTATTTTCGGTTCGCGTTTATCACCGCCTAACGATATACCCGATGCATTGTGATTGGGAAAGCCCTCTTTCGCTTCATTGTGGTGTGGCTGCTCGCTAGCTAGGTCATTAAACGGAACGTGATTGATGTGGTGTCGAATTGGGCTGGTATCGAGATTTATATCGGCACTTAGCGAGCCTAGTTTGGCAAAGTGATACCCAAAAATTCGCTCAGCATAATCGCTACAAACTGCATTGACCGCATGTCGAATGTGCTCTCCGGCGGGGAAATCATTCCAATTTGTAGGGTAGCGTGGCGGTTTGGCTTTAAACGCCGATCTCATTAACACTGCGCGCTCTTAGGTTGCTCTGCTCTTCACAAGTCCCTATAGTAACGCATAATTCTACCTACACAAGCAGGTACTCTTATGACGGCAGAAACACTTCCTTCAGGCGTAGCCATTCATCCTATTCCCGCTTTTACCGACAATTACATTTGGTGTATTTATAACGAGAGTAGCGCTATTGTTGTCGACCCAGGTGATGCTGAGCCAGTGTTGGCCTTTATTAAAGCCAAAGGCTTAACGCTGAGCGCAGTTCTCATCACTCATCACCACAGAGACCACACAGGTGGTATTGCTAAATTAGTATCTGCAGTACCAGATTTGCCAGTTATTGGCCCAAGAGGCAATCACATAAGAGGAATAACTAAATCTGTTTCTCAAGGCGATACTGTCTCGCTACCTGTTTTTAAAATGGCGCTGCAAGTAATGGAAGTGCCAGGTCATACCCTTGATCACATTGCTTTCTTCGGGCATGGCGCATTGTTTTGCGGCGACACGTTATTTTCAGCAGGTTGCGGACGATTGTTTGAAGGTTCGCCAGGGCAAATGCATCATTCACTGAATAAGTTAAAGCGACTGCCCGACACCACGAAAGTGTTCTGTACACATGAGTATACTCAGGCTAACGTCCAGTTTGCTTTAGCCGTAGAGCCAGACAATAAAGCGCTGTGTGACTACGCACAGTGGGTGGCAGAAAAACGCGCTCAAGGTCAGCCTACACTACCAAGTAATCTCAAAGAGCAAAAAAACATAAACCCATTTTTACGGGCTCATGAACTTTCTGTGAAAACTGCTGCCGAAGCCTATTGCGAAAATAACCTGGCTGACGATGTAGCGGTATTTGCTGCAGTTCGCCGCTGGAAAGATGAGTTTTGATGCAAAAGTAAGCCGATTATCGTAACATGGTCGGTTTGCAGTGCTCCACGAGGTTTCTTCATATATGCAGTTGAAGTTTTTCCCACTGTCGCCACTGATATTGGCGCTAGGTTTAACGGGTTGTCAGTTAACCGATAATAATAACGACAATGCACAATTAGAAAGTAACGAAACCGCTTCGCTAGAAGCGTGCAGTGAAATTCATAACAACGAAGAAGCCATTTCTGATTGTGAAGTTGCAAGAGACGGCGTTATTGATGTTGTTCACCCCAATGATGATACGCTAGAAGAAGGCGCAGAGCTTACCGATACACCGGATATGCATACGCAGGCGGTCGTTACTGACGTATGGGAACGTGCAAGCGCGAATTTCGCCTTACCTATCCCTGACGACAAACGCATTAGCGCACAGCGTAAATGGTACCTGAAGCACCCAGAATATATGGCTCGCGTTGTAAAACGTGCCAAGCCTTTTCTTTATTACATTACCGAAGAAATTGAAAAGCGCGACATGCCGATGGAGCTTGTGCTTTTACCAATAGTAGAAAGTGCTTTCGATCCCTTTGCTTATTCCCATGGCCGAGCGGCTGGTATGTGGCAGTTTATTCCTGGCACAGGCAAGCGCTTTGGTATGCAACAGAATTGGTGGTATGACGGACGTCGAGATGTTGTTGCGTCTACTCAAGGTGCACTTGACTATCTAACCTATCTAAACGAAATGTTCGATGGTAATTGGCTGCACGCACTTGCCGCCTATAATAGTGGCGAAGGCCGCGTTCAAAGGGCTATTAAAGCTAACAAACGCGCGGGTAAACCTACCGACTTTTGGAACTTAAATTTACCCAAAGAGACACGTGCTTACGTGCCTAAATTGCTTGCGCTGGCCGATATTCTAAAAAATAAAGATGAATATGCGTATGCGTGGCCTGAAGTTGAGAATGTAGCGGTTATCGAAGTGGTTGATATCGGCTCACAGGTCGATTTAGCGTTTGCCGCCGAACTTGCTGGTATGTCTTTAAAAGAACTACACGGGTTAAACCCAGGGTTCAATCGTTGGGCAACGTCACCAGAAGGACCACATAGATTAATACTGCCCCTTGATAAGGCTGCTGCGTTCTCTCAAGCACTGGCTAAAATTGATCAAAAAGAGCGATTGAACTGGGTGCGCCACTCGGTGAAGCCCGGCGACAGTTTAGGTAAAATCGCAAAGCAGTATCACACCACCGTGAAAGTTCTTAAAAAAGTGAATGAGCTAGACTCGTCCATGATCCGCGTGGGTCAAGCGATAATGGTACCAGTAGCACTTCAAGAACTGGACAGCTACACATTATCTCAGGAACAGCGTCTAGCCAGCTTGCAGAACGGCAACACGTCTAAGCAAAAAGTACGTCATACCGTACAATCTGGTGATACGCTTTGGGATATTGCCCGTAAGTACAATATAGGCACTAAACAGTTAGCTAAATGGAACGGTATGGCCCCTGGCGATATGCTTCACCCTGGCAAAACCTTAGTTATCTGGCAGGAAGGTAAAGCGCAAGACGGTGTTACCAAAAAAGTGACCTACACAGTAAGAAATGGCGATTCGTTGTCTCGTATAGCCAGCAAGTTCAATGTTAGAGTAAGCGACATAGGCAAGTGGAATTCACTTAATACCAAGCGCTATTTACAACCTGGTCAGAAGCTAAAACTTTATGTAGACGTAACAAGGTTAAACGCATCAAGCTAACCTTTAATACTTAAAGTTCAATACTGTTCATGTCTAACTGCATTTACGTTACGCTTTAAGTCAGAATACAGGATAAGGAAATGCTAAGAATTAACCGAGAAAATTTGCGAAACAGTCATGAAACGCCTTGGTTAATCTTAGATTTAGTCATGTTAGGTATACTTTTTGTGAACCTAACATGGCTCATTTTCGACGCCTTATACGCCACCGACTTTGTCTATGGTCTATTGGGCACGTATTTTCCCGCTTTTCTTAGTGCTTACGATCCCGTTCACAACAACTTTCTGTTGGTCGACTTGGTGTTTATCGCCATTTTCTTCAGCGAATTTTGCTTCCGGTGGGTTGTAGCTATTGTGCGTAAAGAACATTTACGCTGGTATTTTTTTCCGTTTTTGCATTGGTACGATATCATAGGTCTAATCCCTACTGGACCTACCCGCCTATTTCGTTTCTTGCGCATATTTTCTATTTTGCACCGCCTGCACAAATTCGAAATCATCGACTTAAATCAAACCGCGGTCTTTCGCTTTTTTGCATTTTACTACGATGTATTTGTCGAAGAGTTAAGCGACCGAATTGTTGTAAAAGTGCTCAGCGATGCGCAAAAAGACATCTCAGCAGGTTCGCCTTTATTAGACGATATCAACGCACAGGTACTGGCCCCCCGCCGTCCTGTCATTACCCAATGGATGGCTGGCGTTATCAACCATTTAGGCCAGTCAATTCAAAGCGAAGAGCACGGCGAGGTGATACGGGAGCACGTGCGCAAGAGCGTGGGTAAAGCGGTGAGAAGTAATGCACAAGTTTCTTCCCTGCATTACCTACCTGTTATCGGCAAAACCATTGAAAATACGTTGGAAGAGTCAGTCACCGATATCGTGACCACATCGCTAGTTAATCTGTTAAGCGACTTAGACGCAGAGCGCATCGACCATTTCATTTCAGTCGGCATGCACGACTATACCCCTACCGCCGATGCACTTGATAAAGAAGTACTTAACGTTGTAAACGAATGCTTAGAACTGGTGAAAGCGCACGTTGCACAGCAGCGTTGGAAGTCACATCTCACCGAAAAAGAATCAGCAATCCCCACTGGCAAGCCCGAAATTTAATTAATTTGCAAAGCGGTTGAGTCAAGGTGAACGCTAGCCAGTATTCTGTTCAGCCATTGTTCATACAAATAAGCTAATATAAAGTCCTTATGAATATAATTATAACGATTAGAGGGACTTATGATGAAAATTAAACGCTGCCGAACGTTCAGCCGCTCATTTAACCACGCAATACTAGTAATTTGTATAGCGGCATTTGCTTCAGGCTGTATGGTGATCTTGCCGACCTCTTCTATTTCCACCAACCAAGAACCTGAAAAAATAGTTGAGCGCATTGAATACAATGCAAACCGATGCTGGTCCACACTGCATCAGCCAATCCATAGCGATATAGTCGTAAACACGTACACAATACAAAACGGCTACAAACTCACGGCCAGTCGTAAAGAAGGGAGCACCCCGCAATATCCTTTTTTACACGTCACCGTTACCCACTCAACCTACGGCAGCGAGGTATCTGTTCGAGAAGGTGAGTTTAACTTGGGCACAGACTTAAATTTAAGTGATGATGTAAATCGATGGATAAATGGCGACAATAGCTGCTAAGACTGATAAGGCGTACACACTATTTTTCAGTAGTAGACAGAATAATACTCGTCTCACTATTAAGCACGCCTTTAACGCCGCGCACTTCTTTTAAAATGCCATCTAAGTGCGCGAGACTTTCGGCGGTTATAACAATAAGTAAATCCCAATTTCCGTTTGTAGTATGAAACCGCTCAACACCATTCACCTGCCTAAGCTTACTAATAAGCTGTGTTGTACTAAGCCCTTCAAGCTCGACTGACATAAGAGCTTTTATTTTGTCTGGTTGCAGCTGCTCGTTAACACGAATAGTAAAACCGTCGATCACCCCCGAATTTACTAACCTGTCGATTCGTTTTTGCACCGTATTTCGCGATAACGAGAGTACTTCAGCTAGCACGGTTACAGGTGTTCGCGCATCGCGCTTCAATATATCGAGGAGCTCGCGATCTTTCGCATCTAAATCTACATACATAGCTATTTCCCCAATAGATAAACAAATCGTCGAGTCATTAACTCGTTCTCCAAGACTAATTAGCAAAACGCATAATGATAAAACTATTGAATATTATGCTTAAACTAAATAACAACTTGCAACACCTTGAGCATGGTTAAGTGAATTCGCCAGAGAATAAAATACACGCTCTTTTCAGTGGAAATATTTCAGCTAAGGGCTGTAGGACGTTATATGCAAGCCAGTCACATCAGAAACTCACGATTAACTACACCAAATTCCGTTTTAATGGTACGACCCTGTGCCTTTCGCCCCAACGAACAAACAGCCAAAGACAATAGTTTTCAGAAGCCACTTGTATCGACGGGAAAAAATAGAGCGGAAATATCAAAGAATGCGTGTGCGGAATTTGATGAGATGGTTCGCACTTTACGTATGAACCACATAACGGTAGAGGTGTTTGAAACAGAAGGGGAAAACACGCCCGATGCCGTATTTCCAAATAATTGGTTAAGTACACATCCCAACGGTTTGCTTGTCACCTACCCTATGTACTGTGAAAACCGCCGAGCGGAGCGTCGTGACGATATTGTCAGTTATCTGCAGCAACACTATATCGTACAGCAAGCTAAAGATTTATCTTTCTTTGAAGAAGACGGAGATATTGTTGAAGGTACAGGGGCTATGGTGATCGACCATGTAAACGCGCTAGCCTATGTTTGCCTATCCCAACGAGCCAATAAGAGAGCTGTAATATCGGCGTGTAAAGCTATTGGTTTAACGCCTATATGTTTTAGCGCCTTTGATACTGCTGGTACGGCGATTTACCACACCAACGTAATGATGTGTGTGGGCAGTGATTTTGCCATTGTTGCTACTAGCATGATAGAAGAAAGCGACAAAAATGTGGTGCTTTCAACACTTAAGGAGACAGGTAAAAACGTCATCGAAATTAGCGAAGAACAAGTGAATAGTTTTGCCGGAAACTGCCTAGAGCTTTTGAATAGCAATGGAAAACGTTTATTACTTATATCAGACACTGCTTTTAGTTCAATGAACGAAGAGCAACTAGCTTTACTACCCAGCGATCTTACTTTACTTCCCATCGCAGTGCCGACTATTGAAATGGGAGGAGGCTCCGTTCGCTGCATGGTCGCGGGTATTCACCTTGAGTGTAAAACGATTGGCGCTGAACAAACTACGACTAATAACATCAGCTTTGACACCCGCGTGAGACTAGCAAAAGGTGATGACTTGGAAGGCTTGCTTGCGTTAGCTGAAGCTGCATCGCCAGGTATGACAACCTTCCCACCGGATAGAGCAACGCTTGATAACAAATTAAAGCGTTCCATTAGAGAAGAACAAAAACTTATGCGTCAAGAGCGTCCAGACTACCTTTTGTTTGTATTGGAGGACCTTCGAACTGGCAAGCTTATTGGTACATCTGCAATTTTTGGTGAATTAGGAAAAGAAGACAGTTTTTATAGTTACAAACGAGAAAAAGTCGCACAGCGAAATAAATCACTAGGCGCACACTACACCCATGACATACTGCACCTAAGTCACCATTTTGAGGGGTACGCGGAAGTGGCATCGCTCTACTTACTGCCTGAATACAGAAAACACTTCAACGGAAAACTACTTTCAAAAGTACGCTACCTTTTTATGGGCTTACATCAGCATGTATTTCCAAAGCAGGTCATGGCCGATCTACGAGGCTATGTAAATACGCATGGGGACTCGCCTTTCTGGAATGCCGTCGGACGTCACTTTTTTCCTATGACATACGCTGAAGCGGATTTATATGGCGCCGTAAACGGAAATCAATTTATTGCTGATTTAATGCCTAAACTTCCGCTGTATGTAAATATGTTACCCAAAGAGGCTCAGTTGGCTATTGGTAAACCACATAACGACGGCCAACCCGCTATGGCAATGCTTGAAAAAGAAGGGTTTAAATTCACGAACTACATCGATATTTTTGATGGTGCGCCAAGTATGGAAGCTGAAGTTTTAAGCCTAAAAACTGTCAAATCAACAAAGCAAGTAAGAATAAAAGTTTGCGAAGGTACTAAGCGTGTCACCGAGAGTAAAATGACGCTTGTCGCCACGTTGAGCCAGCCTTTTTATGCAATGATGGCAGAAACCGAAGAACAAGACGAAATAGCTGTTATCTCTCGCAAAACAGCACAAGCATTAAACGTTAGCTCGGGAGATACCATTTTACTTTCAGATGTTTAGCCTCGTGCGTATATCCAAAAACCGCTGTTCAATGACGAAAGCTCGGTGTGCGCTTTGAGCTTAACTAAAAAGAAAGCCCGCAAATGCGGGCCTTCATTCTGTTAAAAAGTATTGGCTGCTAATTACGCTTTGCGCCAGGTAGTACCGCTTGGGCCGTCTTCTAACACTACGCCTTTTGCGTTTAACGCATCGCGCGCGGCATCTGCCGCTGCCCAGTCTTTGGAGGCACGGGCATCGTTACGCTGTTTAATTAACGCTTCAATTTCAGCCGCTTCGTCGTCATTGCCTTCACCGCCTTTCAAGAAGGTGTCTGGATCACTTTGAAGCATACCCAAAATTGCGCCTAGGCCTTTAAGAACAGCAGCCAGTTTACCTGCTTCTTCTACGTTATCTTTTTGGCGGTTAAGCTCACGTGCCACATCGAACAACACCGAAAAGGCTTCAGGTACGTTTAAGTCGTCGTTCATTGCTGCTTCGAAACGCTTCAGATAGCCACCGTAGCTCAGATCAGTGCTTTCATCTACTTCAACACCACGAAGGGCTGTATACAAACGCTCTAGGGCGGCCTTCGCTTGAGTAATATTGTCTTGAGAGTAACTTAACTGGCTACGGTAATGCGCCGACATCAGGAAGAAACGCAATGTTTCTGAGTCGTGCTCTTTAAGCACATCGCGCAAGGTAAAAAAGTTACCCAATGACTTAGACATTTTTTCGTCATTAACCTGTACCATACCCGCGTGCATCCACACGTTTACGTAAGGTGTGTCATACGCACAGCACGACTGAGCCACTTCGTTTTCGTGATGTGGGAACGTTAAATCTGAGCCACCGCCGTGAATATCAAAGTGCGCACCAAGATGCTTATGATTCATTGCAGAACATTCAATGTGCCATCCCGGACGTCCCTCGCCCCATGGCGATTGCCATGCCGGCTCACCAGGCTTGGTGGTTTTCCACAGTACGAAGTCTAGCGGGTCGTCTTTTCCTGCCGCCACTTCAACACGAGCACCCGCTTTAAGCTGATCTAAGTCTTGTTTGCTTAACTTGCCATAATCTTCGTACTTGCTTACGTCGAATAGTACATCGCCGCTTTTAGCTTGATAGGCGTAACCTTTGTCCATGAGTCGCTGGATAATTGCAATGATCTCATCCATATGACCACTTACTGTCGGCTCGACGTCTGGCTCTAGTAAGTTAATCGCCGCAAAGTCTTCGTGCATCATGGCAATAGTGCGTGCAGTTAGCGCCTCAAAGCTTTCACCATTTTCATTGGCGCGAGCAATAATCTTATCGTCGATATCGGTGATATTGCGCACGTACTTCACATCTAAACCAAGGTGGCGCATGTAGCGTACTAAGACATCGAAACTCAGGTAAGTACGGGCATGACCCATATGACTTAGGTCATAAACGGTAATACCACAAACATACAAACCCACTTTCCCTTCTTGAAGCGGTACAAACTTCGCTTTTTCACGGGTTCGGGTGTTGTAAAGATGTAGCATGTCTATATTTCCTATTTGTCATAATTTTTCGGCCGCAAAGTTTAGCACTGTCACGATTTAAATGGTACAAGCCTTTTGCAACGATATGGCTGGGTTTTGCGATAACCGTCTCTTTGCGCTAACGACTCGTTTTGCGCTAAAATGCCGCCACTTTATATGTATGCTAACACACAGGACAAACCACAATGGTTACGTTAAAAACAAATTTCGGTGACATCACCCTAGAGCTTTTTGAAGATAAAGCGCCTAAAACGGTAGCTAACTTCATTTCTTACGTTGAAGACGGTTTTTTTGATAACACTATTTTTCACCGTGTAATCAACAACTTTATGATCCAAGGTGGTGGTTTTACGCCAGATATGGATCAGAAAGACACAAAAGCCCCTATTGAAAACGAAGCGGACAACGGCGTAGCAAACGAAGTGGGTACAATCGCGATGGCGCGTACCCAAGATCCACACTCTGCGACGGCTCAGTTTTTTATTAATGTAAATAACAACGACTTCCTTAACCACTCTAGCAAGTCTGTCAATGGTTGGGGCTACTGTGCATTCGGTAAAGTAACTGAAGGTATGGATGTTGTTGAAAAAATTAAGGCTGTTAAAACCGGTAACAGCGGCTATCACCAGGATGTTCCTGTTGAGCCTGTTATCATTGAAAAAGCGACTATTTCTTAAATAGCCGCTGACATCTATGCTCGAATAGCTGTCTCAATAACGCCTTGGCCAATATGATTTTCAAGACATACTCAAGGCCTTGAGTTAAAAACAAGCCGCGTTACTTTAACGCGGCTTTTTAAACCACAATAAGAAGATTTATGTCGTTCACCTACTTCATTGCCGACTTGCACCTAAGTGCCGACCGCCCTGACATTACAGAATGCTTAATGCGCTTTTTAAAAGAAGACGCGATTAATGCTGATGCACTTTACGTTCTTGGTGACTTGTTTGAAGTTTGGATTGGCGACGACAACGTTAGTCCATTTAACACTGCCATAGCATCAGCTTTCAAGGCAGTGAGTCAGCATTGCCCTATATACTTCATTCACGGTAATCGCGATTTCGCCATACGTGAAAAGTGGCTATCAAAAGCCGGCATGACGTTATTAAACGAACAAGAAGTTGTAGACTTATACGGCACACCTACCCTGCTTACTCATGGTGACGAACTATGCACTCGCGATGTTGCTTATCAAAAGTTTCGCAAGAAATCCCGCGGTTGGTGGTGGCCACGTTTAATGCTTGCGCTTCCTTTATGGTATCGACAGCGTGTTGCCGATAACGGTCGCAAGGAAAGTAAGGCAAAGCAGCAAAATCTTAAGCCAGATATTATGGATGTCACGCCTGAAGAAGTGGTGAAAGTCATGGAAAAATGGGGCGTGCAGCGCATGATACATGGCCACACACACAGGCCCAACATTCATAGCCTTACAGCAAACGGCAAGCCTGCAACTCGTATTGTACTTGGCGATTGGTATGATCAAGGCAGTGTATTGAAGGTTACTGAAAATGATGTGATGCTGCAGAAACATAACTTCAATTAGTCCCCATCATTATTTGTTACAAACTAGCCGAAAGTACATGTGTTAGACGCTGGCTTAATTTTTGTTCTGTGGTATAAAGAATAAAAGCAAGTTAGTCATCATGGACGGTGTAAATGACAGATGTTCTTCTTTCCCCTACAAACTTCTGGTTTAGCATTTCGCTTATAGCCGTTTTCTTTATTTTCATACTAGAACTTGTTAGCACTATTTTTGGTATAAGCCTGTTGGGGTTAGGCGATGATTTTGCAGAGTTTGATGGCGATGGGTTTCTTAATACCTCGTTTGCCAACTGGCTTAATATCAATAAAGTTCCCTTTCTTATTTACCTAGTAGTACTTCTTACTCTATTCGGTTTAGTTGGCTTGATGGTTAACGGCTTAACAGCGAGTGCACTCGGCTATACCTTGCCAGCTTTCCTGTCCGTTCCTCTTGCATTTGTTATTGGCGCATTCGTAACAGCTAAAACCGTAAAGGTAATTTCAGGCTTGTTGCCTAGTGTAGAGTCTAGTGCGGTAAACAGCGATGACTTCATTGGGTCTGTGGCCGAAATCACGATTGGAAAAGCAAGCCGAGGCAACCCAGCTGAAGCAAAGTTTACCGACCATTATTCACAGCCTCATTTTGTGTTAGTAGAACCTTTCGAAGATGAAGAGTTGTTCGCACAGGGAGAGCGCGTCATTTTAGTTCAGAAAAGACAACACAGCTGGTTAGCAACCCGCTACCTATAACCTAAAAGAGATAAAAGTATGGATACAATTCAACCATCTAGCTTGCCGTCAATACTCTTTATTGCCGGTGCTATTGTTGTAGGGCTTATCGTTATTGGCCTTATCTTTGCCAAACTTTACACCCGCGCGACGAAAGAAACAGCGTTCGTAAGAACCGGTTTAGGCGGTGAAAAAGTCATTAAGGACGGTGGCGCTATCGTGCTTCCTGTCGTTCACGAAATCATTCCAGTAAATATGAACACCCTTCGTATAGAAGTGGAAAAAATTCAAAAAGACGCGCTTATTACCAAAGATCGCATGCGTGTTGATGTTAAGGCAGACTTCTATTTACGCGTGGCCCCCAATGCCAATGGCATATCAATGGCTGCGCAAACGCTAGGAACGCGCACCACTCGCGCTGAAGAAGTTAAGAAACTAATGGAGTCTAAGTTTGTTGACGTACTACGTGCCGTAGCTGCTGAAATGAGCATGACCGAAATGCATGAACAGCGTGCTGACTTTGTACAAAAAGTTCAGCAAAGCGTAGCTAACGACCTTGAAAAGAACGGTCTTGAGTTAGAATCGGTAAGCTTGACTGGTTTTGACCAAACCGACCTACAGTTTTTCAATGAGAACAACGCTTTCGATGCAGAGGGGCGAGCACGCTTAACGAAGATCATTGAAGAAAAACGCAAAGAAACCAACGATATTCAACAAGAAAACCGCATTTTCATTGAACAGCGTAATTTGGCTGCTGAGAAACAATCACTAGAGGTGAAACGAGATGAAGAAGAAGCTCGCTTAGCCCAAGAGCAAATTCTTGCCTTTAAACGTCAGGAACAAAAAGCAGAAATTGCTAAGCAGCGCGAAATGAAAGAACGGGAAGAGCGCGAAGCAGAGATTGCTAAAAACCGTGCTATCGAGGCTGCGGAAATTGAAAAATCACGGGAAATTGAAACCCAAGAAATTGCTAAGCGTCAGGCATTAGAGCAAGCGCGCATTCGTCAGCAGCAAGAAGTTGAGGTTTCTGAGCAAATTAAACAAATTGCCGTTGCGACAAAATCTGAGGAAGAGTCGGCCGCGCGTGCTAAAGCTGCTGAAGCGGAAAAAGCTAAAGTGGAAAAAGTGGAAGCAGTAACCACAGCGAAAATGGTGGCAGAAGCTGAGCGTAAGAAGCAAATTGAAGTTATAGACGCGCGTAAAGAGGCAGAGCGTGAGGCTGTGGGCATTACCGTAGAAGCACAAGCTAAGAAAGAAGCAGCTGAAAACTCTGCTGCCGCCATTCTTACGGAAGCTAAGGCTGCTGCCGATGCAAAAATGCTTGAGGCTGAAGCTGATGAGAAAGTGCTTGCTGTTGAAGCACAAGGTAAACAAGCGCTTTATGAGGCTGAAAATACGCTTAAGACCGAGCAAATTGAGCTGCAAAAAGCCCTTGCCATGCTCAAAATATTGCCTGAGCTTGTGGCACACGCCGTTAAGCCACTTGAAAACATAGAAGGTATTAAAATTCTTCAAGGCTACGGCCAAGGGAGTGGCGTGAAAGGCGATCACACCGTTGCTACTGCTGGTAGTGGTTTAGCTGAACAAGTAACGCAAGCCGCACTAAGCTATCGTGCTAACGCCCCACTGGTAGACTCTATGTTGCGTGAAGTGGGCTTGGTCGATGCGGAAAAAGGCACATTAGATGATTTGGTAACAGGCAACAGCGACATACTGACCAAGGCCAATGCCGTAAAACCTAAACCTATTGTGACAGCACCAGAAAACCTAAATGGTAATAAAGCGTCGGAAGAGCTTCCAGCTGATTAATGCTCATTGAGCTAATATTTAGCTAGCTAACACGACACAACATCCTAAGCCCTGTAATTCAACAGGGCTTTTTGTTTTCACTTAATTTATCAACTAATACTCTTAACCGAAGTGGCAAGATTTTGCTTCCCGGGATACAGCGCCTACGGTATGGCTAAAGGAGCCATAGAGGTAATGAGTCGTTACCTGGCTGCAGAGTTAGGAGCCCGTAAAATTAGAGTAAACACCCTGGCTCCAGGTGCCATTGAGACTGACTTTAGCGGTGGCTATGTTCGCGATAATAGCGAAGTCAATAATGCTATAGCCTCTCAGACCGCTTTAGGCCGCGTTGGCCAACCCGAAGATATAGGTGGCGTTATCGCAGCGCTATTAAGTAACGATAGTTATTGGATTAACGGCCAAAGGATTGAGGCATCTGGTGGTATGAAGTTGTAACACCATTAGCATGATGGCGTTGATGTCAGCTTTCACTTATTAACGAAAATGGGTTAAACGCCTTTGCAACCTTTCAAGCTGCAAAGGCGTATCATAAGGAGTAACATACACAGGCAAAGTTGTATTCTCTGCGCTTAAACATTAGGTTTGGACGTGAGGATATTGTTAAGCCTTGAAAATATTATCTGAGATTTAGATATTTTTAAGGAAGAAAGTCGAGGATAAGTGCTATGAAGTCGCTACCCGAAGAACCAGAGAAACCATTAAGAGACGATTGTTGCGGCGGAGGTTCGTGTTGCCCATGTATTTGGGACGTATACTACGAAAAGCTTGCTAAGTGGAAAGAAGCAAAGCGAGAATTTGACGAGTTAGCGAATAATGAGTCATCAGACACAAGATCTCCAGACTAGCGGTCCGTACTCGTATTTAAAAATGCCCTGTTCGCTATTTCCTACTATTGAACAGCCCTCGAACGAGCTATCCTGCCTTAGAACTTGCCTAATTGAAACCGCCGCATGAGCGTTTGACAGTTCCATTTTTTAAACTTCTCATTTACAAATTTCTATTCTACTGCTATTTTATCTTAATCGATTAAGATTTTGATTTTCTGTGAGTCTCAACCAAATTTGGTCAGTCAATAACAGAAGATTAAGAATTAAGCTAAACCCGTTACATGGTTAATTTTGAATCTGCCAGACTGGTCGTGCTTAATTCGTAGTAATGTGTGCTCGCGATACATAAGAGAAGTACGAGCAAGCGCATGCTGAATTTTGGAGAATTATCATGTCTATACGCAATGGCGTTCAACTAATCACCTATGCAGACCGACTAGGCGATGGCAACATCGAGAGTCTAACAAGCATACTTCAGGGCCCGTTAGGTGGCCTGTTTACGGGTGTTCACATCCTTCCTTTTTACTACCCTTACGATGGTGAAGACGCGGGTTTCGATCCTATCGATCATACCTTGGTCGATGAGCGCTTGGGCGATTGGAACAACATCAAAAAGTTTGGCGCATCGGTAGATATCATGGCCGACCTCATTGTTAACCATATGTCGGGGCAAAGTGAAGCGTTCAAAGACGTGCTGAAAAACGGGCGCGAATCGAGTTATTGGCCGCTGTTCTTAACCAAGGAAGATATTTTTAAGGGCAACGATCAAATGCAAATTGACGAACAAATAGCACAAGTGTTCCGCCCTCGACCCACACCGTTTTTCAGCGATTACGAGGTGGGCACAGAGACTGGCAACCCTGAAACCGTGCCGTTCTGGACAACTTTTACCTCTAATCAAATTGATATTGATGTGGAGTCACAGTTAGGCAAAGACTACCTATCTTCTATTCTTCAGTCGTTTACTGAAAGTAATGTTGATCTTATTCGCTTAGATGCGGCGGGCTATGCAATTAAACGCGCAGGTTCGAACTGCTTTATGCTTGAAGAAACCTTCGAATTTATCGAAGAATTATCAAACCGCGCACGTGGTATGGGCATGCAGTGTTTGGTCGAAATACACAGTCACTATCAAACTCAAATTGATATTGCTGCGCGTTGCGACAGTGTTTACGACTTCGCTTTACCTCCGCTTGTACTACACACTTTGTTCTCTAAAAATGCAGAGGCATTGGCATACTGGCTTTCAATTTCGCCACGTAACTGCTTTACCGTGCTAGATACTCACGATGGTATCGGCATTGTTGACGTGGGCGCGAATGGTGACAAGCCTGGTCTTCTTAATGCAGACGCGATCAACGCGCTTGTTGAACAAATACATGTGAACTCTAACGGAGAATCTAAAAAGGCTACAGGAGCCGCGGCGAACAATGTGGACTTGTATCAAGTTAACTGTACGTATTACGATGCATTAGGTAAGGATGATTTCGCCTACTTGGTTGCTCGTGCTATTCAGTTCTTTAGTCCGGGTATTCCTCAAGTCTACTATGGCGGTATGCTTGCTGCACTCAATGATATGGAATTACTTGCTCGGACTAATGTTGGCCGTGATATAAACCGCCCTTACTTAACAACTTCTATGGTTGAACAGGCCGTTGAAAAGCCGGTGGTTAAAGGTTTAATGAAACTGATATCACTTAGAAACGAAAGCGATGCATTCAATGGCGAGTTTGACGTAAATTACAACAATGACGAACTGGTTCTTTCGTGGAAAAAAGATAGCGATACCGCTTCACTAAACGTTAACTTCAGCGCAATGGATGCGACCATCACCACAGTAACCAATGGTGAAGAAAGTGTATTGTCTATTGGCTCATTGCTAGCTTAACATCCGACTGTTTAAAATTTTAGGTTAAAGTCCTTACAGCAAGAAGTAGCGCTTGGCACGTGTTAAGCGCTACTTCAAATGAATATCGTCTCGACTACCTATAGTCGTCATTATATGCCCTGCCCCATTCACACAGTTGCCGTAAGGTGGGCTCTAACGTTCGGCCTAAATCAGTCAAAGAATATTCAACACGAGGTGGCACTTCAGCAAACACTTTCCGGTTAACTAACCCATCGCGTTCTAACTCTCTCAACTGCTGTGTAAGCATTTTTTGGGTAACGCCTTGCAGCCTCCTACGCAATTGACTGAAGCGTAGCGTTTTATGACAGAGATGCCACAAAATAACGCCTTTCCATTTACCACCGATAATCTCAAGCGATACCGCTACACCGCAAATGTATTGTTTAGGGTCGTTTGAGCTTTCACTAGCGCACTGTTTTGCATTCGCGGCGTTACCTTCGACTTTAGTAATCATATCGCACGGCTCTGTTTCTACACTTTTCAAATTTGTACCCATTTCGCCCTCTCAGCTCAATCAAGCAAAAGATACTGCTTCAATATCAGCTCGCCTTTTGCAAAAGCACACAAGCAAAAAGCTAAATATAACTCCAATAGTATCTTTTAGGGTACTACCATACTAAAAAGTGCATACTTGCACAAAGTTTATATATAGTCACAATGAGCAGTGTAAATTTTCGACCAACGGAGACAGGTATGACATCGTTTAAGGCTTTGCTTGTAGAAAAACAGGAAGACAAATCATTTACTCGTTCCATCACGGAGCGTTCACTCGATGATTTGCCAGACGGCACGCTGCTCATCAAGGTTGAGTATTCATCACTTAACTATAAAGATGCCTTGTCTGCGACAGGTAACCCTGGTGTCAGCAGTAATTTTCCCCATACCCCTGGCATCGATGCAGCGGGCACTGTGGTATCGTGTGGTGACAATCGCTTTAAAGAAGGAGACGAAGTTATTGTCACCGGATTTGACCTCGGCATGAACACCGCTGGAGGCTTTGGCGAATACATCAGAATTCCAAGTGAATGGGCGGTAGCTAAGCCAAATGGACTTACGTTGAGAGAGTCAATGATCATTGGTACCGCAGGTTTTACTGCAGGACTATCGGTACAAGGCTTGGTTGAACACGGCGTGACTCCTGACAAAGGCGATATTCTAGTCACTGGCGCTACAGGAGGCGTGGGCTCTGTCGCTGTTGCCCTGTTGGCCAAAGCTGGCTTTTCGGTTGTGGCATGCACTGGAAAAAAAGAGCATGAGTCATTTTTAAAGACACTTGGCGCAAGCAAAGTGATAACTCGCGACGAACTATTAGAAAACAAAGAACGCCCCATGCTTAAGGAGCAATTCGCTGGCGCCGTTGATACAGTAGGCGGAGAGTATCTAGCACAGGCAATCAAAGCTACGCAATATGGCCGCGCGGTGACGTGCTGCGGTCTTACGGCTGCTGCAGATCTTAACGTGAGCGTATTTCCATTTATCTTGCGAGGCGTTTCATTGCTTGGAATCGACTCTGTGCAGTGTCCAATGCCTCCCCGTTTGAGGTTGTGGGACAAGCTTGCTAGTGAATGGAAGCTAAACTGCCTTGATGACCTTACCGAGGAAGTGACCCTTGATGCGGTAAATGAAAAAATAGACGTAATCTTAAAAGGGCAGATTTCTGGCCGTACTTTGGTTAATGTTCAAGGCTAAGCACATAAAAAGAAGGCACCTTAATAAGGTGCCTTCGGTTTATCTGGCTCGCCCCTACGAGTGACTAGTTCCCGTCGTTACTCATTTTTTTAGACAAGTGAATGGTATTACGGAATATAACCTTAAGCACGCTTTCTTTAGAAGCCCTCTAGCACTAACTTACCTATAGCACGCCCTTCTTCTAAAATTTTGTGAGCCTCGATTAAGTTAGCCGCATTTATTTTACCTAAATGCTTGCCTACAGTAGTCTTAATTTTACCGTCGTCGATAAGCGATGCTACATGAGTAAGTAAGCGGCTTTGCTCTGCCATATCGTCGGTTTCAAACATTGAGCGCGTAAACATGAACTCCCAATGAAGTGACAAGCTCTTCTGCTTAAGCTTGGCTACGTCAAGACTTTCTGGGTCGTCAATTAGCGCTAGTTTGCCCTTCGGCTTCATAACTTCAACAAAGCTTTCAATGTACTGGTGCGTATTATTTAAACTTGCGACATGAGTCACTTCACCAATGTTTAAGGCCTTGATTTGCTCAGCCATAGGCTTGCTATGATCCACTACGTAGTCGGCACCTAACTCCTGAACCCAGCTTTTTGAGCTTTCGCGCGAGGCAGTGGCGATCACGGTAGCCCCCGTTAGTACTTTAAGCAATTGCAGCATAATAGAACCCACGCCACCAGCTGCGCCTACCACAAGCACAACCTCATCGCTCTTTTCACTTTGTTGCCTTAGAGCAAGATGATCAAACAGCAATTCGTACGCTGTGATTGTGGTTAGAGGAAGTGCCGCAGCATCGCTGTCTGACAGAGACTTAGGCGCTTTACCGACAATACGTTCATCAACTAATTGAAACTCTGCGTTTGAGCCGGCTCTGGTAAGGTCGCCAGCGTAGTAAACTCTGTCACCAACTGCGAACTCGGTAACATCAGCGCCTATATCAACGATTTCACCTACTGCATCCCACCCCAGAATTTTGGGATCACCTCCATTAGGATTAACGCGATGACGAATTTTATAATCCACCGGGTTGACTGCTATCGCACTTATTTTTACAAGTAAATCTCGACCCGACGCGCTGGGCTTTTCGATGTCAATATCCACCAGTGCATTAGGCTCATTAATACCAAGTGAGTGGGTATAACCAATAGCTTTCATCATTTGTCTCTCCTTTGAGTAATATCATCATCATACTCTTGATTAAATTTGGATAAACAGCACAATAAAAGAAACATTATCAAATAGTTTTTGAAAGCCATGTTACTCGACGACTTGAATGTAGTAATAAAAGTTGCTGAATTTAGAAACATTACTGCAGCAGCGACACATTTGAATATGCGTACAGCAACCGCAAGCGCTGCGGTCAAACGCGTAGAACAGGCCCTTGGTGCCGAATTATTTGTTCGTACTACACGCTCACTACGCCTGTCGTCTGCGGGTGAAAGGTTTTTGCCAACGTGCCAAGAAGCCATGTCAATGCTGGCTAATGCCAAGCAGAACTTAAAGGGCGATACAGGCGTGATTGAGGGCGAGCTTAGGTTAGGTTTATCGTCTGATTTAGGCCGAAATGTGATTGCGCCGTGGCTAGATGACTTTATGGATTTACATGACAAAATAACCGTAGAGACTGTAACTAATTTTGTGTAACTGCCTATCTCAATTTACTCTATAGAGAGTTAAGGATAGGCAGATGAACATGAATAAGAAAGAGCTTGAAGCT
>NZ_JAKRFA010000038.1:0-34165 GCF_022348305.1 Alteromonas sp. MmMcT2-2
GAATGTTCTCGATTTAGAACCACTAAACCGTCAAACATTCGCCTTGTCTAGATGGCACACAGACCGCTGCAAAAATGTACAACAAAGGTCAACAGGCCCTAGTTAAAAAGACATTGTCTAGCGAACCGTTTGCTAAACCTTGTGTAGATTAATCAAATTATCGTTAAGGCAAGGTTAGTTACTGCCGATAAACGGCATATTACTGTAATTCTCTGTCAGGGAAGGCCCTATGTTCAATAAACACTTAGTGAAAGAAAACGAAGCGCTTCGCGAGGAGCTACATATACTCAAGCAAGTGCGAGATGGCTTGCGCGAAGAAATGATCTTTCTGAATCTTAATGAGCGTGGTGAAATTGAAGCCGTCAACGAGATGTTCGAGAAAGAGCTAGGTTACTCACTCTCTCAAGTGAAAGGGCATCGCTTCTTTGAATTTGTTCCCGAGATTGCCAGAAACACGCCTCACTTTAAAAAGCTGAAAGATTCTATCGAGCAGCGTGTTCATTACTGGGGGGCGATTGAGTTTCTTCGTGAAAATGGTGAAGAAGCGTGGTTAAGGGGCGTAGTTGAACCTATTTTTGACGGAAAAGGGAATATTCACAAATTCTCAGTCAACCTCAACGACCTCACGCGCACTATAGCCAACTCGAAAGAGCACGAAGATTTGGTGGCCGCATTACACAAGTCAAATGCGGTGATTGAATTCGATTTAAACGGAAATATTCAGGACGCAAACGAAGCTTTCCTGAAAGCCGTTAAGTACCGCCTTAATGACATTAAAGGTCAGCATCATAGAATCTTCTGTGATACGGAGTATGCGAATTCCCGCGAATATAAAACGTTTTGGGAACGACTTACTCAGGGGGAATTCGTCGCAGGAAGATTCGAACGTTTCGATGCTCACGGCAACACTATTTGGCTGGAAGCCACCTATAACCCGATTTGTGATTCTCACGGTCGTATGTATAAAGTGGTTAAGCTGGCTACTGATATTACTGAGCAGGTGGCACGAGAAAATGCCGTGTCCAGTGCCGCTGATATCGCCTACCGTTCTTCAAACACAACGGATCAAATCGCCACGCGAGGAAAGGAAGTCATTAGCGAACTGCTTTCTGAAATGTCTTCGCTGTCGCAACAAATGGATAGGGCAAAAGAAGGAATTAACGCGTTGGACGCTCAATCTCAACAAATTGCCACGATTATCGGAAGTATCAGTGCGATTGCCGAACAAACCAACTTGCTTGCTCTAAATGCTGCGATTGAGGCGGCACGTGCTGGCGATCAGGGGCGAGGTTTCGCTGTGGTTGCTGACGAGGTGCGTCAATTAGCATCGCGTACAACCGAAGCCACAGAAGAAATCATCAATGTGGTTAAACACAACCAGACATTGGCCACCGACGCAGTGAACTTGGTTAATGAAGGCGATGAAAAGGCGCAATCAGGGCTCAATTACGCCAGAGAGGCGGGTGAAGTTATCGAACAAATTCAATACGGTGCAAAAGAAGTCGTTGATGCAGTAGGCCAATTCAGCAGTCGACTGGGAAGTTAGTAGCACCGAGAAACAGGCTTACCGATAAGTGTAAACTGTCTAAGTTCTTACCAAATAAAACATCGCTCAAAACAGAATTCATCCTACCTTGGTAGGATGAATTCGCCCCTATTGCAGGATGTGCTTTTTAACGTAGCCTGTATAGCATAACCCTGTAATAAAAGGCTTGCGGGGGCGGTTATGTCAGGTTTTACGAAAATATCTACAGCTATAGTGGCCGTATTCATTGGCTGCTTTTTGGTTTTTACCTGTCTGGTCTACTTCCACATACAAGATAACATTGAGGAAGAGATGACGGGCGCGCTTAATCAAGTGCGAGAAATGGTCAACCTCAATATCCCTGTTGCTGATATCGAAGCGATTGTTGAGCCTAGCCCTCACTTATCCGCCCATTATTTCACGGGTCGCCTTCAGGCAGAACAGACTTCAGTAATGTCGACAACTGAACGCACTGCACTCACACCTGTTATCATTCCAATTCAGGAAAATCAGTATCTTATCGTTACGCCTTTTGATGCTACTGAACTCACCCAGAATCTCACTTTTTTTGCCTTGGTGGCGGGACTGTTTTTCGCAACCTTTGTGCTGTTGCTGTTTACGTTAAAAGTGGCGGTTAAGCAAAGGTTAGTGCCGCTAAATCAGCTCGCTGACGCATTATCTGAGCTACGAGAAGGCAAGGAATCACAGCCCCTGCCACATTCAGATATCACCGAAATGAACAGGGTATTAGACCAGTTTAAGCACCTACAAAATGCACTTAAATCAAAAGAAAAGCAGCTCATCAAAATAGATAAGCAATTAGCGCTTCTTCAAGAGCAAGAGCGAAATTACCTTGCCAGAGAGCTTCACGATAATGTGGGGCAGTTGCTGACCACGATAAAAGCCCACGCTTATATTTTGGTTAACGCAAAAGAGCGATCTGTTGTTGAACTGTCGGCGCAGAAGGTTCAAGTGATGTCACATCAAATAAGCGATGCAATTAGAAAGCTCACTGCTCACCTTCATCCGCTTGTTTTAGATAGAGTCTCTCTTCAGTCGTCGCTTGAGCGACTGGTGTACGAACAAGAAGTAGCGCAGCCCGATACGCAGTGGGACGTGTCAATTAATCTAAAGCGCTATCAAGAAGATAATGAGCGAGATATTCATCTTTACCGATTTGCTCAAGAAGCCATTAACAACGTGATTAAGCATGCGAAGGCCACCAAGGTTAGCATTCAAATTTATGGCGATACTCACCGGGTCTCTGTGATGGTTAAAGACAACGGCAGGGGGCTGGGAAATCACATCGTGGAAAACATTGGCATGTCATCAATGCGCAGCCGAGCGCGTTGTATAGGAGCAAATTGCAGTGTGACGTCACCCGATGATGGCGGCGTTGCTGTATCGCTGTCCCTTACCCTTAAAAAAATGCCTCCTCTTATGGGCGCTAACGTCGCATGAATATTCTTATCGTCGACGACCACGCTGTGGTGCGTGAAGGTTACAAAGCTTTACTTAATGCGATGATGCCCGACTGCCGTATTTTTGATGCTGAAAACGGTGCACAAACCCATCGTTTATTAGCCAGTAGTGACATTGAGATCTTAATCCTCGACATAAACCTTTCAAATGAAAGTGGCCTTGTTTTAGCCAAGATTTTTTTGAAGCGACATCCAGATTTAAAAATTATCTTTTTCAGTATGTTCGAAGACAGCGTCATATTGCACCGCGCCATGCAGACCGGTGCTATGGGGTACATCAGTAAAAGTAGTTCGCCTGAAATATTGATCTCGGCAATTAAGGTCGTCGCAAAAGGGCAAAAGTATATTGAGAGAGGCCTGGCGGTAAATTTAGCCAATCAACTTCTCGATACTAATGTGGACATTGCTGCCAAATTAACCAAACGTGAATTCGAGATATTTATTGCGATAGCGATGAATAAATCCCGCTTTGATGTTGCTGACGAGTTGGGCCTATCGGCTAAGACTGTCTCTAACGCACTTACCGTCATTAAGCGAAAGCTTGACGCGGTGCCCTCTCAGTTTTCAGCCATTGCGGCTAAACACGGTTACATCGGTGATGCAGAGCTTTCAGCGTCTCAATCGGTGTCGTTTGTCGAGAAGAGTGAGAAGTAGCCATAGGTTTCCCCTCCTAAAGTAGGAGTCAAATCGGTCTATCGCATCATGGTAGGTACAACGTAAAAGTACCATTATCAAACTACACAACAAACCAAGTTACTGCGCGTGTTACGCGCAAAGTTATCAAAAGGTACTTCTTATGATTTATGCAAAGCCAGGTAGTGAAGGTTCGGTCGTAAGCTTCAAAGAAAGCTACGGTAATTTTATCAATGGCGAATGGGTTGCACCGGTTAAAGGTGAGTACTTCACCGCAACATCTCCAGTAGACGGCAGCGACATCGCACAAATCCCACGCTCAACATCTGAAGACATTGAGCTTGCGTTAGATGCAGCTCACGCTGCGAAAAAGGGCTGGGCAGATACGTCAGTAGCTGAGCGCTCCAACATTCTTCTGAAAATTGCCGATCGCATTGAAGAAAACCTAGAGCTACTTGCCGTTGCGGAAACATGGGACAATGGTAAAGCCGTTCGCGAAACGCTTAATGCAGACATTCCGCTGTGCGCAGACCACTTCCGTTATTACGCAGGCTGTATTCGAAGCCAAGAAGGCACCATCGGTGAAATTGATAAAAACACGGTGGCGTATCACTTCCACGAACCTTATGGTGTTGTTGGGCAAATCATTCCATGGAACTTCCCGCTGCTTATGGCTGCATGGAAACTTGCGCCAGCACTTGTTACCGGTAACGTAGTGGTGCTAAAGCCAGCAGAACAAACGCCAGTATCTATCTTATTGTTCGCCGAACTAATCCAAGACCTACTACCACCGGGTGTACTAAACATCGTTAACGGGTTCGGGGCAGAAGCCGGACAGGCTCTTGCAACAAGCACAAGAATCGCAAAAATTGCATTTACTGGCTCTACACCTGTTGGCGGACATATCCTTCGCTGTGCTGCTGAAAACCTTATTCCATCTACCGTTGAGCTTGGCGGCAAGTCGCCAAACTTATTCTTTCCAGACATCATGAATCACGAGCCTGAATTTATTGATAAGTGTGCGGAAGGTTTAGTGCTTGGATACTTCAACCAAGGTGAAGTATGTACGTGTCCTTCTCGAGCGATTATTCACGAAGACATCTATGATGCATTCATGGAAAAAGTGTTGGAAAAAATTCAGAAGATCAAACGTGGCAACCCACTAGACACAGACACCATGGTAGGTGCACAGGCATCTAATGAGCAGTTCGAAAAGATCCTTAAATACATCGATATCGGTAAGTCAGAAGGGGCTCAGGTTGTCACTGGTGGTGAGAAAGAGCAGCTACCTGGCTTTGATGGAGGCTACTACATTCAGCCGACTATCTTGAAGGGTGAAAACCACATGCGTGTGTTCCAGGAAGAGATTTTTGGTCCGGTAATCGCTGTTCAAACCTTCAAAACCGAAGAAGAGGCGATTGAGATTGCCAATAATACAAGCTTCGGACTTGGCGCTGGTGTATGGAGCCGCGATGCGAATGTAGCATTCCGCGTAGGTCGAGCGATTGAAGCAGGTCGCGTGTGGACGAACTGTTATCACTTGTATCCAGCTCACGCTGCGTTTGGCGGCTACAAGAAATCGGGCATTGGCCGCGAAACCCACAAGATGATGCTAGATCACTACCAGCAGACAAAAAATCTATTGGTAAGCTACGACATCAACCCACTTGGTTTCTTCTAAGTAAACCTGAGGGCGGCGCCTACCGCCGCCCGCTACTTTTATGCGCATCGCATTTTCCTCAATCATTTTCTTGCTGTTTCTCAGCACCAATGTGTTGGCGCAGTCTGACGCGACAGACATTCCACAAGACATTTACAAAATATTTCCCAACGCTACACGCGTGGGGGAGATGCACACTGACATCAAGGTAACCCCGGTCTATCAGCTTCAGCAACTACTCGGATATGTTTTTGAGTCGAATGACTTTGTCGACTTCATAGGCTTTTCAGGCAAACCAGTTAATGTAGTGATTGGGCTAGACACACAAGGCAATGTGGTCGATCTTTTCGTCAAGCAGCATAGCGAGCCGATTTTTTTGCACGGGCTTGGCGAGAAATCCATGTTTGATTTCGTTGCTCAATATCAAGGGCATAGTGTCAAAGAACGTTTTATCATTGGTGGTAAAAGCAATGTAGGCAAAGACGCTACCTACTTTGATGGGGTTACGAAAGCCACCGTATCGGTGCTGGTTATCAACGATACCATCGTGACATCTGCATTAGCCGTTGCCAGAGCTAAGCTCGATGGCTTTGTTGCGCCTAGCAACAATATTATCAATCCAGACTTTTACGAACCTTTTACTTTTAGCGAATTGGTGGACAAGGGCTACATTCAAAAGCACCAGATTACTCAGCAAAATACCGAAGGGCTTTCGAGAGAAGTGGTTCGGGCGGTTGACGATATTCAAAGCGAGTTTGCTCTTGATGGTGACATCATTGCCGAACACTACTATGCGTTTTTAAGTCTTCCTATTGTGGGGAAAAACCTGCTAGATGAAGAGGAATTTGCTCGGTTACAGGAAAATCTAAATCCGGGTGAAATGGCACTGATGGTACTGAATACGAAAGGGTTCAGTTTTATCAGCGATGAGTTTATTCCCCAAACCACTCCTGAGCATTTACGGGTATCTCAAGGCGGCTTTCCCACAGCTATCCGCGATATCGATTTTTATAGCTTCTATGACCCCGCATTTTCACAAGCATTGCCCGACTACAACGAGATCAAAGTACTTCGAGTAAAATCGAAAGGTGGGCTGTCACTTGACCAAGAAATGGAAATAGCGATTAGTGTGCCGTTTAAGCCGAGTTTCTTCGAGCAAGATGAGCATCTGTTCCCTTTGAAAGTGACACTGCCTAGTGAACTATTTATGGAAAATCCTGAGGCTCAGTTAGCGAAGCCCATTCCGTTGTGGCAGAAAATTTGGAGGGACAGAACCTTAACGATAAGCATCACCGTTGTTTATCTTGTAGCGCTGTCGTTGTTTTTTGCATTCCAGCAAAGGCTAACGCCTTACACCAAGTTTGTGCATACAGTGCGGGCATTTTCCCTTGTGTTCGTGCTGTTTTTTATTGGCTTTTACGCTCAAGGGCAACTGTCTGTTGTCAACATATACACGCTGCTACTGGATATTATCGACGGATTTTCCTTAGAGGTATATCTTCTCGACCCGGTCATTTTTATTTTGTGGAGCTTTGTATTTGTCTCGTTGTTTATCGTTGGGCGGGGACTATTTTGCGGCTGGCTTTGCCCCTTCGGAGCACTCCAGGAAATGATGGGAATACTGGCTGAAAAGCTCAGGATAAAACAAATTAGAATTAAGCCACAGCACCACAAACGGGCACAAAAAATTAAATATGGGTTGCTTATAGGGCTTGTTGCGTGCTCATTCTATTCGCTAAACCTTGCAGAGAAGCTCGCTGAGATAGAGCCGTTCAAAACGTCCATAACCCTACACTTTGTTCGATATTGGCCTTTTGTACTGTATTCGGTTTTATTGCTGCTACTTAGTTTAAAAATTCATAAAGTGTACTGCCGCTATTTATGTCCGTTGGGAGCGGGGCTTGCCATTTTGGGGCGTTTCCCTTTAGTTAAATTGCTTACACGTAAAGATGCCTGTGGTAATCCGTGTCAGCTGTGCAAACAAAAGAAATGTGGTATTGATGCTATAGAACAAGACGGCAGCATTGACTATGCTGAATGTATTCAGTGCCTTGAGTGTGTGGTTACGTTAGATAACCCTGACTTGTGCAAAATCGATAAATACAAAAAGAAAAAGGTGCCAACGCGTGTCAAAAACCTCAATCCTGTCCGCACTTAGTCAACCTGCTAATAGCAAGGTTAACGATGACAACCATTCTAGTTTATACGGTGCTAAAGAAGCCTGCCGTGATGTGGCCAATGAGATTTTAGCCAACGTTAAGTGCGATGAAATAGAGCTATTACTCTTTCATACCAGCACGCTGTTTGACTTAGACACCGTAGCAAAGGAAATCTCCGCACGTTTTCCGCACGTGAATATTGTTGGTTGCACCAGTGCTGGAGAATTTAATAAAAATGGGTACGGAACAGAAAAACTTTTGGCCGTCGCGTTTTTGAAAAACGAATTTTCAATTGCCACAGCATTGGTGCCTAATTTAGGCGAAGTAAACTTTGATGAAGCCCACGATATTGCCAGTGGTTTGCGCCGAGCCTTACAGGGGAGGGAGCGTCGTTACGATACAGAGCAGCACTTCGTTATTTCTGTGCTCGATGGACTTACCCGCCATGAGGAACATTTTCTAGAAACCTTTGCGACCGCATTTGGCAATATTCCACACTTAGGCGGTAGCGCTGGCGACGATTTAAAGCTTGAAGCCACCTATGTGTTTTACAACGGTGAATTTCATCGAGACGCAGCAGTACTGCTGCTTGTTGGCACGGGAAAGCCCTTCACCGTGTTCTCCATTGATCACATTAACTCTCCTGTTTCAAAGCTGGTGGTCACCCACGCCGATCCAGAATCGCGAACCGTGTATGAAATAAACGGTGAACCTGCTGCGCAGTATTACGCCAGTTTATTGGGAATGAAAGCTGAAGACTTAACGCCTGATGTGTTTTCCATGTTTCCCCTTGCAGTGATGGTAGGTGGCAAATATTTCATCCGCTCTATTCAAAAAGTAGATTTGGCCACTAACGCCATTACCTTTTACTGCGCGGTAGATATTGGCATTATTCTTACGTTTGTTCAGTTGGGTGACTGCATTGAAGCATTAGAAAGTAAACTAGACAAACTGCGCGCTCAGCTTGGCGAGCCCGAATTTGTCTATGCTTGCGATTGCTTTTTGCGAAGGCTCGAAATTCAACAAGGCAAAAACGACCACGAAATAAGACGGCTACAGCAAAGGTACAATGTCGCGGGCTTCAATGCCTATGGCGAGCATATTCACTCGGTTCACTTGAACCAAACGTTTACGGGGGTGTATTTTGCAGCCCAATAATCAATTTACCGACGTGGAAGCGCTCCAAAAGGCCCTTTACGAGCAACGGCGTGAAAACGAAAAGCTTGAAAAAATAAACGCAGCGCTGATGTATCGCATGGAAGAGGGCGGTTTTAATCATCACAGCTACCGCGCCTTCGAACATTCGGTTCAACTTTCTGAAAAAGTGAGTCAGAAAACCGAAGAACTGCAGTCAGTACTGCAAAAGCTGGAGCAGTCAAACGCCGAACTGGTGCGGGCTCACGAAGAAACCCATCAGGTTAAACAGCGTTTACACGACGCCATTGAAAGCACTAATCAGGCGATGGTGTTGCTAGATAGACTGGGCGGGATCATCTTCTTTAATCGGCACTTTGAAACTGTTTGGGATGACCTTTCCATTACCCCTAAAATTGGCGATAACTATTACGATATCACCCAAGCTGCCAAGCATTCCGGGGTTATTCGCCGCGCCCTGCCCGCTGATGTCGAAGGCAGGATGATCTATCAGTTGTCGAACCGGCGATGGTATCAGCTGACCAATCGACCCACGCAAGAAGGCGGGTACGTTATTCTGTTTAACGACATCACTGAAGTAAAACTGCTTGAATCGAATCGTTACGAGCAAGTCATTAAAGAGAAAAACAAGCTGTTGCAAAGCCTTATCGATAATATTGATGTTGGAATATTGCTCATTGATAAAGAAGGTGGCATTGCGTTTTGGAATAACACGTTTTTGACCCAATCAAACGTGCCCCAGCACGTACTGGTAAACAGTAAGAATATTTATGCCCTTCAAAATAACCGTCACTGGAGCGGGCTCAACTTAAACCCGGTGGGGCCAAGTACCCAGATTATACACGAGCAATTGGTGGTTGAACGCAACATCACTACACTGCCCGACGGCAATACGCTGTGCACGTTCACCAATGTTACATCGCAGCATCACTACGCAGAAACGCTGAAGCAAAACGAAAGCTGGATCCGCATGATAACCGATAATGTACCGGCGCTTATTGCTTACATTGGTACCGATAAAAAGTTTCAATACACCAATAAAGGTTATCGCGATTGGTATGGCGTTAGTGAGCAAGACATTAATGATATGCCTATGGATCGAAGCCATCTGAAAGAGGTTTACCCCAATCTTATTCAGTACTTGCGCCGTGTTAACCAAGGCGAAGTGGTGAGCTTTCAAAGCAAAGAAAAAAATGCTCATGGCGACGTTGGCTTTTTACAGAAAGTTTATTTGCCTCATTTCAATGAATCCGGCGATATCACCGGGCACTTTGTCTTGGCAACAGACGTGTCGCAGCAGGTAGAAAGCCAACTCCAGCTTAAAGCGGCTAAAGACCAATTAGAATCGAATGTAGAAAAGCGTACCCGTGAACTCAATCACGCCAACATCGCCCTTCAAGAAGCGATTGATTCAAAGAGCAAATTTTTGGCTGCTATTAGCCACGATCTTATGCAGCCCCTTAGCGCTGCCATCTTGTTCAACGAAACATTGAAAGATCAAGTGGATAGTTCATCCAGCCCCATTGTTGCCGCCCTCGATAATTCACTGTCTGATTTACATGGCCTTATTCGCACGCTTATTGAAACATCCAAACTGGACGCTGGGGTGTTACAGCCCGATAAGCAGCAAGAAAATGTATTGCCGTTACTTATGCAGCTAGCCGAAGAGTTTACGCATATCAGCAAAGACTACAGTGTAGATTTTCGCTATCGCTTGAAAGAAGCTTTCGTGGTGACAGACGTGAACTTACTTTCTCGAATATTGCGAAATTTATTAATAAATGCAATGAAATAC
Organism: Alteromonas sp. MmMcT2-2; assembly: GCF_022348305.1. Lineage (NCBI taxonomy): Bacteria > Pseudomonadati > Pseudomonadota > Gammaproteobacteria > Alteromonadales > Alteromonadaceae > Alteromonas > Alteromonas sp. MmMcT2-2. The sequence goes on from NZ_JAKRFA010000038.1 coordinate 10,409, forward strand.
GGTGCCAACGGCAAGGTGTTACTGGCAGCGCGAAAGGTGAATGAGAACCTAGAAATTAGCATCTATGATCAAGGTGTGGGTATAAGCGAAGACGATCAGAAAGTTATTTTTAAAGAGTTTTCCAGGTTAGAAAACGATTTTAACTACTCTTACAGTTTGGGTCTGGGATTATACATTGTAGATAAAATGAGTAAGTTGCTAGAGCACGATATTCGAGTGCGCTCGAAAGAGGGCGTAGGCGCGTGCTTCACGGTGACCATTCCTATTACCGAAGTGTGTGATACGAGCCAGGAGCAAGACTATCTTTATACTTTGGAGCCATCGTTACCAGATTACGTTTTGGATAAGCATATATGGCATATTGATAACGATGCGAATATGCGCATTGCTATGCAAACGTTGTTCGCAAACTGGGACATGGAAGTAGACACTTTCTCAGGTTTTGAACAATGCAGTGCTGTAAATAATGGCAGTTTTGACGAGTGCGACATGCTTATTGTCGATTACCACCTAGATGAAGAAGAAACCGGTTTAGACATTGCGAAACGCGTAAGAAAAATCGCGCCTTCAATGCCCATTATGATTTGCACCGCTAATCACTCAAAATCATTAGCGAATGAACTTGAAGGCACCGACATTCAGCTGCTGCACAAACCTGTTAACTCCGCGGTGCTGAAGGCGGCGCTAGTCTCAAGTTTGAATGGCTAAAAGTAAACGTGTCTAAGACCTATTAATCTTCGGTGCACAGCAAAGATCAACAGATCTTAATTAAATACGTACTGGTTAAAGTCGATATTCGCGGCACTGGCCACAACCTTTACTCGGTTGCTGGCGCCTAATTTTTTGAGAATAGATGAGACGTGAGACTTAACCGTGGTTTCAGAAATATTAAGCTCGTAGGCAATCACTTTATTGGCTAACCCTTGAGTTAGATATTTCAGTACAGTCAGCTCTTTTCGTGTTAATGAACGAATTTGCTCAGGCGAAATACCGTTGTCATTGGTCATGCGTGTTCTGGTAGACGGCGTTCTCAATATCTCTGATGGTAAACACACGTTCCCTTCAAAAATACTCTCGATAGATGTGGCGATTTCTTCAATCTTGCTGCTTTTTGAAATGAAGCCAACGGCACCATAAGAAATGGTTTGCAGTATATTTTGCTTTTCCGTTTCAGCGGAAATAATCACTACAGGTACATTAGGGTGTTGGTTTCGAATTTCTAAAAGTCCGTTTAAGCCACAGGTTTCCGGCATATTTAAATCAAGCATGATTAAGTCGAACTTCGCGTCTTGCTCTAGCAACGTTAACGCTTCAGAAATTGAATTGGCTTCGAGGGTTTCTGAGTCGGGAAACTTTTTCCCTAAAATGGTAATCATTGCGTGACGAAAAATAGGGTGGTCGTCAATTATCAAGATACGGTGCATGGTCTTTCCCTCAGCTAAAAAAGCGACATTTGCCGCTGGCCTTGTGACTTATTTGGGCTGGCGTTTTATTCACACATAAGCCTTTTATTAAGACAAAATTATGGCGTAAATGAAACGCTTCAAAGTGACCAAGTTCCCCGAAATATTAAAAGCTAAACAGTCACTTCACGTGTTTACAATGTTAACATTAATATAACATCAAATCAGGCCTAATAAGACCAATGGCTTATAATAAAAAAGCACGTAAGACCAGTACTGACGGGACTTTCGTTCTATAACTCGTCAAGTAACTGCCTTCTTTTTTCGGCGTATTCTGTTTCGCTAATTAGTTTCGCCTCTTTTAGTGCGTCTAACCGTTTAAAACGAGCAACGATATCGTTTTCTGCTGGTAAGGGGGCCGAGCCAGCTACGTCTTTCTTACTGGGTGTGTTTTCCCTATTCGCTGGGGAAAGTGTTTCCTTTTCTACAGGTGCTTCAAATGCCAGCTGAGTCGGTGCGACCACCCAATCGAAGCGATTTTTCGTTTTCAGTTCTATACCAGGTGCGGAAAAAGAGAGTGGGGAATCGAATGAGAACTTTGCTTGTTTGCGATTACCAAAATCAAAGTCGTATTTTACCAAGCCCTGAGAAGTAGGATCGTAAGCCATTTCGTAGGCTTTATTGGCTACTTTATCGAACTCGCCAATAAGAATATTGAGCTGGTCGTCTGCAACGAAAATACTGCCTGCAACGTAATACGTTTGGGTTTTAAGGCCTGCCAAATAGCGCTTCTCTTTACTAAGGGCAAAAATTACGTCTTGCTGAGCAGTCGCTGTTCGCAGCGCCTCAGGCAGATAGGCGGCAAGTAACGCAACCTGTTCGTTGGAAAAAAGCGGTGTTGACGTATTTTTGTTCTTAACCACCTGAATAGCGCTAAGTATGGCGGATACATCCTGCTCTTGCAGCGTAAAGGGGTGCTGGTTGGCACGCATGTCACTGTCTGTTTCGTTTTGCTTTTCAACAAGGCGAATAAAATTGTTTTTGTCCTCCTGAAATATGACCTGTGCGTCTGCGATATGTACTGTCGTTATGAAGAGTAGGGCTAACAGAATGGGTTGAGCTGAACGTAATAAAAATAGAGATATATTTTTCATGATCTTTCCTTTTTCAATAGGAAAAGCGAGAGTGAATCTCGCTTTTTTATGTCATATCTTTTAGCTTAATTTTAATTTCTTAATTAAGTGTAAAATTAATCAGTTTTTTATCATTAATTAAATGAATCGAGTAATTTTTAAGTTTCAGAGTAATTAGATATAAGTTCAATGTTAAAATATGACTGATTTTTAATTCTAAATTAAAAGAACACAGTGCCACCTAGTTGAATTAGGGTTAAGTCTTCTGCGCTGTTATAAATTCCTTGCGCAGATTCTGAACCATCAATATCTAAACTTAGATTTTCGTATTTCGCGTACACCAAGAAGCGCGATCCAAAATATTGTTCTGCTGCAACGCCCCACTGACTAAGTTCTGAGCCGGTAACGCCATCTAAATGAGCCATGCCGTATTGGTCGTTATAACTGGCATATTCAGCATAGAAAGCAGAATCACCAAAGCGATTAAACTGTTTTCTTATGCCTGCTTTAAAGTAATAAGCATCTGTATCGTCACCCGACCCAACAATCGCATCGTCAGCTTCTTCCATCTGATAAGTGGCTACCCCAAATACTCCTGACTCAATATGCATGAGCCCTGCTTGCAGTTGCAGCGTAGTTGAACTGTTGCCCCCAACATTGCTACCGCCATCTTTATTCACTGAGTAACCTGCATGAAGGTTAGTTTTGAAGCCTTCGTGCTCAGCCGCATACTTAACCGCAATATCGTAAATTTCGTCGTTTGCATAACCTACTGCAATACTCACGTTGCCCATTTGAGGGAGATCGTAGCGCACACCGTTGCGATATATGCCGTTACAGTCAATACCAATACCCAAGCCAGGCGTTGCTAAGCACTGAGCAAATTGACCCCACGCGACATTGGTTGAACCTTCTTCTACGCCTCGAATAAAGAAGCCATTTGCTCTAAATAATGGAGAAATTCCCGACCAGATTGTGCCAGAAGGATCAGCTAGAACGGCAATGTTATCGGTGGGAAGGCTTTGTAAACCAATGGTGATTTTACCCCAGTCGCCACCAAAGTAGAGGCTACTGCCCAACAGGCCTATGTCGCCGCCGTTGAAGGTGTCTAAGTTATCCTGATTGGCAAACAAAAGCGGGGTTTGATGGCCACCACCGGCGTAGTTGGGTGCGCCTGAAAGAGGTTCAATAATGACCTCAAAGCCCACGTCCATGCCTTGTTCTTCCAGTTTATAATTCCCTGAAAGCGTAATACGGCTGCCTAGCGTTGTACCGTTGTCTGAAAGTTGTGCCACATCACTACCCACACCGTCGTCGTAATAGGTTAAGCCTTCATTTATCCATCCAGAGATATTCCATGAATAGGGCTCGTCCTGGGCAAAACTATGGCTACTGACTGTGCTTAAAATGGCAATAGATAAACAGGTTTTTGTAAATGTATTCTTTTTCATTTTACTGTCCCAATATTGGTAGTGTAGATTAATTACAGTGGCTTTTTATTTTTATTTTTGACTGGTTTTAATGCTTTCGGTGTCCAGTAAATTGATAATAGGTTCTATTGAATTTTGAACCATCGGCCGTAAGGCGTGTTAATCTCCTTCTTTAGTAGCGGGAAAATTAAATGTATAAATGATAAAAAACGCGACTACTGTGAAAAAGTAAGTCGCGTTTTTTTGATTTTTTTGCAGCTTTTGTGTGGATAAAAGCGCGTGTGGTAACAACTGCTATCTGATTAGAATCTCGCTTTTAGATTTACACTGACCATTCGCGGTTGTGCGGGGCCCACGAACTCTGCACCTTCTACGTCGGGATAAATGTCTTCTAATACCTCATCAGCCTCGCCATACGTGCCAAAGGTTTCATAGTCTTTGTCGAACACATTATTCACACGAAGCGATGCGGTAAATGTGTCGTTGAACCGGTACGATGCATAAATGTTTGCAATAACGTATCCGTCAATCTTTTCGTTTTCGTTAGCCTCATCGCCCCTAAAGTACTGACTAGATGCTGAAATAACTTCTGCGCCTAAACGCGCTTTATCCGTTAAGGCGTAATCTGCGTAGAGCTTGACTAAATGCTCTGGCTGGCCTGGAATTTTGTCACCTGGTGTTACGAGTCTGTCTGGACCCTGAGGGTTAAAGGGGCTAAACGACGTGAATGTTGATTCATAGGTTGCGTTAAGATAGTTGTAGTTTAACCGGTAGGTTAGTTTTTCCCACGTTGAACCTACGCTGAATTCTACGCCCTGACGCTGGGTTTCATCAACGTTAATAAAGTATCCGCGAGAGGCAACAGAGCCAGCTTGTTGGAAAATAATGTCATCCTTACTCCTACTATGAAAAACATTTAGCATCAGGTCGATGTTATCAATGCGTGTGGTGTAGTTTGCTTCAATAGTCTGGGTGACCACCTGATCAAGAGGAGGATCGGCCACAAAACCGTTCGGTAAGCGGCAAGGGTCGTCTTCATCTGCACAGCTTAACTCTGCTGGGCTTGGCGTTCTTGAAGACTGGCTGATTGCAAGATTCAACTGGCTTTGCTCATCAATAGTAATGTCTACACCTACCGCTGGGTTAAATTGGGTAAAACGGTGATTGCCGTCCAATGAACCTTCACCGTCATCAATCAGGTCTTCCATAACAATATGGTCTCGGTTAAAACGTCCACCAAGATTGAGTGATACGGCTGAAGAGAGCTGTGTACTATTCATGAAAAATAGCGACCATGCGGTGGTGTCTACATCTAATCTAACCCTGGCTTCTTGTGCCATGAGCCCGTCGATGGGTAAAACGGTGCGTGAGTCTTGTGCAGATTCGTTTTCCAAAATACCAAATGTAGTATCAGCGGCGTAGTTAACATCTCCTTTGGTGTAGCTGGCACCAACAATTAACTCTGAACTGAAGCCGCTTAAGGCATATTGTTTTGCTAGCTGAAAAGATAACCCAGTAGCTTTGGCGTCTGTCCGGCCCGTATTGTATGTTCCATCAAGTTCATCTGCGTCCACATCTGATATTTCGGCAAGCGCAGTGTCGTCATCAAAGCCAATAAATTCAACCGCTTCTATATCGTCGCCTTCTCCTACAACAGGCAAATCATCGTCATCATCGTCGTCGCCATCATCATCACTATCAAGCGGAGCATCATCATCGTCGTCATCATCTTCAAATTCACACAGTGTTACGCGTCCATCAGCGAACTGGCAGGCACCAAAATCACTGTCATCGCCGTTGATTGATTGAGTTTGTGTGTCGCGATAAAACATATTGGCGGTTAAAGATAAGGTGTCAGTTATAACGAAATCACCGGTTATATTAACGTGCGTAAGTTCGTTGTTGGTCTGATCGGGGTGGGTGTAGACCGCTTCTCTTCCTTCAATATCCAGCAGTTCAATAGGTGATGCACCATTGCCGAGTAACTCGTTATCGGCCATAAAGAGGTTCATGTCGAGATGCATTTTGTCACTTTTATAGGCAAGCGATGTAAATACTTGCTGCACTTCAGATGGCGAATAGTCGCGCCAGCCATCTTCCTCATAATGATTCAGGTTCACATAATACGCCCAGTGATCGTTATGACCACCCGATTCCACAGACGCGGCTTTCTGGCCGAATTGTCCAGCCTGTAAATCTATTTCGTTGGCGTTGAAGCTAAACCCTGTTTTCGTTCTAAGCGCAAGGGCGCCGCCTAGCGTGTTTTGGCCAAACAGAGGGTTTGAACCAGAGTACAAAGAAACGGTATCTATAGCATCTAGAGGCATGAGGTCCCAATGCACAGTATCGCCAAACGCTTCATTAACCCGACCGCCGTTTAAGTACACCGAAATGCCCTGAGGTAGACCAAGCAGCGAAGAGGCAGTAAACCCGCGGTATTGCAGATCGGGTTGGAACGGATTGTTTTGAACATCGTTTAGGTTCACGCTTGCCAGTTGAGTTTTGAGTAGCTCCGGTAGTGAACGGTTGACGCTCCCTTCAATATCGTCTTGAGTGAGTGTCTGAACGTTACCAAATACAGCAGAGTTATTGCTGTTGGCGCTAAGCGGTGTCGCTCCCTGTACCTCTATAACCTCGTAGTGGTCCATTGCATCGTTAGCTTCTGCAGCAGAGCTAAACGCATAGGTTACAGCGCTTGCAATAATCGCAAGAGCAAATGGTGAACGGGCAAGTTGATGTGTTGGGGATTGTGCAACGTTTTGGCTAGAGCTTTTAGTAGAAATTCGCGTAGGCATGGTCTTGACTGCTTCGTTATTATTTATACTTTCAGTATTGCCTTAACCATTCCCTAAAAATATCCTCCTTAAGGGGGAGGAAGTATCATAAATTGGTAGCAGTGTTTTTTCCCGAATTCCCTACGAGAGCATCGATAAAACCTTATGACACCAGTTTTCACGCTCTGTGATATTTGTATCGCTGGCACCAAATAGAAAAAGGTTATTTTCATAGGTTGCAGCGCCCAGTGCGTAGCATTCCCCCGAAGTTCTTGGTTGCCAGAAAAGGTGGTGTGCCAGCACCGCTTGTAGTCTTGACTGTTGATAGAACGCGATGCGATACACCCAGTGCGAAGCAATGTGTTCAGCGTTAAAGCGTTTCAAATTGGTGGTCTTGTTGGCGAGTGGCCGCAATAAACGTGGAAGTGCAGGCAAGTGCTCTAACGCAATAAAATGTCGGTATTTAGAGTTAAGATGCGGTATTAAAAGTGACTGCTCGCTATTGGAAGCGCTGGCTTGCGCGGAAAAGTCTTTGCGTGCCTTTCTAATCCGCTCGCGAGCGACTGATTTTTCTGGTGAAGGTAGAGCCCTCAGGTAGGAGTGCGATACCTTATTAGCACTCGCTAAATAAGTGCTTTTGGTGGCACAATCTTTGGCGGCACACTCGTTAGAACCCAACGCATCTGTTAGTTGCGCAAAATAGCGAATAGCCGCCCCCACACCTTCTGCATGTTTATCAGTGTCTGGCATTGGCTTTGAAGGTCTAATATCAAATGAGGCAAGACACGCGGATACCACATGTTTTAGTTGTCGCAGCCTTTTATCATTATCATCGCTCACGAGCTTGTGTGTCAGATTTTGTGAAAGCTTTGGAAGTGCTTCTATCGAAAGCTCGCTTGCTACTTCCTTCATCGCTTCGTTTGTGACGAGGCGAATTGCAAAATTGCCTTGTTGATTGATTTCGGGGTCGATAAATAAAGTGTTTTCAAGGCCTGCTACGGTGCTAAGTGTTGCTTCTTGCTGTAGTAAACCATTTAAAAAGCACTGAGGAAACCACCAGGTTAATACATGCCTTATTGATTCGTTTTCGCCTTTTGTCGTTTGCGCATCAAGAGAGGCTTCTTTGTCTAAATGTGAGTGTTCACGTTGAGATGCGTGCTGACTCAGAGAGGCGTTTCTGTTCAGTGTTGATTCTTCGCTCAAAGCTGTTTCCGCGCTCAGGGCTGTAACAACCTCCTTGCACTGCTCAAAAAAGTGGGCTGAATTACTATAAACCAGCGTGGTGATATTGCTTGGCTGATACCACTGGCGTTTGTAGTCTTGAAGCGCTTGAATGCTGTTGCTGCCTATGGTTTGTGTAAAACCACCCGCGTGTTGATAGGCATTTTTATTGGTATCGGTTAATCGAATAGCGGCGTTTAATGCATAGTCGCTGTTTGTCTCTAGCATGGCGAGCTCGTTAAAAATAACCCCGTCACGCTCTAAGATTACCTCATCGGTACCGTAATCCCGGTTAAGCAGGCCACAGTACAGGTAATTTACAGCATCAAGCAGCACGTTCGCTTTTTCAGACGAAGCGAAAAAGAAGGTGTACTCGGCGAGTGTGGTAGCGTTAATAGTAACAGGCAGAAGTGTATTGGCCGTAAAAAGTTCGTGGGCAGCGGGGTATTGGTGAGAGCGTCGAAAGCTCATGTGCTCAGCTAAGTGAGACAACCCAGTATGGCCTGCTGCAGGGGTTTTTAGCGCAAAAACAACGCTATGCACTTTTGACCCAGAGCCGGCATCAATGAAATGAAATTCAGACATACACTTTTATCATTGCGGTTTAACGGTATCTCTTTTGGTTTAGTACTTATCGCAGCGCACTCATTTCGTATTACTTGTCTCGTAGCGCTTACCTCGTAGCACTTACTTCTAGAATGGGAATCGGCTTTTCCACCTTCCGATACTGTAGTGCCTTCGACGGTGCAGTACCTGCTTTATCGGTAATGCCTTTCATCAAATGGTGATCGGGCGACTTGCTGCAAACCGGATCCGTCTTATACATATCACCTGTTAGCAGGTAGGCCTGACATCGGCAGCCGCCAAAGTCTTTATCTTTTTCATCGCAGTCCCTACAGGGCGAAGGCATCCAACTATCGCCACGGAAATGATTAAAGCTAAAGTCTTGGTGCCAAATATCGTGCAACGAGCGTTCTTTCACATTAGGAAAATGAAGGGGCAATATCTTTGCACTGTGACACGGAAGGGCACTGCCATCTGGCGTTACGGTTAAAAACGTTGTGCCCCAGCCATTCATGCACGCCTTAGGGCGAGATTCGTAGTAGTCGGGCGACACAAATATGAAGGTTGGCCCTTTACCGTTTTGCTGCGCGCGGTAGCGGTTCACTGCGGCCTCAGCTTCCTGTAGCTGCTGTGAGGTAGGTAACAGATGGTCTCTATTTTCATAGGCCCAGCCGTAATACTGTACGGTAGCCAGCTCGACAAAATCAGCGTTTAGCTGCTCGCTGAGCGCCATTACGTCTTCTATTTCGTGAATGTTCTGCGCGGTAATACAGAAGTTAAGCACCATAGGGTAGTTGTATTGTTTTACCAGCTTCGCAATTTTAAGTTTTTGTTCAAATGAGTGACGCTTGTTGCCTATTAAGTCATTGACTTCAGCATTGGCTGCCTGAAAGCTAAGCTGAATGTGGTCAAGGCCGGCTTCTTTGAGTTTGGCAATACGTTTTTCTGTCATGCCAATGCCAGAGGTGATCAAGTTGGTGTAAAAACCCAAAGCCCGCGCATAAGCGACTAAGTGCTCTAAGTCTTTTCGAAGCAATGGCTCTCCGCCAGAAAAGCCTAATTGCACGGCGCCCATTTCCCGCGCTTCACGCAGCACACGCTCCCAGTGCTCAGTAGAGAGCTCATTAAATGTTTCTTCCATGTTTACTGGGTTTGAGCAATAGGGGCAATGCAATGGGCACTGATAGGTAATTTCGGCTAGGAGCCATAGCGGAGGCGTTATGGTATTTGATACGTCGGTTTGTAAATCAACGTCTGTATTATTCGTCATAGCGGATCCACTTCTTTTGCTCGGCATGGACCAGAAATGCATGAACATCTTCTTCTAAATCTTCAGGTGCATCAGGGAACGCTTGGCGAAGCTCAGCACAAATGGCATTTTCCGTATTGCTGCCATCTACTCGCTTAAGAATTTCTGCCGCAGAAGGATTAAGTTTGATCATTCCTTCGGGGAACAACAAAACATAACAACCCTGAGCTTTCTCGTACTGCATGCGAAAAAGCGGATTTAAAGAAGCTGTTTTGTCTCTTGTGCGGCCGCCCTCGTTGTTGTGACTGCTGCTATTTTCAATGTTATCTTCCACGTTATCAGCACCGACGCTATCAGCATCTAAGTGGTGTTCGGTTTGTGATTGTAAATTCGACATCATTAAAACCTCCCTTTATGGCACACCCGCTGGTCGGCAATACCATCAAACGGCTTTCTCTTATATTCATAGGCAAAGCAAATGGCATCAGCAATGCTCCACAAAATATCAATTTTGAACTGAAGTATATTGAGCGCATGTTCTTGCTGTTGTCGGGTAACAAAGTGGTCAAGGGTAATCTGCAGGCCATGCTCTACATCACGGCGCGCCTGACTTAACCGCATTTGAAAGTAGGTAAAGCCTTCACTATCAATCCATGTATAGTGCCCAGGCCAGGTATCTAATCGGCTTTGATGTATTTCAGGGGCGAACATTTCAGTTAACGATGAGCAGGCAGCCTCTTCCCACGACGCACGGCGGGCAAAATTCACATAGGCATTTACTGCAAATTTAACCGCTGGCAACAGGTGGGTTTCATCAAGTAATTCACTGCGGTTCAAGCCTACCGCTTCGCCTAACCGCAACCAGGCTTCTATGCCGCCCAGTCCGTCTTCACCTTCCCGTCCATCGTGATCGATAATTCGTTGGATCCAAGTTCTGCGTACCGATTGATCTTCGCAATTCGCTAAAATTGCCGCGTCTTTAACCGGTATCGCCATTTGATAATACAGTCGGTTGGCCACCCAACCCTGAATCTCATCAACGCTGCAGTGTCCTTCATTCATGCGTTTATGAAACGGGTGATGAATATGGTAGTAAGCGCCTTTTTCTCTCAGTTTTTGTTCGAATTCTTGTCTAGACCATGCGTGTTCTGTCATTACTACACCTCAATTTCCATACCGTCGTAAGCCAATTCAATGCCTTGCTCACACAGGCTGTGATAAGCACTGGAGTCTTCGTCAAGCACGCGATTAGTGTTGTTGATATGAATAAGTACTTTACGCTCAACGTTAAATTCATTTAGCAGCGCAATGGCTCCGCCCTTTCCATTAACCGGCATGTGTCCCATATCAGTGCCCAGCTTGTTGCTAAAGCCGTGATCTATCATTTCTTCATTGGCCCACAGCGTACCGTCAAATAGCACGCAGTGAGATTCGCGCATCACCTGTTTTACTGTGTCGTTTGCCTGCATACATCCCGGCGCGTAAAAAAGCACGTTGCCCGTGGTGTCGTCAGTTATCTTCAGGCCGATATTGTTGCCCGGCACAATGTTGTCGCGATACGTCGAGTAAGGGGGCGCATTAGACTCTAATACCACGGGTTGGAAAGTCAGGCCTTCTGCCCCCTTTGGTACAAAGCGTTGATGATAATCGGTATTAATTGAATGCTGTTGTAGTCCGCCGTGCCAGTGTTTTAATACGGTAAAAAGCGGGAAGCTGGTGGTTAGGTCTTCGGCCACAACATCGGTACAATAAACGGGAAGGGGTAAGCCTTCGCGCAATGTTAGCAGGCCTGTAGTATGATCTATTTGACTGTCGGTAAGCACAATTGCGCTTATGCGTGTGCCGCGAGAAACATGGGCGTCGGGCCACAGCTGCGGATGGCTATTTATCTGCTCCCTTAAATCGGGGGAGGCATTAATGAGAACCCAATTTTTACCATCGCTACTGACAGCAATGCTCGACTGTGTTCTGCCTTTCGCCTTTATTTTACCTTCGCGTAAACCCTTACAATTGGGGCAGTGGCAGTTCCATTGCGGAAATCCACCCCCGGCGGCAGCACCAAGAATCAATACGTGCATAACAACTCCATACTACAAGTAAAAAAAGGCTGCGTCGGCAGCCTTTTTGTTCATCATCCCAGAGGGCGTTGCCTAGCGGTTATTGATGTAAAGAGTTACTTCAAAACCAAGGCGCATTTCTGTGTATTGGGGTTTAGTCCACATAATTGTTCCTCTTCTTTATGATTAAACGCATGACTGAGTATATGTTGAATATGTGTTAACAGATATCCTCCTAAGGGAGGAGAACTGTCATGAATTTTGATGATTTATTGATTATTTTTGATAGCACAGCTGCTTAAGTAAGATAACAGCAGAGGAATAGGGCGGCCGGTTGCCGATAAAGATTTGGTGTAGGTAAAAGCGGTTCCTGCCACATCGAGGTGAGCCCACGGGGTGCCGTCAGCAAAGCGAGAGAGAAAGCAGCCTGCCGAAATAGCACCGGGAGAGTTTATACCCGTATTCATCATATCCGCGTGCTGAGAGGTAATGGCGTCTTGATATTCTGGCCAAAGTGGGAAAGGCCAGCACCTGTCGTTAGCCAGTTCACCCGCTTCAACTAACGCACTTTCAAGCGCTGGAGCGTTGCTAAAAAGCGCAGTGGCTTTGTGCCCCAGTGCGCTAATGGCTGCGCCGGTTAGGGTTGCAATATCAATAATAACCGAGGGGGTGAACTGTTTCGCGTAGCTGATTGCATCGGCCATAAGCATACGCCCTTCTGCATCGGTGCTCATGACTTCCACGGTTTTTCCTGAGTGCATAGTGATAATGTCACCCGGGCGATAGGCTTTGCCATCAATCGCATTATCGGCGCTCGCCACAATACCAATAATATTTATATTTAACCCCAGCGTGGCAACCGCCTGAATGACGCCCAATACACAGCCAGCGCCTGCCATGTCGTAAATCATATGGCGCATATCAGGGCTGCGTTTTAACGTTATGCCGCCGCTGTCAAACGTTACGCCTTTGCCGATTAACACTACCGGCGGTGAATTCTCTAAACCTTTGGCTGTATAGCGAAGAATAGGCATGGTGGCAGCAAACTGTGAACCTGCATTTACCGCTAAATACCCGTTCATGTCTAACTGCTTTAGCGCACTTTCATTGAGGATATCGCAAGACACCGTATTAAAGGTTTGCGCCAGATGCAGAGCTTGTTCGGCCAGATAATCTGGCGTACATAAGTTGGCTGGCATGTGGGCGAGATCTTTAGCCCACGTCATCGCGGCATTCAGGGCTGATTCATAGCGGATAGTGTGTGAAACGAGACGCTTTTGTGCTTTATTAAAATGCTTGGCATCTAATGCAAGAGACAGCGTGCCCCTAATATCAGTTGCTTGGTTAATTGCTTCATTAGTTGCGGCGTTTTTTTCAACACTATTTGCGTTGTTGTTGTCGTCGCGGGCTCGACTGCTAGAAACCGAACGATTATTCGTCTTATAGCCCTTAAAGTGATAGCCGTGCTTGAAATTGCTTCTAAGTAGCGCACTCAGAAACTGCGAGTGGCTCGCAATGGTGTTAACAGGGTCGCTGCTTACTGTTTCAGTGGTAGAAAGCGCCATTAACGCCAGCTTTTCCAAGGTTACCGACAAGCTTTTAAGCTTTTTAAACAATGCATCGAACTGCTGTTCTAAGTAGCGAAATGCTGGCGCGTTAGTTTGCTTCAAGTCACTAGTGCTTTTCGAATAAAACGCGGAGTTTGAATCGCTAGCGTAGCTTGAGCGGTTAACCATGGAAGGGTCATTAGTTTTAGATAAAGTCGAGGCACAGCTAGAGACGTTGGGTGTATCTGACGCTTCAAAAAGCGCAAAATCGACACCATAAAACAGTACCCGTTTTACTTCAGCTAATTGTTGGCTAATTTTGTTTTTTCCGCTGTTTTCAGTGTCTGAGATGTAACTTGTTTTAAACGCCTTAAGGCCTTGTACTAATACACATTGGCCTTTATTTCCTGCAAAACCTTCATCGTCAAAAACCTGCTCAATGTATGTCTTAGCGGGTGTTGAAAAGTGAAAGAGTTGGCTCGCTAATAACTCGGGCGTAGTTAAAATAAGTAAGCAGTCACTATCGTCTAACGTTTCAACTTTATTGCTTTCATTAGCCCAGGTTAGGTTTGCTTTTATCACGAGAAGCGCCCTTTTGAGGCTTTGGGGCGAAAGCTTCTAACAGCCAAAATAAAAGTGATAGCCGTAAGACAAAGTACAACGGCTAGCGCGTTGTGTTCGAGTTTTTCATAGAGCGCAAATCGCAGTAATTCTACGCCGCTACTAAAGGGGTTAAAGGCGCAAATCTGATACAGCCATTCGCTGGCCTCACGCATTTTCCAAAGCGGGTATAGGGCGCTTGATAGAAAGAACAACGGGAAAATGACAAAATTCATGACCCCGGCAAAGTTCTCTAGCTGCTTAATATAGTTTGCCAGTAATAGTCCTAACGAACCTAAAAACAATGACAGTAGCGCAATAACAGGCAACGCATAAACGTATCCCAACGCAGATAGGCGTACATCCAGTAAAAGCGCAAAGGCAAAGAAGATGTACACCTGAATAGCGCTTACCAAGGTGTTGGCTATAAGCTTGCTGCCTAGCAGAAAAGGGCGGGGAACCGGGCTTAACAGCAGTACTTTCATGCTGCCCATTTCTCTGTCGTACACCATGGACAATGAACTTTGCATACTATTAAAAAGCACAATCATGGCGGCAAGCCCAGGTACAATGTACTCTTCGTACAAAATATAACTCTCGTAAGGCTCGGTCATTGAAAGACCGAGGGCCGAACGAAACCCTGCGGCAAAAACAAATAGCCAAAGCAGCGGGCGCACCAATGCACTTAACAGGCGTGTACGTTGCTGCCAGAACTTCAGCATCTCTCGGGTAAGTACGCCCACAAAACAGCGCCAATACATCAGGAGCCTTCCTGCATCAAATGCTGCCAAAGGTGCTCAATATCTTGTTGATGATACTTGGCCAACAACGCTTCACATTGGTCGTGGGCTAACACTCGCCCTTTTGATAAGACTATCAGATTGTTGTTGTGCTTCACTTCTTCGAATAAATGCGTGGCCCACAGTACACTTACGTTTTGGGAATGAGCGAGTGCTTGTACTACCCGCAAAATAAGGTGACGGGATTCTATATCTAAGCCAACGGTAGGCTCGTCTAGTAGCAGCAAGGATGGCTTGTGAATAAGGCACCGAGCTAACTCGACCCGACGTCTGTGCCCGCCATTTAAGTTGCGAATTTTTGTGTTGAGCTTACTCGTAAGATCGAGCTCGTCGAGCAGGCCATGAATATGAGATAGCGCGCAAGTGGTAGTTATGCCGTGGAGCGAAGCAAAGTAGGACAAATTTTGTTTTACCGACAGGTCGATATCTAAGGTACTTTGCTGAAATACCACGCCCATTTTCGCCATAATACTTGTGCGAGATTGAGACAGTGTAGCACCATCAAAGGTAATGCTGCCTTGCGTGAGTTTTTGAAGGCCCGTAATAAGCGCAAATAAGGTACTTTTGCCTGCGCCATTTGGCCCAAGCAGCATGGTTAAGCCTGGTTTTAGGCAAAGGCTTATATTGTCCAGCGCGTGATGGCCGCCGTACTGATGTGAAACCGCCTGAACCGCTATTTCCATTTAACCGCCACGCCCCAAGGGTAACGCCCCACTTTTACCGTATGCTCTACGTTTAACGTGTGGGTATTGATGACAGAAACATCACCGCTTACACCGTTAGTGGTCAGCAATAAAGACTGATCTTGGTTAAACGCTAATTGCCACACTCGTCGCCCAACCAAAATGTAGTCTTCCACTTCAAAGGTATCGGTATTGATGACCGCTATGCGATTCGCTGGGCCAAGCGCCACGAAGGCGTAGGGTTTATCTTTCATAAGCACAATACCCACTGGCTGAACCTTGTCGCGATAAACGCCTTTAATGGCAAAGGAAAGGGTCTTCACTTTTTGCTTAGTAGCAGTTTCGAAAATACTAACGGTTCCACCTATTTCCGAGCTTACCCAAAGGTACTTGTCATCTCTGGTAAAGTGAGCATCTCTGGGTCTTGCGTCAACCAAGCTATTTGCAATATTTTCGTGCGTTTTGGTATCTATCCAGTGCACCATGTTAGTGGTTTCTGATGTGACTACCATCATGCTGCCGTCGTGACTCACAGCCAGCCCCTCAGGCTCTACGCCTACAT
This sequence comes from Alteromonas sp. MmMcT2-2, assembly GCF_022348305.1. NCBI lineage: Bacteria > Pseudomonadati > Pseudomonadota > Gammaproteobacteria > Alteromonadales > Alteromonadaceae > Alteromonas > Alteromonas sp. MmMcT2-2. The sequence continues at coordinate 26,432 of NZ_JAKRFA010000038.1, forward strand.
CTATCTGAGAAATGACCTGAGCCGTTGGAATGTCGATAACAGTAAGAAGGGCATCGTCTTCATTAGCTGTGTAAATAGTGGTGCCGTTAGGATGTAATGCTATGGTTTCAGGATCTGCACCTGAGGGAAGATCGCCCACTATGGAATGGGTAGACAAATCCATAATTTGAATGCGATCAGCATCAGAGGCACAGATATACGCGTGGGACTGGTCTGCACTTAAAATAAACCCTCGGGGTCGCTCTCCAACCTCGATAGTTTCAACCACATCAAATGTCGTCATATCAATGACAGATAGCGTGTTGTCTTTTTCGTTAGTGACATACGCCTGAGGAAGTGCAAAGGCTTGAGGAAGTGCAAAGCTTGCCATTAAACTGCCAAGCAAGAGTGCAAAGCGATAGCTCATAACTTGTCCTTACAGGTAGTGTGTGTTGCGCCTAATGTGTCCAGTTCGTTGGTTTGGTGCAAAAAGCCTTCAAGGGGCGCATGAGTCACCAATGCGTCTTCGTGGGCCAGCGCAATAGGCTGACGAAATTGGTGGGTGTAGGGGCGAATAGAAAGAGGGCGGCCTTTATAGGCACCCAGCGTGTAGTGGTCGCTAAGCAAGGTTTTAAGTATTCCCTGCTGCGTTAAATCGCTTCCTTGCTGCGCAGCATTTGCCACCGCCGTTACCGCAAGATACGCGGCGAAGTCGACTTCATTCATGTGTCTGTTAAACCCGTCGTTAAAACGGCTTTGAAGCTGACGGGCGCCCCATTGTTCGTGGGTAAAATGCCAACCTAGAGCTTTTAGGCCGGCAGCACCTACCACAGGTACGGGATAATAGGTGTTAAAGGGTAGGCTATACGCGAATTGCGCCGCGCTATCGGCGGTAAAAACAGCCTGATAGGTTTCGGTTGTTCGCGTAAATTGAGGAATTTCAGCAAAGGCAGCCCTGCGTAAATCAAAACTGTCCTGCCACTGTTTAGTTTCAACAAGTGAAAGCTTGAATTTTTTAGCGCTGCGTTTAAACGCGGCTAGGTATGCAGCATCGTCAGCGGTTTTTCCGTAAACTGCAAATATCTCGTCAATACGCTTAGTGCGAAACCACTGGGCTAGCGCGTCGGCTTTCATCTGATAACTGGGGATTGTATGAAACAAGGGCAGGCGACATGAATTTTGTCTCAGCAAATCATCGCTATTAGCTACGTTAAAAAATACGGCATTAGGAAGCGTGCTTTGAATATTGGCAATCAACTGCTCAATTGAGGCAGCCTTTACCTTATCACTGCTTCGCATGTCCAGTAGTACAACGGGTGCAATGTTGCCTTGCTGATTGCTGCTTATTTCTTTGTGATTTGTGTTAGCACTTGAACCAGAGTGCTTACGTGTTTTAGCTAAAGAAGCTTGCAGTTCGCCGATAGAAGGCACACTGATTTCAGTTAACTCAAACTGATAACCAAGAAATTTTCCCGTGATATTGGCATCCTCTATCGCCACACTTGCGCCAGCTGTCCCCTCATTGCTGGGGGACTTTAAATAGTCTGGTGTGCCTGGTGGAGATGTGCCCGCAACTTTTATGTAAATGACCACAATAGTGGCAAAAGAGGCCTGTGGTGCAGCTTGTTGGGCCTGAGAAGATTGCGCTTCATTAAATGCGAGCGCGCTGTTTAAAAACGACAACAGAACGCAGCAAAAAAGTGACGCTACACACTTTTGATAGCGCTTACCGGTTAATCGTCTTTCAACCGTGCTTTTTACACCCTTTGCCATATACCACCCTGAGCTCAGCTGCATGCTTTTGCTGATATGTGTTTGTCTGACATAAGGGTATATGGCAATTTTCCCGAAGAACATCCTCCTAAAGGAGGAATGCTATGGCGCTAAAGTAGCATTAGTAAAATCACGCTAACCCCTTAGTATGCTTAAGAAGTTCGATTGAATAAGTGGGTAAGCTGTGCAGTTAGTTAAACCTTTTCGAGTTATTTTCATTTTACTCTGCCTGATAACGGTTTCTGCGTTCGGGGAAGCAAGATCGTTAGACGATATTAAAGACAGCGGTTTAATTAGAATTGCGGTGTACACCGACTATCCTCCATTTTCATTTATTGAAAACGACAACCCCACAGGTATTGATATTGATATCGCCCGTGAAATCGCGAGCGCCCTTGGTGTTGAGCTAGAACTGATATGGATGACACCAGGTGAAACGACAGAGGACGATTTCAGAAATTACCTATGGAAGGGCCATATTATCCACCGAATTAAGGCTGATGTGATGATGCGCGCGCCTTACGACCCAAGCTTTTCTCAAAAACGTGACGACGTGGGCTTGTTGGTTAATGAGCTTGTTCATATGTTTGCCCCTTATCAGCGTGAAAGCTGGCAAATCATTCACAACACGCACACTTTGCCCGAAGTGGAAACCATGGGCATGTTTCAGTATCACACGATTGGTGCGGAAATAGACAGCATTCCCCACTTTTACTTAACGTCAGCGTTTGGCGGCCGGTTGCGAGAAAAAACATCGCACTATGGTTCAAACGCAGAAGCGATTGACGCAATGAAAGCAGGAACCGTCGAAGCGGTAATGGGATTGCGCTCGCAAATATCCTACCTCAGTCAGTTTGTCGATAATGAGCAATATCGCCTTGCAAGCAACGCGTTTCCGCTCATTGGAAAGCAAAAGTGGGACATAGGACTTGCTGTTCATACTAATTATCGCGCGCTTGGCTATGAAATTGGTGATGTAATTACGCGAATGGTGGTAGAGGGTGATATGCAACGGTTATTTGAGAAATACAAAACCATTTATGAGATGCCGCCTTATTTTGCGGGGCAAGAGCTTTCAGAATAAGCGCACTCTGAACGATAGCGTTCAGAACGAAAGCACTTTAGGCAATACTTCTGTGGCCATCAGCTTTATTATCTTAATCACTGCTATCAATATTGGAAGAACGCATTTCTTTAAAAAGACGTGAAAGCGTAAAGGCATTGATCAAAAGGGAAAATAGCCCTTCATTCCTCCTCCTAAAGGAGGAGTCAAATCACTCCGCTGTTGCATAGGCATCGACATCCCCCCTAGCTATGCTAATCCTAACGAATAGTCTGAAACAGACCATTTATGGCCTACATGCAACTAGGAACCGTTATGAATAATAATATGCCAATTAAAAAACTTGCCCTATCTATGCTGGTTTGTGCAAGTGCGTTAACTCCTGTCCATGCTGTTGTCACCGACAAAGATATTCAAAATGACCACGTTACCACTGACGACGTAGTGACGTATGGAATGGGCTTGAAAGCTCAGCGCTATAGCCCGTTAACCGCCATTAACCGCGATACAGTAGAAGAAGTACGTCCTGTGTGGGCGTTTTCATTAGGTGGTGAAAAGCAGCGGGGTCAAGAATCGCAGCCTCTGGTAAAAGATGGTGTGATGTATGTAACCGGATCTTACTCTCGTGTGTGGGCCATCGATGCGAGAACTGGTGAAGAGCTATGGCAATATGAAGCGCGTTTGCCCGACGGCATTATGCCTTGCTGTGACGTGATAAACCGTGGCGTTGCGCTTTACGATAATCTGGTCATATTTGGCACCTTGGATGCCAAGTTAGTAGCACTGGATAAAGACACGGGAAAAACTGTTTGGAAGAAAAAAGTTGAAGACTACCGAGCGGGCTACGCCATTACTGCAGCGCCTATTGTAGTTGACGGAAAAGTCATTACAGGGATTTCCGGTGGTGAGTTCGGGATCGTCGGTAAAGTGTATGCTTACGACGCGAAGTCTGGCAAACAGCTATGGGTTAGACCTACCGTTGAAGGGCACATGGGGTACTTATGGAAAGACGGTAAGAAAACCGAAAATGGTATTTCAGGCGGCGCACCAGGTAAAACATGGCCTGCTGATTTATGGAAAACCGGTGGTGCAGCAACGTGGCTAGGTGGTACTTACGACTCAGATACAGGCTTGCTATTTTTCGGTACGGGTAACCCTGCACCGTGGAACTCTCACCTACGTCCGGGCGATAACTACTTCTCGTCGTCGCGCTTAGCTATTGACCCTAATACAGGAAAAATTGTGTGGCACTTCCAAACCACACCACACGATGGCTGGGACTTCGATGGCGTAAACGAGCTTATCTCGTTTGACTACCAGGAAAACGGCAAGACAGTGAAAGCGGCGGCAACCGCCGACAGAAACGGCTTTTTCTACGTCCTTAACCGCGAAAACGGTGACTTTATCCGCGGCTTCCCGTTTGTTGATAAATTAAACTGGGCAAAGGGACTGGATGAAAAAGGTCGACCTATCTACGTTGACGAAAATCGCCCAGGAAGCCCAGCGCAATCAGCTGATGGTAAACAAGGTGCACAGGTTGTCGCTCGCCCTGCGTTCTTAGGTGGTAAAAACTGGATGCCAATGGCCTATTCAAAGGATACTGAACTCTTCTATGTTCCTTCAAACGAATGGGAAATGGATATCTGGAACGAGCCTACCTCTTACAAGAAAGGTGCAGCGTACCTAGGTGCAGGTTTCACCATTAAATCAGTGAATGAGGACTTTATTGGCGTACTTAAAGCGATTGACCCCAAAACAGGTAAAACCGTTTGGCGCTATAACAACTTCTCTCCACTTTGGGGCGGCGTGTTAACTACAGGTGGTGGTCTGGTTTGGACCGGTAACCCTGAAGGTTATCTTATGGCCTTTGACGACAAAACCGGCGAAATGGTTTACAAGTTTCAAACTGGCTCAGGTATTGTTGGCTCTCCAGTGACATGGGAAATGGATGGTGAGCAGTACATCTCTGTACTATCTGGATGGGGCGGCGCAGTGCCATTATGGGGCGGTGAAGTTGCAAAACGCGTGAAGCACTTCAACCAAGGCGGCACCGTGTGGACGTTTAAATTACCCAAGCGCTATCAGCAGGTGGCAAAAAACTAACCTTAGCTGAGCGGTAAATAGTGATTAATACATGGCCAGCGCCTTCGTGCGCTGGCCTTTTTTATCATCTATTCATTTACCTGTTGTCAAGATAAGTCTGCATTATTCTTATGGGCGTTATTTCGACTCTGACTCTAGCACTAACGTTGAAGCAGCAACGGTAAAGTTTGCGCTTTCAGTGGCTATCATTGTGGTCTCCTACCAAAGGAGGAGCCTTTCAAAACCAAAGTAGAGTTACCCCTTATTTCCTCGTACGTATACTTAATTCATAGTCTTTTGAGGATGTATGAATTATGAAAACAAAAATATCGATGTTGTTTGCGGCACTCGTGGTGACTGGCTTGTCTGGCCACGTGCTTGCACATGGAAATGTTATCCCTCAAGGAGCAGATAGCTCAGCTATGCCGCCAATCACTGATGGCGATGAGTCTGAAAATGGCTGGGTGTTTGAAAACCCATATCGAAGCCTTGATGAAGAAACCAAAACGAAGGTCATCAAGTTTGGTGAGTCCGCTTATGCAAATAACTGTGCAGGTTGTCACGGCTTGCACGCGCAGTCTGGCGGAATAAACCCAGACCTTCGTGAACTCGACCCAGAAAGCTTTGAAGACGACGAATGGTTCGTTGAGCGCTTGCGTTTTGGCTCGGCGAAAGGCATGCCTGCACTTGGCGGCATTCCTGAAGGTCAAACCGATCCTATCTTAGACCAAGAGACACTTTGGGCTATTAAAACCTACGTTGAAGCACGTCGCGTTGTGGCTATTGAAGAGGGTGAGATAGAAGCAGATTAGGGCGACGTCTGTTACGCCTTTTTCGCCGGGTTAACGTCGAGTTACCCGGCGCTTTTCGTTTCCAATAACGTCCAACACTACATCAATAGCCTCACTCTTCACTGTTTATAAACTTAAAATGTGCTTAACAAAGACATATTTTCATCACACTAGCTGTAGTTTACTTAATATTCCAAAGGCGAGGGCGGTAATAGGCAAAGATGCCAATGTGCTCACTGCGATGATACTTGCCGCCAAACGATAATCACCGCCTAAGTTTCTAACCATGACATAGCTTGCTGCAGCAGTAGGTGAAATGGCGAGAAGAAGAACAATGCCCAGCTCCATACCTCTAAATCCAAAAGCATAGGCAAACGCGACTAATATAGTGGGATAAACCACGCATTTACTGGTTGTGCTAAGCACAATGTTAAACCAGTCACTGGAGAATGAGCGGAACTGTAGGGAAGCACCGGTACAAATAAGTGCAAGTGGCAGTGTTAGCTGCGCAAAGTATTCACCGGTTTTTATCAAGGTGGTGGGCAATTGCCATTCGAAGTAAGAGAAGGGGAGCGCTGCCGCGATAGAAAGAATTAGCGGGTTTTTCGCCATGCCAGTAACTTGACCCAATAAAGAACGCGACGCGCCTTGATAAAAATTAAGAACAAAGACAGACAATACGTTAAACAATATAGTAATACACCCCATATAGACCGAGGCTACAGCAAGCCCTTCTTGCCCATAGGTATTGGCACAATAAGCAAGGCCAATAATGCCCATATTGGCTCTGAAACCGCCTTGTACAACCACACCTCTGGCTTTGTACGGATGTACGGTCAGATGAGAGGTAATCATCAGAGCGGCAAAAACAATGAGCGTGCCCATAACCCCAACGCCTATCAGTGATAGGTTGGCGGCTTTAGAAAAGTCTGCTCGCGCTATCGATAAAAATAACAGCGCAGGGAGCGCAACGTTAAATACCAGTTTAGATCCAGCTTCTATAAACCCTTCATTGAGCCATTTAATGCGAAAAAATAGCCATCCCATTAACAGAAGGATCAAAACAGGAATCAGCGTGCTGGTAATAAAACTAAGCATAAAAGATACGTAAGCCTTTACATGTGGAAACGAAACAACACAAAAACGCATTTGTAGAATATTGATGAATTTAACCTATTCACAAACGGTTTTGATAAGCGTAACTTAATATTTATATAAGAAAGGGGTGCCGATACAAAAGCTAGCCCTGTGTTCAAAAGCCCCTATTCAAAAGAATTGATGTATGAAAGCACTTCTTTTATTTGTTGGTTTTGTAATAGTTAATTGCTTGTGGGGCGGGCTCTCTCACGCTTACGCTAAAAGTACTGCGTCTTTAGATAAAATGCAGTTAGTTAACGACAAGCTGTGGATGTATTACGAGGAAGGTAGTCAGCTTACTGCTGAAGACATCCTGACTAAATATCAGCAGAATACACTTATAAAAAATACTAATGGGCGCGTTCGTTATGGGCTCACTGGTAACACGGTTTGGGGGGGGCTGTTGAATTAGATTCATATAGTGTTCTTGTTACTCATATTGCTAAAAATAGCCCAATAAAAGTCGCTGAAGAAATTAAAGGGCAAGTTAGGGGCTCTGACATTACCTTTCGCTGGGGCGGAGAAGAGTTTTTGGTATTTTTGCCCCATACTCGGGTGCATTACGCCAAGCAAATTGCCAAGAATCTCCGCGTACACCTTTTCACCCACGACATCAACAAATTCATACGAGTGACAGTAAGTATAGGTGTGGCAGGAACCTCGCCAGGCGAAGAGGATATAAATGTTCTCATTAAACAGTCAGACCAAGCCTTGTACCTAGCGAAAGCAAAAGGTCGAAACAAAGTGGTGATTTGGGAGGAAGATTCAGAATAAGAGAAAATAACCAAGAGGAGAAATAAAGGGAAGTATCTAGGGCCTGTTGACCTTTGGTGTACGAATTTTGGTCTAAATGGAAGCCTTTTAATCGCGAAACAGTCCTGCAAGCCTAGCGGGCTAAGTTAAAGGACT